>NZ_JAAVJS010000010.1:0-157899 GCF_012037625.1 Tamlana crocina
AATCCCTGGGCAATAAATCACCCAGGGAATATAAACCTCGATTCGGGGAAGAATTCTTCCCCGAATCGAATGATATTAATGAAAATTTATTGAATTTAGCTGTGTCTTAAATTGGGTAAGGCTACAGCTGCATGACCATTTTCATCAAGAAATAGGATTGTTGTTTTGTCTTTTTCTACATCTACTGGGAATGTAGCTTTAGACACTTTTTTATTGTGCTTTATCTTTTGCCAATGACCTGATTGTGGTAGTGGTATATTGTGTTTACTGCAAATTTTACGCAAATTATAGGCATCAAAATTTAACTCTTTTGCCAATGTTGTTAATGGTTTAGACCAAACTAAATCAAATAGTTCCTTTCGTTTGAGACCTTTTTTATCTGACATTTTTAGCTATTAAAATGGTACCATATCAAAATAAAGCTTTCCGTTGGATTCCTTTATTTTAACATAGATTCGGCTATGCTTATGGTAATTATCGTAGAAACAGTAATGCTTGTAACCCTCATCTTCCCATTCTGGATTTTCAATTTTTAAATGTAACTTCCCTTTAGATGTTTTATAAGCACATTTAAGCATATGGGTAAAGAACTTATAAAAATTTAATTTATTAGGAAAGGTTGTTTCTATTTTATTGGCTAATAAATGATATAGGAAGATTTTTGGTTTGTTTTGAAGTACAGCTACCGTTAAGCTTTTTATAGTAATTCCAGAAGTATTCGATTTATTTAACCTCATCAAAATAGATTTAATTAGCAATTAGAATCAATATTTATTTAATTGACTTAAATATTCTTTAAGTGTAATAGTTGTAATTTTTAACCCTTTGGCTTTTATCTGTAGGCCATTATCTGAAGTTAAAAGAATTGGATTTTGTGATTTGAACTTTAAAGCTACAGAGAGAATTAGATTATCGGGCGAACGTTTATTAAAATCTATTGGAAGTAAAGACACATCTGCTATTTCCATTTTTAAATCTCTCTTATCTATATTCTGATTTATTGATTTTAAAGCTTTTTGTACTTGTCGTTTACCATTATTATCTAAAGTAGATTTTAACTTATCAAGCTCGTCTAACACTTTTGCTGATAGAATCACAGGATACTTCTTATTAATTTTATTAATTATTTCAGGGCAGTCTACAAATACGTTTGTATCAATGATATAAAGATTTTTCTTATTTTTATTAATCTCTTTTCTTGGTTTTTCAAATTTGGATGGGTCTATATAACCAACAATTTTTGGTCCTTTTTGATTTTGTGTTTCTCTTATATTTTTTAATTGAGTATTTTCTGTTTTTTCTTTACAATAACTCGAATTGCTTATTGATAGCATGAATTGTTTTACATTTTTATCAATAACAGAATAGAATGAGGGAATCGTTTCGTCTGAAACAATTAACGTACAAAATTTAGATCTTGATGTGGCTACGTTGAAACGATTTGCTTGTAATGCAAATGGAATACCTTCAACCGGAACAAAGAAAACACAAAAATCTGTTGTAAGCCCCTGAACTCTATCAATTGTCTCTACTAAAACATTTTCAGTGTTTACACATTTTGCAAAAATTTCTTTTTGAAGTGAACGAATGGAATCTTTATGAAAAGCTAAAACTGCTATTTCAGATTTCTTATTATACTGTTTGATTTGGTCAACTAATTGCACAATAAATCTTGAACATTCAGCAGAAGGAAGCCTACCTTCGGGTAGTTGGAACCTTACCATACTCGAACCACCAAGATTATTCAAGTACTTATTAAGCATTGGATAATTGGAAAAATCAAGTGGAAGCTTTACATCTGACTTGCTTTTTAATACATCTCCATAAAACAAATTTGTTCCTTTAATAGCGTTTTCAGTTAAACGATAAGATTCGGTTAAGATGTATTGCTTTGCATCTGGAAGATAAAAACTTATAGATTTAAGCCCACAAATCATCCAATGATAATTATTTATGTCTTCGGGCGCATATTCTTTATGAAAAATTGGTTCAAGTTGTTTAATATCACCAATTACTATGCATTTTTTACCAAGCTTTTTTGCTAACGCTATAGTTGACAAAAAGGCCTGACTTGCTTCTTCTATAATAATATAATCAAAGTGTTCATCAACGACTGCTTTCGTTGCAATTTGACTCATTATGTAATAAGTTGTCAACAACATTTGCGGTTGTTGCTTGCTCAAACTTTTAAAAGATTGAAGTCCTTTTGCTTTTTCATTTTTTTGTTCTTCAGCCGTTAATGACGATTTATAAACTTTACCTTGTTGTAATGCAGTTTTTAAATGCTCTTTCTCCGCCAATTCAATCAAAGCTCTGTTAGTTAATGCAGTAACAAGTATTCTAAATTCAGATTTAAGTAATGCACTGCACAATAAGGCCATAAGGTAAGTTTTTCCTGTACCAGGTGGTCCTTGAATAATTATTGTATCTGTTTTGAAGAAATCTGTTTGTATTTTAGTTATAATGTCTTCATCCACAACTAAAGGCAGTGGATTCCAATTTGGCTCTTCAATGTTTAACTCTAATAATTTATTTGTATTTGGCTTTACTTGTTTTAAAAAGTCCACAAGATTAATCAGGTATTGTAATGGCGGGTCTGTTGGGGCTAAAAACACTAAAGCATTTCTTTCATACTTTTCAATGTCTTCAACTTTTACTCCAGATAGCCCAACAATAGTTTGGTTGGTTTCGTATTTAAAAAACACCGTTTTACTCTCAAATTGAGTCGCAACATTTGTTCTCAATTTCTCATAAGTAAGACCTCCCCAATTTTTCACATTATCAT
The DNA here is from genome assembly GCF_012037625.1 of Tamlana crocina. NCBI lineage: Bacteria > Pseudomonadati > Bacteroidota > Flavobacteriia > Flavobacteriales > Flavobacteriaceae > Tamlana > Tamlana crocina. Next base: position 2,786 of record NZ_JAAVJS010000010.1, read on the forward strand.
CTTGAATTGAAGAAACAAAGCATTGTAAATTTTCATTCTTACGTGGTGGAAAGCATATTTTATGATCAAACCTTACAATAATATTACCCCTAACTTCATCATACCCTTGGTATCTACATAAATAAAGTTGATTCTCTACAAACATTTTTGCTGCTTGTTTTTTCAGCAATTTTTCGAACTCATTTGTTTGATAAAGTAGTTCGTCTTGTATTAAGTTAATATGCTTACTATTATTGATAGTCATCTTCACTATTGTTAAATAATTTTAGGTATGCTTTAGATTTTTCATTTGCATTGTCTTTATCAATAATTAGTAAATGTTTTTTCTCGCCTCTATTCGCTTCACAAAAAGCAATTAAATCTTCAAATGGTTTGGCACCTTGAAAAGCAAGAATGTGGTTTGTGTTTAATTCAAGTATGTCTTCTGCCTTGTCATAGATTTTAATTCTTGATTTAGTATTAAAATCCAGAGCCATTTTGTATCCCTCATTGATCATTTTTAGAATCTCATTCGGATGAATATAGGCAAACGCCCCTCTCGCACTATGTACAAAGAATTTTTCACTACCTATTTTCACAATATTGAAACCTTCGTCTGAATCTTCGTATTTAATATTCCTTTCTTTCGTTAATTTGATTTTAGCAATTAGATTAAATAGTTTCTGTTTTTCTTGAGGATGATTATTAAAATCCTGTAATAAATTCTTTAAATCAGGTATATAATCAGACCATTCCGTAGCTTCGAGTTCTTCAGTTATAAATTGATTTACTTCATCAAGGAAAGAGGTATTTGTGTCTTGATCTTCTTCATTTTCATTTTCATTCCTTTCACCGAACAACTCTAATAATTCTTTTGATGAAAATTCATTTTTATCATCAGATGCCACCTTTAGAAGCGTTTGCATCTTATCTTTTTTTGAATTTATATAAATGATGTTATTATTTACAGCATAATCACCATTCATGTAGGAATAAAAAATATACTCTTTAATTTCATCAAGTCCAACCAGTAAAGGCACTTGATCATCGTACAATAAAATAGTGAAATTCTCTATTTCTTGCCATATGGTTGAATTTTCCTTTAACAATTCAAAATTGTATTCCTCCTCTATTATTAAATTACCTTTGCTTTTTCGACTTTCATTGATAATATCTACAATCTTCTTAAATGATTCAAACTGTTCTGGTGTTGAAAGTTTTATGCCTTTTTCTTTAAGCCATTCAAACGTATTAAAAAGCATTGTTTCATCTTCATTAAATCGAGTGTCTTGTGCCAACCTAATATTGGAAAATGCATTAATATCTCCTTTCAAAAACTTACGTAACTCTACCAAAACAGTGTTTTCAGTCCAAATACCTAATTTTTCAAGTTCAGATAATTTAATTTCTTCGTTATTTATCCATTTTTGCAAGTATTCAGGTAGTTTTTCATTTTCTAACGCATATTCAGACGGGAAAACAGCATGGTTTAAATCAAAACCCAATTTTAATATATCTGAACCTGGATTTTCTTGATGATAATAAACTAAAAAGAAGAATTGCTCTTGGTTTTCTAGTGCTTCAGTTTGTTCTATAAACTTTTGAAACACACCATCTGTATCAAGTTCTTCATTAACCCCAAATAAGATGTTCAGTTTTTCATTTGGTATTCCCAAACCATTAAATTGTGAAATTAAATCACTTATCAAATCACTATTTTGATGTGTTGATGGTAAAATTTTTGATAAGCTAAACTCCTTGTTTGAAATATTTATTTTATCAGAAAACATCGCAATGTCTGAAAGTTTGAAGATTGATTCACTTGTTTCAATGACAACACTATTTCTAAATTCACTAAAATCTCTTTCATTTAATACATTGCAAGCCAAGTTTAATATTTTGAATTCAAAATCTTCTTTTGTGTATCTAGTTTCCGAATTGAATTTGAATTCTGAAAGGTCTTTTAGGAATTTCCGTTTAGGTTCATCATAGTGAATAACATCTACTAGTTGCTCTTTGAAATCATTAACATTTATCTTTGATAAAATGAGTTCATATAATTCTTCGCCTCTGACAATACTAACTTCGTCTTTACATTCTTCATCAAATTCAAAAGGTAAAGCAAGTAGTGTATCTTCAAAATTTTGTTTTATAAATAGCCTTACTTCTTTGTTTGAAGGACGAACTTGATAAGAATTATTAGTTTTTCGTACTAACAGAAATCCGCTTTCAGTTTTCTTTATTATATATTCCTTAAAAAATGGCTTTTGATTGTCATGGTAAAGTTTTACCAGTGATTTTATTTCGTTTTCTTCCGTTAATTCAGAAAGGATTAAGTCTTGATTAGGAATAAATATTTCTTCAAATATTTCTTCTTGCTCGGACACCAAATAAGGTTCTAATTCAGCAAAAAACTCATCTTTTTTTATTTTGTAAGCATTAAGCCAACTTGCTGTATTAAGGTTACAATCAATAAGTTTATTCAGTGGTTTTATTTCGGAATTACTTTCACAAAATAGATGTAAATCTTTTAATGTGACTTCAGAGACATTGTCAAACTTTGTTGCTTCGTTAATGAAATTAAGAAATAGTTTTTTCTTTTCATTGGCTAATAGTTTATTTCCATTTTCTATGCACCATTTAGCAATCAAGTCATAATGTTTTCTATCATCGGGTAAAGTAACTGTAGAAAATATTATAGGATAATCTTCAACTGACAATTCAGAAACAACCAGTCCCAATTTAGTAAGTTCATTTTTTACTCCTTTGGTTTTGTTGTTGCTGAAAAAACAATTTGTGAATTTAAAAATAGGTTTACCGTAATTGTCTTTTTTGATTACTTCATTGAGTGAATAAAACTTTCCATTGGAAAATTTAAAAAGCTTGATATTACGGATGCTTTCTTTTGTTTCTACTCGCAAATAGCTTTCTTCTAATTCATTTAAAAAGTCATTATACGCTGGTTCTTCACAATTAGCAATCCAATTATTTATACTATCAATATCCGCATTTTCTATAATATTTCTTATGTCCCATTCTTCAATTCCCAGTTTTTCAGATTTAATAGCTTCATTTATAAGCAATCTATCTGCATCATTATCCCACTCAAACCATTGAATATGGCCTAATCCAAAATCAGCTAATTTTAGTTGGGATTTAAGCTTATTTATTTTTACGTTTTGAGAATTGTTTGAATAACCACCTTTGACAGGAATATTACTTTGAATATAAATCAAGAGTTTTTCAAAGAAAATATCATATAACCATTTATTATTATCTTCTACAGGGATTCTAGAAACCAAAATATTGGCATAGAAATTTAAAAATTCATTTCTGTTACTTTCTTTTTTTTCCTCTGCATATTGTGTTATAAAATTTGATATTTGAGGAAATAACTTTCTGTTTTTATTACTATCGTGTAATTTTCTCCTATTAGCTTCTATATCAAAGCTATCACAATGAATAATAAAAGAAAAACCGTTTGTTTCATCCCCCATTGGGAAATATTTATAAAAGTTTGGTGACTTTCTGATTCCTTCTGCTTTTTTATAATCAGTAAATCCCAATGCTATTTTAATATCACAATTTGAGTATTCTGGATTTATTTCATTAAAAAGTTCAGACTCCTTCTTTATCTCAAAACTTTTGATGACTAAATCGCTCTTCTTTAAAGAATTTTCATTGATATAAACTTCCTTTAGATTTTTAAGAAAATTCATGGAATATTGTACCCCACTTTCAAGACCTTTGTAGTCGTTATCTAATAATGCCCTTTTTCCTTCTCCTAATTTCAAAAAGAATAATGACCCTTGTTCAAGATTTTCAAAGTCAAATCTTCCTTGATGTGTTTTGAAATTTTCTTTTAAATAGTCTATAATTTCTTTTAGTTCAGAATAAGGAAATAGAACAGTCTCTTTATAATTAATATCAAGAACTTTTTCTCCTGGTTCTGTTGGAAAATTTGTTGCTATGATTTTAAATAACCAAGGTCCGGTTATGTCATCAATATTCTTCGGGTTCTTTACAAAATTTGGGAAAACTGGTGAATTTCCTAATAATTGTTTTAATTCTCCTAAATTATTCCAACTAAAAATTACTGGCCCTTTATAATCTTCTATTAACTCTTTAATACCTTCATCTTTACCAACAAGCCTATGAACTAATTTAAATCCTATCCCAAACCTTCCAATGTTATCACAGCTATAATCTTTTGTAGTATCTGCAATATTAAGGATTGATAGAACATCCTTGTGATTAAAAGGTTTTCCGTTATTTACCGCCAGGAAATATTTGTCATTATAAAAAATAAAAAACTGACTTGAACCACAATCAACTGCATTTTGTATAAACTCATAAATTGCTTGACCATCTTCAGCAATTTTTAATATAGAAGGTAAAAACTTATGTATTTTTTTATCTCCATGCGTTAATTCAAAATATCCATTAGTTCTTTTATTCCCTTCATCATGGTATACACCAACAAAATTTGTATTCGTATTGCGGTCATTTCTCTTTCTTACCTGTGTTTTATAATGCCACCTGAAGTTTTTTATACTTTTTATTTTCATCTATAAAAATTGTTAGTTCTTTATTATCATATTTTGGCTTTACAAAAACCACAATTTATTTTTAGCCTCTTCTTTAATATCGTTTTGGAAACGTGGTACTAATTGCGCCACCATTTCTGGGTATCTAATGGTTATTGGTACGTTTTGAGGTTTTAGAGACTTCCAATATAATCTACTGAATTGGAATACTTGGGTGAGTAGCTCTGTAATGATGTTATCATCATCAAATGCATCTTCATTTGGGCTACTCATACTTACCTTAATTGGGAATGGGAAACCGTCGGAATCAAAAAAACGTTGTTCTTCAAACCTACCGTTATTAAATAGTAAAAATTTACGTTCTCCTAATCTAACAAATGTTCCACTGTAAGGCATTAGATTATTTACAAAATCGGTATCATAAGCTATGATGTCTTTTGATTCTGTTTTGTTGATATTTAAGATGTAAATAGGTTTATTCTCCAGATTGAGTTTATGCATTCCTTCTAATATGGGTTGCATTTCCCGTTTACTCATTTCTTTATAAAAATGGATGACTATTTTATCGGCTTCGGATTGTGTAAAGAATTTACGAATTGCTGTAATAATACTTCCTGCCAACAAATCTGTTTCGTTTTTTGAAAAACAATCGAACTTATTGAAAATACCGTTGTTTTGAAAGCTGAATGCACTTGCCACATAGCGGTGTTTATGGTCTTGATTTGTAAATGCCCCTACTCCAATAACCAATTCTTTTTTCTCGGTTACTGCCAGTTTCCAAGGTTTTCCTCCTAATTTGGCGTGAATAGCCAATGATATGTTATTTAAGTGCCATTGATAATTGCCGATGTTTCGCTGTAAATCTTCAAAATCTATAGCTTGGGTCATAATACCTTCATCTAAACACAATTCTTTTACCTGGTAATAAATGTTTTTAAGTTGTGGATTGGATTCAAATCTTGTAAATGGACTTATATAAAATGCTAAATAGGCTACCGATGTATCCCATTCCAATTCATTTAATTTTTGTTCTATCTCTGAAATTAGGTTTTCCTTATTTTCAAATTCAATGAAATGGTTAGGTGCTGAATTTACAGGAATATCTATAAAACTTTTTAAACCTTTATAATAATTACCAGTTCCGTTTTTAAGATAGCCCCATAGCTTTTTAATTGTTGCTTCGTGGTCTTTATGATAAATAAAAAAGAATTTAATATTTGGATTGGGTGGTCTAAAATAAGGTCTGTATCTGTTTAACTCTAATTTGGGTGTTATACCAGTTTGCTTGTTGCCTTGTGCGTCTTTGCCATATTCCAACAAGCCTTTTTCTTTATCTATATGACCTATACGGTTTAAAGGTGCATCTATAAATTCCTCACTTCTAAAATCACATATTTGTTTGAAGCTATCTATTAAAAGATACTCTTTGGTAAAATCCTGTATTTTTTTGAGGTATTTGATGTACCTGTTTTTTGTTTTTTTAAGCTCAAATGGAATGTTTAAATCTCTTTGCAACTCTCTGTTAAGAATTGGTAATAGTTCCTCTAAAATAAGGCTGTTATAAAAGGCTTCTTTTTGAGGTGTATCTGTTTCCATTTGAAAATTCACTATTTGATTTCTAAAAATAGCTTTAGTAACCAGATGTGTATTCTCTAATTCTTGAACTGATTTTTTTAGGATTTTAGACGTACCATCGAATGCTACTACCAACTCGGGATGATCTGATACTTCGGCAATTTGTATTTTTAATGTAAACTTATCGTAATAGTGATAGTCTTTATGATATTCATCTTTACTTAACACCCAAACTTGCCTGTCTTTTAATACGCCATTTTTACGATTTACAATGTTTAAGCTATCAAAATGCTCTTTAATTTGTGCGTTTAAAAACTGCTTATATAAATTAAGATTATAGTTGTTGCAATCTACTTTTAAAGGTTTAAAGCCTTCTCTGGGTTTGGTAAAGGTGGTGTATATTTCCTCTGCTTCCTCTAACTCCTCATTGCTGAACACCTCTGTTATTGTACTTGGAAACTTCCTATGGTGAATGGTATCTACTCCATCTACTTTGTTGAGCGATACATAAAATGTTAATAGTTTACGTGGCCAATTGAAGCTTAATATGTTAAATTTTAAGTGTTCTTGCATAGGTATTGAGGGGTTTTAGTATTTACATATAGTTTTATTTAGTTGTTCTCTATACATTTTTTATTTCGTTGCACTCATAAAAAACACTCGAACTGACGTTATTTAAGGTTTTGATTTTTCAGGTTACTGCACTTTCATTTCGACAAGCTCAATGTGACATCTAATTCGCTTTGTTCTCTACTGCTCTCAAACTGACAGCTATTCTATTTTTTTAGTTTATCAATATCAAAGAATAATTATCTTTTGCTGTTTCTTGTAATTTATCATCTATTACAGCTAGAATGTCATCCACATTTTTTTCTGAATTTATGACATCCAACAATTGATGGTTGCTTAAAACATCTGTCACTCCATCGGAAGCTAAAATGATATAATCTCCTTGTTCAAAATCTTCAATGCGTTTGTAATCTATCTGCGCTTTTTTAATATCATTTTGAATTGCTCTGGTTACAATGTGATTGTACTTTCTTGCACTATTGGCCTCAACAAAGACCTTATTTTCAATTAATTCATTTTTTAAATTGTGTTCCACAGATTCAAAACCTATTTGTCTATTTTTTATATGCCAAATTTTCACATCACCTATCCAGAAACAGTGTAAATCTCCATTATCTTGAATTACACCTCCTATAGTTGCACCCATTTTAGACTCTTGTTTTTCATTTTCAAGTGTCAACGCCTTTGTAACTTTATTCACTTCAGCTTGAATACTATCCTTATCAAAATTTTTAATGGTATTTAAGCCTTGATAAAGGTTTGCAACGATAAAGTTTGCTGCATACCCTCCGTTCTTATAACCACCCATACCATCTGCCAATAAGTAAACCTTATTATCCTCACCCAGATTCTTTATGAACACTACATCTTGATTAGACTTACGTGACCCTATATTTGAAATAAACTCACTATTCATCCTTTTTAACTGCATTAATTGTTGCTCCGCCATGTTTCGTTACTCTTGGTCTTGTTATTATTTTTACTGGTTGATTAGTTACCCTTTTTTCGTTTGCTTTAGAAGCCCATAAAAACCCTTCTCCTGGTTTTAAAATACTCATATCTGCTGGTGTCAATGTTGCCAGTTGTGTAATGGATTTTTGAATGTGTTTTAACCATTGCGGGCTATTAAACTTATGCAATAATACTATTGAGCTTAATTCAATAATTTCATTAGGTAAACTTGGTGGGTCTTGACTAGCAATTAATATACTTACCCCTTTGTGTCTCATTTCTCTAATGGCCGTAACAATATTTCCAGTCAACTCTTTATTATCCATGTATTTATGAGCTTCATCAAAAACAATAAACTTATTAAATTGGTTTTCTGAACTGTTTGTTGCAGAAAAAATATCCAATGCTGTTACAAATAAGCCTAATGCCTGATCTTTATGGATAAACTCATCTCTCATATCAATAATGATGAGTTTTGATGGTTGTAAATAATTGGCTAAATGATTGACATCCTTAACATATTTTGAGGCAAACCTAATTCTACGGGTTGCTAATGTTTTATCTCTTCTAGACAATAGTTCACTATCACTTATTGCTTGATTTAATGTTGCTACATTTAAGTTATTGGTGTCAAATAATTCTTCTAAAATGAAATTAATTTCGTTAATATAATCAGATGTATTTCCCACTGCATTCATTAAAAACTGCCAATCCTTTATTGATAATTCATTAGGATTAAACAATAACGGGGCAACCTCAACTGATGGAAATTGGTTTCTACGTTCTTCCACTTTACGTTCAGGACATAGGATTATGATATCATCTATACTATCGGGCTCTACATTATAAACTTCCTTTAAAATTCTTAATTCGTTAGGCTGGTCGTTAGGCTGAATCATTGATGTAAACTCTGGCTCGTAATCCATACTCTCACTGTAATGGAATATTACTCCCGCAAGTGGTGATGGCAACTTATTGACATTACTGAATTGCTTTAATACCATTTCAGTTAAGGTTCCGATGGAATAACTTTTTCCGCCACCTTGTACTCCAAATAGACTCATTGTATTAACCCCACTTAAATCAATAGCGATTTTTTTGTTTTGATGCGCTGTTTCACCCAAAATCCCATATTGTGAAGATGGTTTAGAGTTACCTATAAATATTTCAAAATTTGGTTCTGAATATGGTTTATCTGTACTTGTTCTTTTACTATCACTAGGTGTAACAATAGGTTCTTGAGGTTCATTTACCTTTTCTTGTTCTTGAATCGAATCGTTTGACTGAATCGATTTTCCTTCAGGCTTTATATCTACTACTTCAGACTTGTTAGCTTGCTCTTCTTGAGGTTTATTTTCCGGTTCTATGAGTGATGGTGATTTTTTAAGCTTTTGAATAAATGTTTTCATTTTATTGTCAACACCTAAAGCTTCTACTAACTCACTGCCCAAGTCATCTCCTTCTAATCGAATGGTATTTAAATCGGAATCTGGATCTAAAATATCTTCGATTAAATCTTTGCCCATGGTAAACATAGTTATATCACCATCAGCTATTTCTTTGAGATGTTTTTTTGATGTAGAAAAATCGTAAATAACACCTACTTTATTGAACTTTAAACTATAGCCTAAATCTAAATCCAATAAGAAGTCGTTATAATTATCATATACCAAATCACTCAAATAGTTATAACGATTTGACCTATTTATATAAAAGCCAAGCAACCCACGTAGCTCCTTATTTTTTATTTCCCTATCCAACCTATCGTTAGAGAGATTGTATTGTGGGTCGAAATGGAATCTTAAAACCTCTATAGTGTTTTCAATCTGTTCCTTCATTTTCATTTTCAGGTCTTCACGTTCTGTTTCATTAAGCGCCTTCCTGCACTTAATTTCTATAACAGTAATAAGAATTTCCCTTTTCTCTGGATCTAGAGATACCAACAAACTATCTGCCCTACTTTTACTTTCAAAACTATTTTGGTTAAATAAATTTTGATGTAAATCGATTGGTATTAAAATGCCGTTTTCTAAAAATCCTTTCTTTTCCAGCACCCTCTTTGTAAAAGCAGAACCAATTACCTCGAATGCCTTGTTTTTAGATGAGTTGAGTTGTAGTACCAGCGAGCTACTTAAAGCCCTTAAATCTTCCAAAAGGGACTTAATTTTTACTTGATGTTCTTCATTGTGAATATCCAAGTCAAACTCCTTAAAATGAGGTCCTATTAAACCGAGTACTTCTGATGTTGGCCTTGTAGTTAGATAAGATGATATTCCTGAAACTTCTTCACCAGGTACATAATCCAATAAAAATGGAATATCTTCACCATTAGAGGGTTGGTCATATACTTCTGGCCCCATATTCTTATCAAATGTTACCACCCAGTCTGAATAATCATGTAAATGGGTTATTAACACTTTATCCCTTTCATTCAATACCATTTGTGTTGATGGAATTGCCTCTGTATATTCTAATTTCAGAGCACAACTTGTAAACGATTGAATGTTCTCAAATAATTGAATCCCCAATTGACCAAGATTACTATAAACTATTGGTAAGTTATTACCCTTAATAAATCTATTCCACTTAAATCTATTGTCATCGTTCTCAACATTGACTGTATAATCCGTAACAATGCCATTTACATAGAAATTTCTAGTGTCTAAATCTGGTTTTACCAATTCAATTTTTATTGGAAATGGGCTTATTAAAAAACTAATATGCGCATTGAACTTCAATGGATTCTTTAAATAATCTGAAATGTTATTTATTGAAAATCTTAATTTCGGGAACAGCCTGTTTTTGGACGGCTGCGAAAACACTTCAGCTTCTTCAGAAATGATTGATTGTGGATTCAAAAGACTTTTAAGTGCGTCTCCATGCTCAATGATTTTATCATTATCCTTAAATAATCTTATCTCATATTTTGTATTACTAAATTCGTTTTCTTTTTCCAATTCAATTAATGCATCAGAAAACACATTGGCGTCTCCAGCATTTACCAAATTCAAAATTAATTTGTCCACATAAGGATGTTGCTTTAAATAATTTTTAATATGGGTAACTACCTGTTTTTTACTTATATCTGTATCGATATAGTTGTCTTTTGTGATATTAAAAAGCCCTCTAAAGTAATGAAGCAACTGCCTAGATATTGATGTAAAAGACTTACTTGCCTTATTGTCAACACCTTCTAAATACAAGCCCCAACCATGTGCTAGTTCACCTGAATAATTGTAATTTTTTAAAGACTGATTACCAACTATAACCAATGGATTATTGGAATAACTAAATTCATTATTAAAAAGTACCTCTAAATTATTTGACCATGCTTCTTTGTATTTTGAAAAGCCTAATGTTTCTTGCTCCCATTTAAAAAACACATCTAACAACTGTAATGTCCAAGCTAATCTTAAAGGATGTAAAGGCGATAAAAGCAACGCTTCTATTTTTTTGCCATCAGGTAGATTAGTGTCTAGTTTAACGACATCCAAAAATTGTAATTCACTTACCAAATCTACTAAATTAGCTTTGTCTTCCTCTGAAATTTCAGTATTGGAAATTTGATTTTGAAGTTCAGAAGTCCATGCTGTATATGCTGAAATATAATTTGAAATATCTTCTTTGAAGTTAAATATATCTGCTGTTTCGAAAACACCATCATTGTTTTCGTTGGATTCCTGAATACGTTTGAACACTTTGGAACGCAAGCTTAATACAGTTTCTGGTGCGCTCAAGGTTAGCTTGCTCTCTATAAATTTGTAATCATTAAAATTTGTAAATGACGCATTGTTATTTACATCTACTTTAACATAACCCAAATACCCTGCGTTATCCAAAAACTCTTTTTCAATGGTTCTTAATTTAGACGATAAGAGTATTTGGTAGTTATGGTTTTGCGAATAGTTTATGTGGAATATTGAGGTGTGACTTACTTTTTTATCGTCTAACCAACAATTTGAAGGTTCTACTGGCTCTGGTACTGTAGGCTCATTTTCATGTTTTAGGTCGTAGATTCTATGATTTAAAAATGCTTGAAGCACACTTTTAACCTTATCTTTTCTTTGGTTGTCTTCACGATCAATGGTATCATCAACCACAAAATCAAAATCATCGGAATCACAAGTTAGTTTATATTGGAACTCATCTTTCGAAGCATCTGGGTCATTTTTTAATTCTTCTTCCCATACCTCTTGAATTTTAATCTCTTTAAAATCATCATCATTATTCAAAATTTCTCCAAACTCGTTTTCTGCCAATACTTTAATAAAATAGGCTCCATCATCTATTTGATTAGGTTCTAATTCTACTATGGCATCTCTGTAAGGACGATTATTAGCTGTTTTTTTTAATTTTCTTAAAACAGCAATTTCTCCCCCTCTACCTCCATCTACTTCCATCAAGACAATTTTGAAATACTTCAAATCGGAAATTTGATTGGGATTTGGATTGGTTGAAAATCTTATTTTAATTTTCGAAGCGCTATTAGGGTTGGCGTATAATTTTTTCCTATCATTTTCTGTTTTAAAATCACTCGATTTAATTTCATCAACAGATAATTTTACCTTACTAAAATCTATTTCTAAATCGGATATTTTCCAGTTTGAAAAGTTCAGGTTTTGGTATTTTTTGAAGATGGTTTCTGCTATTTCCTGCTTTGTATTTAAATGGTCTTCATTTTTAATAAAGTTTACAATTTCCCCTTGCAACGTATTCGATTCAATAGGCATGTCTGCAATACGGTCTATCACAGGTTTATCGAAGTTTGATAGAACCTCAACACAATCTGAATTGAATTTTATTCTCGACCTAATTTTATTGTTATCCTCTAGTAATTTTGTGTCAGGTATTAGGTTTAGTTTATAGAGATTATTCCCTATACTTCTATCACTATAACCAATTTCTTTAAGACTTATGAGAAAGTTTATAATTTGAGTATTCTTGAGGTTATCTTGACCTATGAAATTGATAATATCTTCTATAATTGAGTTTTTAAACTCCAAAGGGATTTCATCAATTAATTTATTGACTAATTTTGTTTCTACTCCTTCTAAACTCAACTCCTTAAAAGTTGCATTGCCATAAGAATCTTCTGCCGCCGTTCTACTGTTGGATGGTATTAGAATTAAAAGTGGTTTGGACTGATTATTCCTTAATTCAATCAGTTTGGTGGCACTAATACATTTTTCATTTGTATTCACCTCTGATATAATGTAGGTATCTATTCCTGGAAATAGTTCATTAATTTTATCGCATAAGACATTTAATTCTTTAAATGCCAAACCTGAAATTTTCATACAATGTCCAGGTTTTGCATTTTGCAATTCTTCTTGATGCAAATCAATAACTAATTCAATTATTTCTTTATAATATGTATTTATCATCATTGGTAATTACTGTTGTTAGTTCAATGGGTATCTTGGTCTTACTTTTTGCAGAATATATGCGTCACTTAAATCGTCGTAAAATCCTATTTGACGTAATTTTTGTTTAAAAGCTTCCACATTTTCTTTAAATGCTAAATGTGTATTGACATTAGCATCTCTAAATCTTTGCTCGGTAATTCCATTTATTATTAAACCATATCGCTCCCTAATTCTATTCATCAATTCTTCAATAGATAAGCTACGTGTTATAAAATGGTCGTCTTGACTTTCCAAAACCATAATCTGTACCAAGGTTTCCAATAATCGTGTCCCCATTACAAATCGTCTCGGGTGCTTTTTACTTCTTCCTTGAGCCATAAAACCTCTATCAGAATTATTTTGGCTCAAATTTGCTAACATCCCTCTATATTCCTTTAATTGTCTTTTAGATTTCGTATTGAGAATAATGGCTAAATACTTATCAAAATAGGTTTCTTCATATTTTGTAATATCATCAACCAATAATTTATCCTCTTCATCCAAATCTTTATAAAGACTATTAAACTTTACCCTGAAGTAAATTTCTTTCTCGTTACTGGTTTCTTTCAATTCTCTCAATGCCTTTTCTAAATTTTCAGAATTGTCCTTATTCAATTCTAAATATTCTAAAGTCATATTAATTTTGAATGTTGCAACAATATATTTGTAAATAGAATTGTATAGTCTATCTGCATCCTCTATCGCATAAGTAGACACTTTACTTTCAAAATCATCAGTTGTATCAATTACAATATTCCAGTCATCCTCTATATTTACTGTTCCTTTTTCAATCATTACAGGTAAAAAATGAACCAATTTTTGGGTATACAATGACATGTGGAAGGAAATGATTGTTTTTAAGTAGTCAACCAAAACACTTCTAGGTATTTTATTTTTATAAACTAATAACCTCCTAATATCATCGCAGAATAATTCGGCTTGCTTTTTTAATAATGGCTCAATTTTGTTTAGTGCAGTTGCCGAATCTAATACAAAGCGAGGTGATATTTTTGGAATGATGTTTAACATCCCTAAACTGTCTATATCGAGATTATCTAAACTATTGAGCATATCGGTAGTTGCATCCCAACCTTCAATTAAGAATTTTTTTAGGTCGTCTTTAACTTGTGGATTAGCACTTAACATCAAATAGACTTGATCTGCTGAATAATAATCTCTGGCTACACTTGCATTACGCACTCTATAGCTTTCTAAATGCACAGGTCTTAATGAGGCTACTTTTTCCTTATCGATTTTACCGCGATAAGCCATATTAACAAAATTGTTACGTATCCAAGGTTCTATAGCTTCCGAATTATCTGAATACCCTACAACCTTATTCTCATTCTCCAATACTCCTAATGCATTCTTTAAATGATTTATCTCAATCAAGGTTTTTCCTCTACCTCTTGATAGCTGTCTTGGTTTTTGCCCATTATATCTTAAGAGCATAAACAAATTAACAAGGGTGTATTCTATATTAATAGATTTTGCATCTATAGTACAAATGAGTTCATTACGAAACACACTTTCCTCTTTATTCATTTTAATCGCCATACTTAAAAGTTTATTGGTTCGATTACTATTCTATTTTGATTGTCTTTTTTGATGCTGAAATAATCGGCATCGTCTCTTGTTACGACCACTTCTTCATAGTTTAAGTTCTTGAGTAGATTTTTGAAAATGATTAACTCTACAAACTTTCCTCTTATATCATTGAGTGATGGACTAAACCCTTGCTGAATGAAATACAACATTTCGTATAAATCCAAGGATATGGTTAACTTAATTTGTGATTCCGTTTTATGCTTGAACATAAAACTATCTGGTTCGTATTCCAGATATTTCACCAAGTGCTCTGTGTTGTTCACTTTGAGTTCGAAATCATTAAGATTAAACAGCCTAAAGGATTTACTATATGGGTCTGTTACCTCTGTAGCCGCCAAAACCAAACTTTTTTGATCAATATTGGTGTTATCACACCCCTCATTCAAGGCTATTGCTCTGGAAATACTTTGTATGGTTTCTTTGCCGGTACTCTTATCCTGAAGCAATTGTACAAATTTGAAAACCGAATGGTATGGTAGCCTTAACATAAAGGATGGCATCCCTTTCCCTTTTTGATTTTCACTCTTTATTAAAGTGGATTTTCCTTCGTAATAATGGTGTCTGATATAGGATTTTTGAACGTTTCTTATGCGCTCTAGAATTTCATTTGTCTTTTCATGAACCGGCAAACGTAATTCTTCATCCTTTACCTTATTGAAAAGGTCAATTAAGTCTATTTCCCGTTCAGAAAACTCAATAAACTCTTTGGGCTGATGCTTATCAAAAAATAAGTTTCTATCGGTTTCTGGAATTGGTACTTCACCAATATCTGTTTCCCTCAACAACTTAATCAATCTGTCTTGGTTGCCTGAATCATCCAAATCTGGATTGGTAATATTAAAATAATAGTATTGCCAATAGTTTTCAGGTTTACCAGCTGCTACTTCATATAAGGTATTGATATCTTCACATTCATGGTCTCTGGTTAAGGTATAAGCTATAAAAGACCGCAGGTCACGCATGGTAATGTGCAACTCTCGTTTTAAACTTACGGTACGTAAGAGCCATTCCATTCTGGTGATTACCTCATCACCAGCTGCGGAATCGTTTAAGGATTCTACGTTGTATTTAATGAAACATTTATTTGCTAGTGAACAGCCTTCACATTTTGTCCATAGTGCTTTATTGGTCAGTTTCTTTACTTGTTTTCTGAATAAGCTGCCTCCATTTTCAGTGTCTGCCACCACAGAGCGCAGGTTTAGATTGATAATCATAACCCCTTCTGGCAACTTAAAATGACCTTCATTATAAAAATATTGGTCTATTAAATTATAAAGGTCTTTATGTTTTGATGAGGTCATTAAGAAATCTACCAAACGCCCTTCATTAATAGCAATGATACGACCCTCTTTGGCTCGACTGAAATCCTTGATATTTTCAAAAGGTTCAAAAAAGGTTTCCAAGACGTCATTATTGGCATTATCCTCTTGGTCTTGTGACCCATCGTAATTGCTTTCGTATGGTGTTCCTTTTATCTGGAAACGCGCTCCATTTTTATGTTGAAAACTCTCCAAGTTCTTCACCGCATGATTTTGTTCAATCTCTTTAATAAACGCTGTTTTACCATCCCCTGCGTTACCTGTAATGATTAATAACTTGTATCTGTCGTCTAGGATATCAGAAATTAATTTTTGGTCTAATAAGGATGGTGAATAGGTTAATTTATCAAACTGATTTGCGGTTTGACTTGCTCTAGTCCCGAAGTTTCCTTGTTTAGACTGACTGTACAACGAATTGATGTATTCTACAATGTTAAGGCCTTCTACATCTATCTTAAAGCGTTTTATTTTGTCCTTATTTTTCTCAACGGTTTCTATTAAACTCTGATAGACCCTTTCTACATTTCCTTCGGTAAAGGTTTTTGCGCCACCATTCCAAAATATCTCGCTTACAATAGATTCACTATCTACCTTGATGTTTACTTTTATTTTTTCATCAAGTTTTATAGACGATTTATATTTTTTTAGGTTATCCTTAAACTTACTCAAAGCAACATCAATCGTGTCTTTAAGTACCACAAAACGTTGCATGTTATCTGCCAACTTTATATTACAACCTGGTTGATAAATCGTGATTTCGGTATGATATAAGCGTTCTGTATTTGGTAATTCAGTTCCAGCATCTTGTTTTTCTGCCAACAAATTATCTTCTCCAATAGCCTCTAGAGCATCCAACATTTCTTTTGCCGACTTAAAACGCTCCTCTTTTTTAGTACTGATGGCTTTAGATAAAAAGTCTGCAAAGTTTTGTGAAATAGCTTCATTTAACTTTTTAGGCTCATTTGATATCTTATGCATCATAGGTATCTTATGTGGTGCCCATGGGTATTGTTTACATACTAATTGGAACAAGGTAACGCCTAATGAAAACACATCTGCTGATGTATCCCAATTGACATTATTACTATCTGTTACTAAATCTGGTGCGAGGTATGGATTTGTACCCACAAAATCGGTGTTGTCTTCTGCAAAAGAAGCCACATTAAAATCGATTAACACAAAGCGTTCCTGATTGTCCCAAATAATATTTTGAGGTTTAATATCGCGATGGTACATGGGTGGATTTTGTGATTGCATAGACACCAATGCTGACAGTATGTCTGTTGCCAATTGATAAATTCTATGCATTGGTAATCTGGCATCGGTACGCACATAGGTACTTAAATTATCACCATCCAATAATTCTGTTAAGGTATAAAACTGTCCTGATGGTGTGGTTCCATTCCAAACAAATCGTACAATATTAGGGTGACTTAACTTGCTTAATGCTGCATATTCGTCCTTTACGGATGCATCATTCACACTGGTGTTAAACAGTTTCATGGCATATTCCGTCCCTTGAATGGAATGCTTTACCTTAAATACTTTTGAATAGCCACCTTTACCCAATTCGTTATAGATGGTGTAATCACCAATACGGTCGCCTTCTTTTATTTCATCTAACTCCTTATCCGAAACATCTGCATCTTCTTTTTTAGAGTCTTGTGTTTCTTTTTTAATTGTACTTTCAACTTCTTGGGACGTTCCTTTTTTAATGATGGCTTCCAATTCCTCTACGCTATCAATACGCTGAAACTCATCAACCAAAATGGTTTTATTACAGATGTCGTCAATCCACTTTGGTAAGGTTGGTTTTACTTTAGATGGCCATTTGTTTTCCGGTAATCTTCCATTTAGGTTATTCAATTCGTAAGGCGATTTTATAGGTTCTTCTCCTACAAATAACCAATAGGTTAAAATCCCAAAAGAATATAAATCGGATGCTCTACTGGCTTCTCCTACGGTTAGCTCTAACGCATGATATGGTGTGGCGTTTTGCTCATTTATAGTAGCCTGAACCGTGTAGCCTTCTTCATTGTGGTAGGTAAAATAGGCTTTACCGAAATTGCCTAACATCGCATAACCACCTCTATAATAAATATTATCTGGATTGATATCACGGTGGAATACATTATGCTCGTGAGCTGCTTTTAAGGCTGACGCAATGTTTTTTAAAATATCTATTTTTTCTGAAAAGGTGAATTCGCTTGTTTTTGTTTTTAACTTATTACGTAAGGAATCTTCCTCTAGAAAATCTGTGATTTCATAAAAGAGATGGTTTTCTTCATCTAATTCATATTGAACATTAGTAATAAAGGGGTTACTCTTGATATGTTCTAAAGCCTTAAAACCATTTTTGATTTTCAGTTCCCGTTGTTTGAGTTCTTCTGGTGACAAGCCTTTTACCTGAAGCGTATATTCCTTGATACGTTTGCGGATGGATGAGGTAACACCTTTGGGTTTGGCAAGATATTCTGTATAATAATTTTCTTGGTCTACAATTTCCAGAATCTCGTGGCTGTAGAGTTCTTTTTTGTCTTCGGTTTTCTTTTCGCTGAAACGCCCTACTAAATAATCTACAATTTTATCTTGTATATCGGCAATGGAATTTTCATATCTATCGCTTGCTGGGTTTACAATAAAATTGATTAAACGTTGGTCTAACTGAAAGCTCACTTTCCCCGCTTCTTGCCATATAGATGGTGCCATACTGTTAGGATAAGACAACGTAACCATATTTACTACCCAAGCTTTACCTAAAGCATAATCTTCTTCTTTAAGTTTAGAAGCTAGAATAGCCGTTTTAATACGCCCTGTTTTAAGCGGATTGGGTTTTTGGCGGTCGTTTACATACCAATAGTTATCATCACCTTCTATACGACCTTTCCAGTCTTTGTTTTCTATGTTGTATACAGCGTGTGGTGTCACCACAATAAGGTCGTACTCCCAATATTGGGTTTGGTTGTTACGTGGGTTGGTTGCTGCCAGCTCTATATTAGGAATCAACGTAAAGCTATCTGGAAGATTGACTTCCAGAAAATCTATTAAACGCTGTTCTCCTGCATTAACAACAGTCTCGAAATAAGGTGGTTTTATGATTCTTGCCATTGTTCTATTTCGTTTTCTATTAAGTTGATTGCTTGGTTTTCTTTTTTATCTGCTTCCCCTCTTTTATCAAAAGCCAATAAGACTTTATCACCAATCTCATTTTTGATTTTATCCGATACTAAAGGTATATTTACATCCTTTATGAGCTCCCAATTAGGATATCTTAAACTTGTTCCATAAATCATTGCCCGAAGTATTCTAAACATTGCTTTGGATTTTAGAAAAATGAATAAATATGCAGCATCATTTTCAGTTTTACATTCAAGTTTCCCTATTACTTCAGACAAAAGCATGCCTTCAAAATTATTTCTTACCAATGTTGGTCTAACGAAGATTTCACCTTCACCAGAAGCATTACCAGCAGCAGGTATTAAAACCTGTCCTCTTTTAGCAATATCATCTTCAGTAATCTTTGGTGCTCGAACTTGTTTAAAAATTTTAGGATTTTGGGTATGAAGCTCTGTTTGAGATAATAATGAATGTCCTTTAAAATTTTTTGAATCAATTCTTTTAAAAGAACCTCTGGCTCCCATTTTTAGAGGAATTTTCAAATAGTCTTTTAATTTGATGCCCTTTTTTACGTCAAATTCTTCAATAATCTTATTAGCTCTAAATGAATAATTTCTAGCTTTTATCGTCGTTCTCAACTTAAATGAGTTTTTAACAGAAAAGCCGAGCTTTATTTCATTTTCACTAATTGAAAGCCAATCCTCTGGAAAATCCAATCCATTGCCTTCATGAAACATTTCATCAGCCTCATTTAATAAATTATTAGCCTCTAGACGCAAATCTGCAGCTTCAATAATAAGATTATGAATTTGTTCTTCTTTAGGTTTTGGAATTATAGGTACAGGCAAATTAGATAGCATATCTTCAGTAATAAAAGGTTGAGCGTTTCCACTTATATGCCTCCTTGCCAAATGATAACCATATTTACTAGCTAAATAAGCATATAAATATCCATTTTTAACTGTACCATTTGAGACAATTCTAATAACATTATCTGAACCTATACAACCTTCTAATTCTTTAGAAGTATAACTAAAGGCTCCAACGGTATTTTGCCCAACTCTCCCAGTTAATATCATGCCTTCCTTTAGGAATCCTTTCCTTTCATTCCAAAACTTTTTTGAAGCATAATTACATCCTGACAATGGCGAAGTGGATGAAATATCGGTATTACCAAGATATGGATAACCATTATCTTCACTAACATAAATCCTCTTACTTCTACCTGCGCAAAATATATCTGTTGTTAAATTTTCAAGTGTAAAGTGAGGATTGGCTCTTAATAATCTATCGTATGCTACACCTTCTGACAAATGAAAGTCAGAATTAAATCTTAAGCTGTCAGAAATATATTTAAAATTTATTTTACCGACTTTCATATTCTCAATCCCTTTAAAAATTTATCATAAGCCTCTGTAATCTTTGGTAAATCGTCATCCAGTTTTTTTACTTTCTCTACTCTGGTTTTTACTTGTGATGCACTACCATCCTTTTTTTGTACGAGGTATTCTTTTTCTACTCTAAAGACTAATTCTGCACCATCCTCATCCCGTAAATAAATAGGGTTACCACGCCTGTCTTTACCCAGTTTTTCGGCAATTGCCATAAACACATCATAATCTTCATCTTTATCTTGTGCCAATTGGCGTTGTAGTTCGCTTTTTCGTTCTAAAAACAATAAGGATGCTTGTACACCTACTTGCGGTAAAAACGCCTCTACTGCTAAATCTATAGAGGCTAAAATTTTAAATTTATCGAGTATCCATTCTCTAACACTTTGCGTATTTGGATTCCCCAGAATACCATCTGGTAATACTATTGCCATTTTACCACCTGGTTTTAAAAAGTTATAGCAGGCTTCTATAAACAATACTTCAGGCGCATTGCTGTAAGCTCCTAACACGTAGCGCAAGGAACCATCTTCTTTATAAATAATACTGGTATCTACTTTTACCTTGGCACCAAATGGCGGGTTGGTAAATACCATATCGAACTTTTCTCTGGCATCAAAACCATAGGAATTACTTACTTCGTCCATTGCCAAGAGGCTTTGTTTGATACTGGTTTCTATTTTTTCTATTTCAGAAGGGTGTTCCCAATTTGGGTATGCCAAGGAATTGACGTGAAAAATATTGGCATGACCATCACCAGCCATTACCATATTCATGCGTGCTGCTTTCTTCAAATCAGGGTCAAAGTCAAAACCAAAAATATTGTTTTCGGCATATTGTTTTACCAGTTCATTTACTTGAGGACTGTTGTACTGCGCTTCCAATAAAGGTCCTGATAAGTCTGGAAATAATTCTTGGGTAATTTGCTTACGTACATGGTCTAACACCATCACCAAGAAACCACCCGAACCACAAGCTGGGTCTAATACCCGATGGTTTTCTTTAGGGTCTAGCATTTCTACCATTGCCTTAATGATATTACGCGGTGTAAAAAACTGACCCGCTTCTTGCTTCAAGGTGTTACTTACAATGGTTTCGTAGGCCATCCCCTTAACATCTACCGATGCATCCAAAAATGAGTATTTAGCCAGTTCACCAGCGATAAAGGCTAAACCTTTGTTTGTAAGGTCGATGGATTCGTTTCCAGAAAACACTTCAGAGAACACTTCATCATCTTTTAATTCCTGAAATAAGCCTTTAATACGTTGTGCCACCGCTTCGCGACCAGCATCGGTGTTTTGTTCTTTAACACCCACCCAAAATTTTCGTCTGTAGGTTGACCCATCATCATTTGCAGAAAAGCGACGTTTTTCATCATAGAGTTTACAGAAAATAAGATTTAAGAGTTGCCAGAAGGCATCCTTTTTACGTCCTTCATTTCCATAGATGTAATCGTGCGAGCGTTGAAATACCTTGATTAAGGAATCGTTAGCCGGTTTTCTACTAAAAGAACGGTCGTTACGGTCTAAATCTTCCAGTGTTTCGCCTTCACCAGGAAAATCGGATAAGTCTGTGAATTGAAAATCCAAACCAATTTCGTCTTCCTCCTTTTGTAAAAAATGATAGCTTGAACCATTTGCCCATAAACCAAACTCGCAATCATCGGCAGCAGCCATTGCGTTTTCCAATGTAGCTGTAAGGCCTTTTTTCTTATCGGTTACTTTCACTTTATCATCCTGAACCACTATCATTCGGATGATATTCTCTTGTACGTGCACTTTGCCTTTGGCAAACACCACCAATTCCAACTTCTGCTTTTTGGATTTATCTGTTTCAGGGTCTGTATAGATAATGGTAAAATCACGTTCCATATCATCTAAATCAAACCCATACTCTTCATTGAGCATTAAGATTACCGATTGTAGGTTGTTTTCTTTGGCGCTAATTTTTTTAGCTTGATTAGTAAGTACACAGAGTAGTTGGTTATCCTCTAATACCGTGCTATCCTTTTTTTCTTTTATTTCTGTTGCCATGTATTGACTATATTTTTATTTGGTTGTTTATGTTTTCTATGCTTTTAAAAACCTCATCGTAGCTTAAAGCTTTATGGGTTTCTAATATTTGGTTGATGAATTTACTTTGTTCTTGATGTTCTATTTCCGCAGTTAAAATTTCCTTGATACTTTGTTTAGCATCTAGATAGGCATTTAATAGTTGATTGATGTGAATCCCCAATAAGGTTGCACCACCTTTAATTATGGTATGGTCTTCGGTATATATTTCTTCAAAATATTCAAGAGATTCGTCTCTATGAATTTCTAAATAATTTTGCAAGATAAACGCCATATCATCTGCATCTTTGTTGGTTTTATGGTTTCTATCTCTCCACGCTACAATTTTCAATAATCCTATACCTGCCAAGGATGCTATTTGAATATCGATATCCTCATCGATATTAACCTTTAATGCTGCATCGTTTACCGCTGGAAAGCCTAATACAGACATGGCGAATTCTTCGTCTGGTGGCCAAAAGATTTTATCATTTTCATTCATGATGCTACCAAAAGGCACAATGTCTAAATCGAATTTCCCCAAGTATTGGAAGCGTTGTTTCTGGTCTGGGTCTTTAGTAAAATTTGGTAATTTCGTGATGCCTTCTTCAACGGTTTTGTATTGTTCCCAATCGTTGATGGTGATAGCAATATCCAAATCGTGTGTTAAACGTCCGGAACTTTCATCGTGTAATTCCATTATAATGTCACGAGCTGTCGCACCAATGACAAAAAAGGAAATATCAGAGTCTTTAAAAAAGGCTGTTAATTCCTGAAGAATCGGCTTTAGCAACGGATGGTTGAATTTTTTACTGGATATGCTGTAACTCATTTTCAAATATTTGGTTAGCTATTTCCACGTTTCTACCATATCCGCTGTTCACTAAATCGGTATAGACCAATAAGGCCGGTACTTTGGTTGCATCATTATTTTTCCAAAATTTTTGACAGACCTCGACATTGCCAGTTTTATCTGGAACCAAACGCAATGTTTTGGCAATTTCAGGTAATTCAAGGTTGCTATAAATTGTAAATACCTGTGGTCTTAAATTATTGGTAAGCATTGCACCTGCTGGCTCACCACCCCAAAGTATTTCTCCTTGTTTTTGGTTTAACAACATGTTACGCCAATTTTGAGCCATATCTGGGTCAATGAATTTCATTTTACTTCTTATGATTCTTGGTTTTAAAACTGTGTTAAATTCCACTAACCATCGCTCCAAAAGTTCTTCCTTATTTTTAAGTACTCTTTTATCTTTGGTCTTAATCAAATAATTTAACTCTTCTAATTCAGCCATTACATTACTTACAGAACCTAAAGACACCCCAACTTTTTGAGCTATTGTACGATATGAGTGCTGTAAGTTTTCGGGTTCACTTAACAAATGAAAAATAATTTTAACACCAGCTTCCTGGAACGCTCTAGATTGATTGGTTTTATGTTTACTGGCTCTTTTTTGCCCTTCTACATAAATCATTACATCGTCTTTACTAATAAAAGCGTTGCCAGCAGTATCTATATAATTAAAGCCACGTTCTTTGAGTTGACTTGCTCCTTCTTTTGAAATGTAATCTGCAATAAATATTATAGGCTTACTTGTATTATTTCTCAATTCTTCAAGTTGCGATAATATAAGACCTTGGTTAGATGCTCTCATTGCTGATTTAGCCTCTACCACAAACTGCATGTTTTTGATATTCAAAATAGCATCATATTTAGCTCTTGAGGTTTCAATATCAATTGGTATATTGATAACGCTCTCCAAATTTGCTACAGCTTGATAAATAAAATCGTTATTGCGATACATAGTCTATTGTTCATTTATTTTTAGTGTTCAGTGACAATGAACATTCAAATATATTGAACATTAAATTAAAAAACAAGAAAAAAGTAAAGAAAAACAAATACCTTTAATTATAGTTACGGAAAAGCGTAATTGAGGATTTAAGGAACTAAAGGATATTGTTTTAAATCCTTAATTTCCTTGATTTCCTTTACTTGCCTCCTACAGGATTTGAGTAACTATTATGTGCTTCTCTATGCAATAACCCAGCATCTACAAACTTTGTGATGTACCCTTCAGCGGTTTTATGTGGAATATTATGCTTGGTCGCTAAATCTAAATAATCTTGCCTATTGAATTGTTTTGGCAAACTATCTAAAAAGCGTTCTTTACGGTTTAAGCGTTTTACTGTTTTTTGCTCAATAGGTAAATCATTGAATACCTTACTGCTGTGCTTTACTAAAATGGAAATGATTGTTAGGGCATTATCAAAGTCAACATCCTCACATTCTTTTACTTGATTTACATCACCATCCTCCATAATACGAAATGCCGTGAATAACATCATTAACCGAAATGCTATCAATCCTAATCGTCTAATGGTTGCGATATACTCTTCGGGTTGTAAGTTGATGTATTTGGTTTGCAAGGACTCAAAAAACGTGTTGAATTGCCCTTGTTGGGCTTCCGTTAATTGTATTTCAATTTCTGGGTTGTTTTTTAGTGTTTTATATAAGCCCAGAAACTCATTTCCTAATTGCGAGTAATAGTCATCCAACCCTACATTATTATTGTTTGAAAACACGTTTTTCCAAGTTGGTTTTATATTCATATAATAGAACATAAAGCGACTAAATAACCCATTTTCGGCATTAGGTATTAAAGTTGCGACTTGTTTGGGTGTGCCAGATAATACGGTTGATAGACACGGTTTTTCAATATCTACATATTCTCTATCGGTTCTTCTATAATAACTTATGGTTTCGTGATGAAAGGCTTTACGAAATCCATCGCTATAATTACCATAATCGCTTTTAAAGGCTTGTGCTAACGTATCGCCTTCGGTTTCGAAAATCAATCCTTTCCCTTCATTATCTGAAATTAATTGATAGACTCCAGTTACACTATTATTGGCTGGAATGAACAACATTCTTTCAGGTGGTTTGCTTGGTTTTTCAAGATTTTCATCTTTTCCTTTATTCATATTGTAAGCTGCGTTTTCCGTATTAAACTGTTGTTTTATAACCTTGGCTTGCTCTCTCTTTAATTTATGAACAGAGTCTACCAAATTTTTAATTTGGTTGAGTCTTCCCTTACCTGCAGAAGCAGGTGCAGTTACAAATAGATATAGATTACTATATACTTTGCGTTGGTCGTAGACACCAAAGAGTTTAGGAAAACAAGCACTAAAAGCCGTTAATGCTCCTAACAATAAGATATCTTTTTCTTCTTGGCTGCTTGCAGGATTTACAACTTGTTGTAAAAACTGTGGAAGCGAATTATATACCTTTTCTGGAATAGTAGGCATTGTTTCTTGTTGTTTTACTTCTTTTTGTTGAGGTATTATTGTCTCTGTTTTTGGTACTCTAATACCTGCTTGGTGTGCGTGATGATAAAACGTTGCAATGGTTATTCCGTGCCCTTTTGCATTTAGGCATTTATTAAATTGTTCATCACATTCTTTGGGTTCATATCCTACATAAGCTTTACTAATGCGGTGGAAATAGTCTCTCCCAGTTTCTCCATATTCTTCTGCTAATGCGAAACCTAAATCACGCCAATTAGCATAATTACCTGTAATATCAGCTCCAGCTTGTTCAATAGCTGTTATGTAAGATTCTATATCGTTATTAGCAACAGCAACAACGTGAGTTGTTGTCTTGTTGCTTGTTGGCTGTTGCTCTTTTGGAACTTCTAACCATTCTTTTGGGTTAAATATTTTCGTCATAATGCTTGGTGTCTTTTATTTAGAAAGGCTGTTGGGGCGTATGGTAAAAAACACGCTCTGGAAATGTCTTTACCTGACTGGTCAACCTCAATGTTATAAGTGTGTTTAATGTAATTTGCTACTGCAATGAAATATTCTGAATGTGATGTTTCAGAAATATCTATTCTGATAATCCATTTCAAGCCATCACCAGATGGTGATGTAAATAACATTTCGGTCTCAAAATATTCATCGTTCAACAATTTGGATTTTAACTCTTGAAGGTTTTCTAAATGGTCAAAATCGATTGTTAGCAAATTGGAATGCTGTAATAAATTGTTATCGTTACGTTTTTCAAAAGTTCCTGAAAAGGTCACGTAATCAAAGTGATTAGCTTTGAATTTACGTGCTTCTTTTACATCGGTTATTGCTCTTAAATCTTCGGTAATCTTTTTGTATTTATCACTTGTGATTAATGCAAATACTTGATGCAATCGCAAAGTTTCCAAAGGAAACACATTGCGAACTGGTGCTTTGAAAAAGCTACAGTAAGCATACCAGGTATCGTCTGGATTATTCAACCATTCTAATTCGTCTTTTTTCTTAACCATTAAATTGAGATGCAATTCTTGGTTGATTTTCTCTAGCAGCTCTTCTTCATCGGTTATTCTAAAATGGTATTGTGCAAAATCGAATACATCACCTTTAAATGTTTCTAGTTCTGTATCTCGATGCGTTGCTATTACTTCATCAATATGAATCCGTAAGGTTTCCTTTCCACCATTAAATGGATTTCGAGTTATCCCGCAGTCCCTTCCTTTTACAGAAAGGACTGTTGTATCAGGATAGTACTGTCTTAACACATAAGCATAAATCTTTAAGCCGTAGTGCGTTTTGTTTAAAATTGCCTCTCTACTTATTTCCATCTCGTTTGAAATTATGGTTGTAGTAGTTATCTTGAAGCAATTGCTCTATATCAGCTACCTTGTAATAAAATTTGCCTTTAACTTTACTATAAGGAAGTGTGCCGTTATCTCTTAATGTTTGTAAAGTGCGCTTACTAATGTGTAAGGTCTGTAATACGTCCTGATTATCAATCCACGTATCTTTTAATACTTCTGCTCTCGAATGTCGTAACAATTCAATACGTGCTTTAATATCCTTTATTTCTTGAGAGAGCGTTAAGAGTAAATCGATTATTTCAGTCATAACTTCACCGCTCCTTTCTTAATTAAGTAATCGGCAGCTTGCTGTTCGATTTCGTCTCTTGAGTCCATACGGTTACGCAGTAACCAATGGTCTAACTCTTCTCGTTGGAAATAAATTTTTTTACCATTCGGTTTATAATGCGGAATGGTTCCCGTACTTGTAAGTTTATACAAGTGTGATTGAGATAATTCTAAATACTTACAAGTTTCATTAAAGTTTAATACTTGCTTTTGCATTGTTTGTTGCTCTAATAAGAGTTTTTCAATGCGGTCTAACTTTTCGATGATATTTGTGTCCATCGTTTATTTTGTTTTAAATAAATGAGGACATCTGGCCAAATGTCATTCTTGGTTTTCAAGAACAGGACAAAGGTTTGAAATTGGCTTGCCGATTTTAGTAAGAGTGTAAAATGAGAGTAAGACAACAGTAAGAATCCTTACTATTCTTACTGTTTTTTATTGCAGTTGTTGGATTGTTTTATCGATTTCTTCTTTTTCTTTCGGGTTATCAATCTTGTTTTTATATAAATTTCCTGCTCTTAAAGCTGCACCCGTTTTAGTTATAAATTTTCCTGAACGCTCTATAGTTGCTGGCTTCAAATTATGGAAATAAGATTTCAATTCTTTAACCACATAACTGAATTGTGTTGTTTCACATTGCAGATAAATCTTGTAATCTATATTGTTGAAGTTTTCTGCTAATAAAAGTTTTTCCAATTGTTCTGGGGTTGTTCTATTGTCTAATAGGTCAATTCTAAAATGTAATTGCTTTATAACTGGAAGTAATTTTGAAGTATCTCTATTTTTATAACCAAATGAGGTTTTAGGCTTACTTTTCGGTTTAGATGGTTTTTTAATTACCTCTTTTTTATCAGTTTCTAATTTCACAAATACTGAAGTATCAAAATCAGTATCATTAAAATACTTTTCTGCTATTTCTTGAATTGAGAATAACCCAGCATCTGAAAATTGTCCGTATTGCTCTTGTAATTAGATGTATAGGCGAATTGCTGATGCTTTTAAGTAATTGATGATATAATCAGCATCATTGCCTAAATCGTTACTTATAGACTGCTTTTTAATGTAGGTGGCAATATCCTTTAAATACTTATTGAACTTATTAAATTGTACGGTATAGTTATACTTGCTTTCGGGTTCTGTAGCATCTTTTGGGAATTGGGATTTTAATGCTGCTAATTCAGTTTCGGTATCATTTGAAATCAGCTTAAAGTAATATTCTTTTTTACTATTTAGAGGTCTTTTAAAGTTTACTTTAAAAACCGCATTATCAGCTTTTGGTAGTTCCTTTAATTCAGAGTCCAAAAAATTAAATTCTCGTTCTGATCTATTGTCTCTATGTAACCCGTTGGTAATCGATACCAAACTTGCAAATACATTTCCTTTCATTATAAATCCAATTGAATACGGTTAGCAGCTTCTTTCTTTTTATCATCAATTACTTTGGCATAAATCTGTGTTGTTCTCAACTCTTTATGCCCTAATAATTTTGATACTGTGTAAATATCCGTACCCAAAGTTAACTGTAAAGTTGCATAGGTATGACGCGCACAGTGAAAGGTAATATCTTTTGTAATACCGGCTTTCATCATCCATTGTTGCAATTTAAGGTTTGACCAGGCACTATAATGTAAACCTTCAAAAACTTTTGCTTCGGGTTTTCCTGCTTCTCCTAATAATTCTCTTGCTTGTTCTGAAATTGGTAAGGTTTCAGCACCTTTGGTTTTCTTTTGTCTGAAACGTATGTAATACCCCATTTCTTTAGAGTGTTGGATTTCTGACCACAACAATTTTTCAATATCTGACCAACGTAATCCGGTAAGTGCTGAAAATATAAAAGCATTTTTTAATAATGGTAATTCACATTCTGTATTGACTGCCTTTTGTAATTCATCAAGGGTTAAAAACTCTCGTTGAGGTTCTCCTTGTTTAAAATAATCTACACCATTAGCAGGATTGACTTTTAAAATACCATCCTTAACTGCTTGCTTTAAAGCTGCGCAAAATTTACCATAGTATGAATATTTAGAGTTTTGGGACAATTTTTTACCTGCTCTTGCCATAGCATCTTTATCTAAATACTCTTTGAAACGCTCAACAAATGATTTATCCAAATCTTGAAAGCTTACATCCGTAGGACAAAAGATTTTCAAGTGTTTTAGCATACTGTTCCAATTCCCATAGTTGCCAGAGCTGGTGTTTTTCTTTTCAGCTAAAGCCGTAACATAAGTAATAAAGCTTCCTTTTAATTTCTCAATATCCTGAAAGCCATAAATACCATTTTGAATTTCTATTTGGCGTTGTGCGCAAATGGTTTCTGCTAATTGCTTGGTTTTCTTGTTAACCTCTCTTTCTGATTTAGTTTTAGGATTAGGCGTAAGGTATAAGCGCAAATACTCGGTTTTGCGTTTTCCTTTATGATAGTAATCTAAATACAGACTTATTTTATCATTCTTTTTGCGTTGTCTTAATGTTACTTTCATAGGGTGCTAATTAAAAAGGTTTTCTATTTGCCATCTGGCTACAATACGTTTTCTTCCAAAAGGAACTGCTTTTAAACGTCCTTGTTGAATCATTCTTTGAATGGTCCATCTACTTACACCAATCAATTGTGAGGCTTCAGTAACGCTTAAAAAATCTTTGTTGTTTACCGTGTTGAGGTTTGGAATTTGAACAGCTTCTTTTTGCTGCTGCATATCCTTTGTAAGAGTAGCTCGAATTTTTTCTTTACGCTTACGCGCCTTATAGGCTTTTTTAGCACAAGTATCACCACAGTATTTAGTTACTGTTGTACGTGCTGTAAAGGCATTACCGCAATGCTTACAGGTTTTTGGGATGTATAAATTACTGCTCATAAATGGTGCTTTATGTAGCGTTATGGTGCAACGTGGGGCAATATGGTGCATCATTTCGCCAATCTTTTAGCCAACAGATTTGGGCAACAAATCCGTATTTAAGGCAACAGATATACAACAAATTTAGTTAAAAAAGAGCAAAAAAGCAACAAAAAAGAGAAAACAAAAACTCATAAAGTCAATAAAATCAATACATTAACAAACAAAAGAAAGTAAGTTACTTTCCGATACAAAAATTAGCAAAAATGTTACCGAGCAAATCATCATTAGTTATTTCACCTGTAATTTCCCCAAAATGATATAGAGCTTGACGGATATCAATCGCCAATAAGTCGCCCGACAAGCCAGTATCCAATCCGTACTTCACTTTTTGGATTTCTTCCAGAGCTTTTAAAAGCGCATCGTAATGGCGCGTGTTGGTGACAATGGTTTCGTTGTTGCGAAGAGCGCCGGTGTTTACAAAATTAGTAAGCGTTAATTTCAATTCTTCCACCCCTTTTTTGGTTTTGGCTGAAAGCAATTCTATTTCTGGAATGGCGTTCTTAAGGCTTGTCTTTTCGTCGTCATTAATGGCATCTACTTTGTTGGCAATCACCACCAATGGTTTCTGTGGGTATTTATTCTTTATTTTTTCAATTTCAACCTTAATGGCATCCAATGAGGCTTTTTTAGCAAAAACCGATACAGCATCAAACAAATAAATAACCACTTGCGATTGGGCTATTTTTTCGAATGTTTTTTGAATACCAATAGTTTCAACCACATCTTTGGTTTCGCGAATACCAGCGGTATCGATAAAACGGAAGCCTACGCCGCCAATGGAAATTTCATCTTCAATGGTATCGCGGGTCGTTCCGGCGATGTCACTCACAATAGCACGCTCTTCATTTAAAAGCGCATTTAACAGTGTTGATTTCCCCACATTGGGCTCACCAACTATGGCTACCGGAATACCGTTTTTGATCACATTTCCGACAGCAAAACTGTCTATTAATCGCTTTAGTACAAAAACGATTCGATCTATTAAATCTTTAAATTGGGTGCGGTCGGCAAACTCCACATCTTCTTCAGCAAAGTCGAGTTCCAATTCTATGAGGGAAGCAAAATTTAAAAGCTCTTCCCTAAGTTTTGCGATTTCAGATGAAAACCCGCCCCGCATCTGCTGCATGGCCAATTGGTGTGATGCTTCGTTGTCGCTGGCTATTAAATCGGCCACGGCTTCTGCCTGACTTAAATCCAGTTTTCCGTTTAAAAAAGCACGCAAAGTAAATTCGCCCGCCGATGCCATTCTGCACCCTTTCCGCAAAAACAATTGGATAATTTCCTGTTGGATATAACTCGAACCGTGGCAGGACACCTCAATTACATCTTCACCTGTGTACGAATTAGGGTTTCTGAAAACCGATAACAACACCTCATCTACCGTTTTGTTTCCATCAACAATATGTCCCAAATGGATGGTATGCGTTTTTTGTTTGCTCAGGCGCTTATCTTTCTTTACCGATCTAAAACATGTGTCGGCAATAGTAACGGCTTCACTACCCGATAAGCGAATTATAGCAATAGCACCAGCTCCCGCGGGTGTTGCCAAAGCAACAATGGTATCGTTATTTATCATACTACAAAAATACTAATAATAGAATCGCTCAATTAAAAATTAACGATTTTATCAATTTAAAGTTTAACTAAATTTTAACCCTAAATACTATGCTTACACAGTACTTTTGCATGAATTTTCTAAAAAAACAGCACCTGAAATGTGACTTTTTTACCTTAACGCGTCTAATATACAGACACTTACAAAGTGTTGTTTTTAACCCTATTTGAAATTAAAATGAAACTATTAGAGACCAATTTTGCCCATCAAATCTTAAAAACTGTTGAAAATAAAATGGGCGATGTTTATTTTTTTGAAAATATTGCCGTTGTTGAGTTACGTGAAGGCGTTCATTTTGATATGAACAATTCTGCAACCATTATTAATGAATTGGAAAGTTATTTTGGTAATACAAAACCGTATGGCATTGTAGCTAACAGAATCAATTCCTATTCAATCAACCTGATGGACACCCCACATTTTAGAACCCAGGCGAAAAATTTGAAAGCTTATGGCGTGGTTGGACATGATTTGCCCAGTAAAATGAATGCCGAAATAGAAAATGGATTTTGTGTTTCTGAAAAGATAGATTACAACACCATTACGGAAGCCATAAAAACCGTTTCTGAAAAAGTGAAAAGCAGTGCATTTTCGTTAAACTAAACGAATACCATCCTTTTCTAATTCTATTTTGCGTTGTTTGTATAAACTCCCGATGGCTTTTTTGAAGTTCTTTTTGCTCATTTGCAACACTTCCTTAATGTCTTCGGGTGACGATTTATCGGTTAAATCCAAATAGCCACCATTGTCTTGAAGTTCTTGTAAAACCTTTTCGGCATTGGGTTCTATATTTCTGTAGCCTACTTGCTCTAAAGTAATATCGAGTTTGTTTCCTGGTCGGATTTTTTTAACAATACCTTTCAATTTATCACCAACACTTAAATCTTTAAAAATATTGTTTTTGTAAACTAAGCCTGTGTGCGTTTTGTTGACGATAACATTCATGCCCATATCCGATGGATGCGACACGATTAAATCCACTTCCTCAAACTCCTCTACGGTCAATTCTTTGTTGTCCAAAAACCGATTGGTTTTGCTCGAAGCCACCAACCTATTGGTTTTTTCGTCCAAATAACAATATACCAAATACCAACCTCCGGGTTTCATTTTAAAGGCCTGCTCTTTAAACGGACAAAACAATTCCTTTACCATACCCCAATCCAAAAAAGCACCATATTCGGTCACTTGATTGCAGCGCAACAATGCAAAATCGCCTTTCATGATATAAGGCCTATCGGTAGTGGCTACTGGGCGCTCTTCATTATCTAAATAGACAAAAACTTCCAATTCGTCCCAAATTTTAAAACTTTCAGGAACGTAACGGTTTGGAAGCAACACTTCTTCATCATCCTTATCAATTAAATACACTCCGTGATCCGTTTCACGAAGTATTTCCATGGTATTTATTTCGCCTAATCTAATCATGCTGCAAAGGTAGTGATAGCGTTGTTTATAATCATAGTTACAAACAATAATTTCTTAATCAGTAAAATCGAAAAAAAAGCGTTACATCATGCAACGCTTTTTATATTTATGGGATTTCGGTTTTAATACACCGACTCTTTCTTAAAATGCTTGGTCAATAAATAATACACTACAGCACGATACTTATTGCGGTTGGATTTTCCGTAGGTTTCCATAACGGCATCGATGCCTTTATCCAATTCTGACCCGTCTTTCAATCCTAATTTTTTAATTAAAAAGTTATTTTTTACAGTTTCCAATTCCGATTGGTCCGACCCTGAAACTGTTGCCGCATCAGCATTATAAATAGATGGTCCGCAGCCAATAGTTACTTTAGTTAATAAATCCATGTCTGCCTTAATGCCGCACTTTTCTTTTAAATCTTCAGCATATTTTGCAATAAGCTCGTCTCTTTTACTCATAATGATTTTCGTTTTTAAGTATTAGTGAAATAATTAATTGATAACCCTTTAAAGGTAACTATTTTTTTAGACACATAAAACCCTTTCAAGTCACTAGTTTTTACTTAAATCATTATTTTTTTGAAGACATTTACCTAATGAATTCAAAATAGTTTAAAAGCACTTCATCGTTTATTCCTTTGGGCGTAAATACTTCCAGTAATTTTGGCTGACTGCTTTCCATATAGAATGATTTTAGAGTAGTTTTTAAGCCTTCATCGTCGTGCGCCGTTTCATAATTAAAACCATACATATCGCAAAGGTGTTTTGCGGTGTGATTGTGGTTGGTTTCAAAATAGGTATCGAAATTCTCGGTGTTTTTATGACCGGGCAAAACTCTGAAAATACCACCACCTTGATTGTTTATCACGATGATTCTAAAATTATTCGGAATATAATTATTCCAAAGGGCATTACTGTCATACAAAAAACTTAGATCACCCGTAATGAAAACAGTAGGTTTTTCGCTGGCCACAGCAAAACCGATGGCGGTTGATGTACTACCATCAATCCCACTGGTGCCCCGATTGCAATACACCTCTAAAGATTTGTTGAGTTTGAATAATTGTGTGTAACGAATGGCCGAACTGTTACCCACTTGAAGCACGGAATTTTCCGGAACCGACTTTAACACCCGGCTAAATACCTTAAAATCTGAAAACGGAATTTCCTCCAAATAAGCTTTATGTTTTTTTAATCGGCGTTGTTTCACGCCCGCCCATTTATGTTTGTAACCGCTTTTTACATAATGCGTCACCTTGGGCAAAAAGGTTTCAAAAAACTGGTTTGGCGTCGCTTCAATATGATTTTCCAAACAAAAATATGTGTCGTATGCCGTTTTGGGATCTATGTGCCAATGGTGTTTCGGCTGGAACTTCCGCAAAAACTGCTTTATTTTTTTTGATACCACCAAACCGCCAAAAGTGAGCAAAATATCGGGTTGCAGTTCTTTTTGTTCTTCGGGAGAAAGCGGCGCAATTAATTGATCAATACTCGGAAAAAAACCTGAGTAATGGAGGTTGGAAGTCGTTTCTGTAAACACCAAAATACTATCGTCTTGCGCCAACTCGTCCAACCATTTTTTCTCAATCTGGTTGGGCTGGTTTACCCCGACCAAAATCATTTTTTTAGTGGCCGAATTCCAGTCTTCCAAACAAGATTTCAAAACGTAGTCTTCAAAATCCGGCTCCTTTTCGGTCTCCTCAATGGGTTTTGGGTTTACCGAAAGTTTATCGGTAGTTTCATAAAGCGGTTCATCCAAAGGAATATTGATATGCACTGGCCCCCTTTTTAAAAGTGCAAAATTAATAGCCGTGTTGATTTCCTCTTCATTGAAAATTTGGATATCTTTTTGAAGGCCCAAAAACCGTTCGAATTTATTTTCCAGATTTTTGAAAATAGGCAACTCCTCGTGGCTAGGCACATTCTTTTCGTCCTTTAAATCAAGCTTTAAATTGGCCGAATACAAAATATGGTTATCAAACACATTTTTTTGGTTAATGGTTTGTCCGTCGCCAATACCAACCAAGTGTTTTGGCCTATCGGCCGAAAGGACTACCAACGGAATATCGCTATAAAAAGCTTCGGCCACCGCCGGATAATAATTAAGCAACGCACTGCCCGAAGTGCAAACCACAGCCGTGGGTTGCTGTAGTTTTTGTGCAATACCCAATGCAAAAAATGCCGCACAGCGCTCGTCAACAATACTGTAGCAGTTAAAAAAATCGTCGTTTGTAAACCCAATGGTTAACGGCGCATTACGGCTACCCGGTGAAATTACAATATGCTTAATGCCTTTGGCTTTGCACAATTGGACAATGGTTTGTGCTAGTGGTATTTTTGGATAGGTCATGTAGTTTTAATCAATAGCCAAAAATAACAAATTAGCTTGCCAATAAAAATGCTTATAAAATGTTTTTCATCACTAAGGATTTCTCTACGGTTTCCTGCCACTCATTTTCTGGATTGGAACTTTCGGTTATGCCTCCGCCAATGTAAATTATGGCGTTTTCATCCTTGATTTGCATGCACCGTAAATTCACGTAAAGCTGCGTACTTTTTTTAGCCATAGCATACGCCCTATTTTCTATGTTACGCTTTCCGGATCGTGGCCTGGCCGTTTTTTCCATATTTAGCTCTCCTAAAAAGCCCGTGTAAAATGAGCGGTTGTAGTTTTCGTGCTCTAAAATAAACTGCTTGGCCGCCAGTTTCGGTACGCCACAAACCGCTGGCGTGGGATGCAAAGCATCAATCACTTGTTTTAACGGTACATGAGATTTTAACCGTGCCGTTATCATGGTTTTTAAATGTACCAAGTTGCCAGCCTTTACTGTTTCGGTATCCGATACCGTTAAGCGTTCCACAGCGGGTTTTAAATTTTCGGTAATAAAATCGGTAACGTATTGCTGCTCCTGCTTTTCCTTTTCTTGCCATTTCACGTTAAGCGTGCCATTATAACTTTGTGTACCTGCCAATGCCATAATAGAAAATTGCGCCCCTTCTATTTTTATTAAAGTTTCGGGTGTTGCGCCCAACCACAAACCTACTTTGGGGTGAAACCAACAATATACAAATGCCGAAGGATAATTATTTAGCAGCCTTTTAAAAATGACAACAGGATTGTTCTCTTTAAGGTGTGCCGACTCGCTTCGAGAAAGCACTACTTTTTTGAATTTTTCGTGCTCAATTCCTTGAATGCCTTTTTTAACGAGGTTGATATGATTTTCTTTTTCCGATGCATCGGAAGCCTTAAAAACCCCAGAAGTTTTTGCTATATCGGAAACCTGATAATCTGCCGTTAGAATTTCGGAATGTTCCAACGGTATCAACACCGATTTTTCATTATCATCAAAAGGTGCGAATACAAACCCAATTTCGGAATAGTCTTCAGAAAAAAACAAATCGTCCGTTTTCTGGATAAAAGCATTTACCTCTTGCCTATTGGGTTTTCGGTAAGCGACAAAAGGAAGATTGGATTGGTATTGGGTTACGATACGCTTAAAAAACTCGTCTTGAATCATTCTTATTTTTTAGGCAGGGAAATGGTGGATAGTTTACAAATAGAAATAAGATTATCTTCATCGTCAGTTACCCGAATATCCAACAATTGGGTGGTACGCCCCTTATGTAAAAATGTGGCTTTGGCGTAAACATAGCCATCTTTTACGCTTTTAATATGGTTTGCGGTTATTTCTATGCCGCGCACAAAAAACTTATCACTATCCACAAAAATATTTGAAGCAAAACTTCCCACACTTTCGGCCAAAGCTGCCGTAGCGCCGCCGTGCAAAACACCATCGGGTTGATACACTCGAGAATTAACAGGCATACGGGCCACTAAAAAATCCTTGCCAAAATCTATCATTTCAATATTTAGGGTTTCCATCAGCGTGTTTTTGCACACTTTGTTGGCCTGTTGTAAAACGGCTTCTTTCGATAGTTTCATGTTCTTTTACTATTCTTTTTTGCGTCCGTAAAAGTACAAAACCCTACTAAAATGAGATGGTAAAGAGTTGTTAAAACCCATGATTAACCCAACGGATAAGCAATTGAAAGCGCGGTGCCCTCGTCAGGTTTCGATTTTAAATCCAATTGGGCGTTTATTAAAGCGGCCCGACTTTTCATATTGATCAGTCCCGAGCCTTTTTCAACATCGTTTACATCAAAGCCTTCTCCATTGTCGGTTGCAGTAATGTGTAAGTCTGTGGGGTGATAATCTAAAACGATTTCGATGCTTTTGGCTTTGGAATATTTCACGGAATTAGACAAAAATTCCTGAAGAATCCTAAACATAATAATTTCGTGCTTTCGATTAGGAAAAGGTATTTTTTCACCAATGATTTTGAGATCGGCCGACTCAAATTTCATCTTCTTCAATCGGTTCAATTCGTTGATGATTGATTTTTCAAAACCATTATTTAAAATCACATCGTTGTTCAATGTTTTTGAAAGCGCCCTTACCTCGGCCAAACTTTCCTTTAGGGCATCGGTAGTGTCTTTAAATTTCTCCTTAACATCATCCGAAACCTGCATTTTTAATATGCTGAGCTGCATATTGGCAAACGACAGCAATTGCCCTACATTATCGTGCAACTCCCACCCCACATTTTTTAGGGTTTGTTCCTGGGTTTCGGTTTGGGCTTGGGCAATTTCCGCCTCAAAAGCACGCTGTTGTTCCATTTTTTCTTGCAGCAACTTATTCTTTCGTTTTAAAAACACCACAAAAAACACAATAATCAAAGTACTTACAATAACTAAAACGGCTATCATATATACTAATAAATACCGCTCTGAGGCGGTGCTGGCTAATCGTTCTCCGGTTTGCACCATATTAAGGCAAAAGTAAAGGTTAAATACATAAATATATTACATGACAAAAAAACCAAGCTTCTAAGGCGAATATAATTCCAATCCCGTTCATAAACTAGCGGGTCGTAACTTGTGTATTTATCAAAAAACACCATGGGAGTTATTACCAAAAACCAAATAAAAATGGCTATGCTGATATAAAAATTAACAGACTTATAAAAAGTTAATATTTTATCACTTTGCAAGGTTTCAAAAAAATAGAATACCGTACACAGTAAAACCACTATACCTCCAGATACTTTTATAACAGGAAAAAACATATTGAAAAAGGCATCCCAATGCAATAAAATATAGCTTAACGAAAACAACAAAAAAGCATAGCTAGTGTATTTTATAACCTTTTTAAAAGCTTCATTTTCTAAAATTTTTCGGTAATAAAACCCAAAAAACATCGCGGAAACAACAGTCCATCCTATTGTAAACATCCAGTAATTTTTCTGTATGACCGTCCCTAAAAGAAATTCCAAAAATCTATCAGGACGAACATACCTAGTATAACTTCCAGACTTTTCCAATAGTATAATATAAACTAGAAAATAAATAAAATATCTGGTTGAAGTATTTCGGTATTTTCTATAAAAAAACACACCGGTTAAAGCCGCAATGGCCTCAACCGAGTGTGTTAACAACGTACAATTTTTAAATAAAAACTCTTCCAATGCTATCATGGATAACCACCGTTGCTTCCTGTTCCTTCATTAAACGCTGGTATTGGTGGCTTGTCGTTAACTCTAATTTTAAAAGGTGTGGAGCTGCTTTTTGAGTCCTTCTTCACGCCTATGGGTGTAATGAACATGGTAGTTAAGTTACTTTTTTCGGGCCCGGCATCTTTGCCATAAACGCCCAAATATACTTGTATGCCCGTCATTTTATAGCCCAAGCTATCGGAATAATGTTTGGCATATTCGAGGTACTGCTCCACATTTTCCAACGGCCAATAAACCGAACGGTCGTCCTGCTCGCGACCTTGTGCCTGTGCTGCAGAATCTACAGCAGCCTTGCGGTATCTGGTCCAGTTATCACTTAAAACAGTGGCTTGTTCCACCGAAATAACGCCTTTGGGTTTAACGACTTTGGGTTCGCCCTCCTCCACTTCTGGTCTGGGGCAAAAATAATAGGTTAAAACGGCTCCTATCAAAAAGCCTAGAATCAGGTAGATTAGTTTTTTCATATTAATGGTATTGGTTAATAATAGCCGGACTAAAATAATAAAAAGATTTTATCTACAACATTTACGGTTAATACAACAAAAATGAGCAAGCACAACCTACAGCAATTTTAATCGAAATTGATTACCGTAGTGTGTTTCACTTTATTGATAACAAACATACTGTGGGTGCTACCAATATGGCTAATGGTTGTTAATTTTTTTACCATAAACTCTCTAAAAGCCGCCATATCGGCCACCAAAACACGTAATAAATAGTCGTAATCGCCACTGATATGGTGGCACTCTAAAACCTCATTTAGTTTGGCCACCTCGCGCTCAAAACTTATCACGTGGTCATGGCTATGTTGTGCTAACTTCACATGACAAAACACCATAAAATTTTTATTGATTTTTTCTTTGTTGAGCAAAACGGTATAACCTTCAATAAAGCCTTCGCGTTCCAACTTTTTAATGCGTTCGTAAACAGCAGTAACCGATAGGTTCAGTTTAACCGAAAGCTCTTTATTGGTTTGTTTGCTGTCGGTTTGCAAATACTCCAACAGCTTTTTATCGATGGCATCAAATATCATAGCTGAAAATTTTTCTAAATAATTGCTTCGGACAAACCCTGTTTAAAACAAAATCTCCATAAATACCGAAATGATAGATTAATATTCTAAACATATACAATTCTATTGATTTTTAAACTAACATGATGTAAATTTATATAAAAACAACACATTATGAGCTTTAAACCAGCAAACCAAATACAAGATTTACAATATTTTGGCGAATTTGGTGGTGTAAATCCGTCTATTTCCGATTCATCCACCTATACATTTTTATCGGCAAAAACCATGTTCGATACCTTCGAGGGCAATGCCGATGGGTGCTATCTGTACTCACGTCATACCTCGCCTTCAAATTTGTATTTAGGCCAAGCTTTAGCCGCCATGGAAAGCACCGAAACGGCCAGTGTATTTGCCTCGGGAATGGGTGCCATTACGGCTACAATACTTCAACTTTGTGGCGCTAACGACCAAATTGTTTCCAGCCGAACCATTTACGGCGGTACATATGCCTTTTTCAAAAATTTCGCCCCACGCCTTCACATAAAAACAACTTTTGTTGATATTACCGACTTAGAAATAGTGGAAGCTGCTATTACACCGAAAACCAAAGTTCTGTTTTGCGAATCGGTTAGCAACCCTTTGTTAGAAGTTTCCGATATTAAAGCGCTCGCTAAGTTGGCCGAAAAGCATGATTTAAAACTAGTGGTAGACAATACCTTTTCACCACTTTCCATTTCTCCAGCAGTTTTGGGCGCCCATATCACCATCCATAGCTTAACAAAATTTATAAATGGCACCAGCGACACGGTGGGCGGTGTGGTTTGTGGTTCGCAAAAGTTTATTGATGACCTACGTGATGTAAACAACGGTGCGTCGATGCTGTTGGGCTCGACCATGGATAGCCTAAGAGCTGCTTCTGTTTTAAAAAACCTGAGAACCCTTCATATTCGTATGCAGCAACACAGCAAAAATGCGCTGTTTTTGGCCGAAAAGTTTGAAAATGATGGCTTAAAGACCGTTTATCCTGGGTTAAAATCTCATCCGTCACACCAACTTTTTAAGCGCATGATGAACACTGAATATGGTTTTGGCGGCATGCTTACCATCGATGTGGGTTCGTTAGAAAAAGCCAACCAACTCATGGAACGCATGCAACATGAAAACTTAGGTTATTTAGCCGTTAGCCTCGGTTTTTATAAAACGCTTTTTAGCGCACCGGGCAGCTCTACTTCTTCGGAAATCCCTGAGCACGAACAAAAAGCAATGGGCTTGAGCGACGGACTCATCCGTTTTTCCATTGGGCTGGATGCCGATATTGAACGTACTTATGAAAAAATGAACCATTGCATGAAAACTTTAAAAATCCTCTAAAATGCTTCCTGAAAACTATAAAGTAGCTTCAATGGGTTTTATAAAATATCTCCATTTTTCCAGTATTTGCATACCTTATGTGAAAGTTGTAACATTACCATGTTAATTTTAAACATGCTTTATGGATAGCCAAAACATAAAAACCAGCGAACCCGAAAACCAAGATATTATTGAAAATAAAGAACTTAACATTTGGGAAGCGCTTATACCGGTTTTTGCTTTGGTGGGTATGTTGTTTTACAATGTGTTTTTTGTTTATGGCGACGACGCTTTAAGCGGTAGCAATCAGTTTATTTTATTGCTTGGTGCGGCTGTAGCTGCTATTGTTGGTTTTTTCAACAAAGTCTCTTTCGAACAAATGCTGGAAGAAGTGGCCGAAAACATAAAATCGACCGTCGGTGCTATTTTAATACTTCTCATGGTGGGCGCTTTGGCCGGCACTTGGCTCATTAGCGGTATCATTCCTTCCATGATTTATTACGGCTTACAGATATTAAACCCCACCATATTTTTGGCAGCCTGCGTAATTATATGCGCCATAATTTCTGTGGCAACGGGAAGCTCATGGACTACTTCAGCCACTGTTGGCATTGCCTTAATTGGAATTGCAAAAACACTGGATGTATCGGTGGGAATGACTGCAGGTGCCGTATTATCGGGCGCCTATTTTGGAGATAAAATGTCACCTTTAAGCGATACCACCAATTTAGCCCCTGCCATGGCTGGCGGCGAATTATTTTCGCACATTCGGTACATGGCCTTAACCACAGTACCAACGGTAGTGGTTACGCTCATTGCATTCATCATTATCGGTTTAAATATAAATACCACAGGAACCCCAGATGTTTCAGATAAATTGATAGCCATAGATCAAGCTTTCAACATTTCACCATGGTTATTTTTAGTACCAGTAGTGGTGATTTTAATGATAGTAAAGAAAACATCGCCCTTAGTTGCGCTATTGGCTGGTATACTTTTGGGAGGTGTGGCTTCCATAATCGCCCAACCCCATATTGTATTATCGGTGGCTGAAGCCGAATCCCTAACTTTTACTTCAGCCTACAAGGGAGTTATGAATGCTATAACCGTTGATGCTTCGGTAGAAACGAGTAGTGCAGAGCTCAACGACCTGTTTTCTTCTGGTGGAATGAGCGGTATGTTGGGAACGATTTGGCTGATTATTTGTGCCATGGTTTTTGGTGGCATTATGGACGCCATTGGCGCACTGGCCAAAATAAGTAAATCGATATTGAATTTATTCGATTCGGTATTTGGGCTTTTTGCCAGTACTGTTATAAGTTGCCTTGGTCTGAATGCCTTGGCCAGCGACCAATATTTAGCCATTGTTGTTCCTGGCAAAATGTATCAAAAAGCATATCAAGAAAAAGGTCTTGCTCCTGAAAACTTGAGTAGAACCCTTGAAGATTCTGGTACAGTTACATCGGTGCTTATACCTTGGAATACTTGCGGAGCTTACCACTCGGGCGTACTTGGGGTACCCGTGGCCGACTATTTTTTCTATGCCATCTTCAACTGGCTAAGTCCGTTTATGACTTTAATTTTCGCTGCTTTTCAAATAAAAATTAAGCAACTTATTGGTGCTCCAAAATATTCATAAATTTAAACACTGTAAATTGACAATTTCATACTTTATATCATTTTTAGTTATGTGATTGTCAAGTTTGCATCATCTTTCTTATTACTATTCATAATGCTTATTGTGTTATAAAATTATATAATCAAACTTTATTTTGTCAACACGTATATTCTAGTAGTTTTGCTTCAAATTAATAATTTAAAAAACGAAAAAAATATGGCACTAGTAGGAAAACAATTTCCAGATTTAAATGTTGACGCAATGAACGAAATGGGCGACACTTTTAAATTGAACGTTCTTGAAACCGCAAGAGACAACAAGAAAAAAGTAGTTTTATTTTGGTACCCAAAAGATTTCACTTTTGTATGCCCAACTGAATTACACGCTTTTCAAGCTGCTTTACCAGAATTTGAAAAACGTAACACCGTAGTAATTGGTGCTTCTTGCGATACTCCAGAAGTTCACTTTGCATGGCTAAACACTGCAAAAGACAACGGTGGTATTGAAGGTGTAACCTACCCTATTCTTGCAGATAGCAACAGAAACCTGTCTAGCATTTTAGGTATTTTGGATATTACTAATGAAACTTTTGATGAAGCTACCGGTACCGTTCAAGTAGAAGGCGACAATGTAACTTACAGAGCTACTTACATTATCGATGAAGACGGTGTAGTACAGCACGAAAGCATTAACAACATGCCTTTAGGAAGAAACGTAAACGAGTACATTCGTTTAGTTGACGCTTTAACCCACGTACAAGAAAAAGGTGAGGTTTGTCCAGCAAACTGGGAAGAAGGCAAAGAGGCTATGAACGCCAATGCTAAAGCTACTGCAGAGTATTTAGCTAAAAACTAAAAACCACAACAATAACACCAAAGCCAAACCTATCAACTTTGGTTTGGCTTTGGTTTACTTAAAAAAAAAGAAAATGGTTCAAGAATTAGAAGAAGACAATTTAAACGAAATTGTTTCAAACAACGGTACAGTTATCGTCCAATTTTCGGCCACATGGTGCGGAAATTGTAGAATTATGAAGCCTAAATTTAAAAAACTGGCTACGGAAAACGAGAGTGCTTCGTTTCTTATAGTAGATGCTGAAAAATTTCCAGAATCAAGAAAATTGGCAACAGTAGATAATTTACCAACATTTGCAACTTTCAAAGATGGGGCGTTTGTTAATCAAGTGCAAACCAACAAGTTTGACGTATTAAAAGATCTAGTAAATGAAGTTACCAGTAATTAAGCATTTAACCCAATTTATTGAGGAAAACGACGAAGATTACGTTA
Organism: Tamlana crocina; assembly: GCF_012037625.1. Classification (NCBI taxonomy): domain Bacteria; kingdom Pseudomonadati; phylum Bacteroidota; class Flavobacteriia; order Flavobacteriales; family Flavobacteriaceae; genus Tamlana; species Tamlana crocina. The sequence goes on from NZ_JAAVJS010000010.1 coordinate 47,018, forward strand.
TTGAAACCGTTGAAACCCTCGAAGCCTTAACAGAAGTCCCTTCTTTAAAGGACGAAGAATTGGATGTTATTGGCGAACTTATTTCGAACATGTACGGTGCCTTGGAAGTGAACAAAATGATTAAGGATGGAACCACGAAAAAAGAAGCCCTAAACACGTTTATGTCGAGGGTACTGGGCTCTATCGATAAGTAAATTGGAAATTTTTATTTTTAAATAAAAAAAAACAGGTAAAAACTATTACCTGTTTTTTTTTGGTTGGTTAGCTATTAATCATTTCTTATGATGGTATTTTACATGATAAGAAGTTGAACCAAATATATAGTTTAACCGTGTTTTTGAAAATAACAAATGTTAATTCGTCCCTATTTTTTTTCTTATCCTGCTTAGCTGAACCGGCGTTATACCTAAATATGAGGCGATGTGGTATTGTGAAATTAAGCGGTCTATATTAGGATTTTGCTTTCGCAATTCTAAATAACGCTGCGTAGCATCCAGCGAAATTAAATCGACCAAACGCTTTTCGTACTGCATGTAAACCATTTCTAAAACCCTGCTATAAAACACTTTAAGAGTCGTGTTTTTTTTATATAGCTCCATTAACTGTAGGTAGTCCACTTCATAAAGTTCGCATTCGGAAATCGATTCAAATACAAATCGCGAGGGCTGTTTTTTAACCAAAGCCGTTAAAGCTCCCATAAATGAGGTTGGAAAGTAAAAACTCTTATTGTATTCTTTTCCAGACTCGGTACTTAAATAGCATCGTATAACTCCAGATAGCAGTAAATAGACCTTTGTAGGGACTTCATTTAACTTAACGATTTGAGTACCCGCTTCTACTCTTTTAAATTCACTAATGTTTTCGAGTTCTTTGAATAAATCTTCTGGGATATCCCCTATGGAATTCAAAAATTCGAAACTGCTATTAATAGTCTTGTTTGATTGTAACAACTTTTGAGAGATTATAGTTTTAAAAACCTTTTTACTATATCAATTTACTTTCAGAACTTCGAAAATACTATCTTTTTATTATCGGTCTACAATTAATCTACCATGAGCAGATAAAACAGTTTAGTTGTTTATACAACAGTTAAAAACGAATCTGAAAATGAACGCATAAAAAAGCTCCAAAAATTAATTTGGAGCTCTTTTCATAAAACCTTAAGTGTTAAATAAAGATTTATTTTAGTGTGAATTCTGTGGTTGATACCAAGTCTTTTTCATTGAATACGTTAACCACGTAACGTCCCTCTTCAAAATCGGCATCTTCTTTTGAGGCCACAAACTCACAAACATTCAAACTGGTGTTTTCGTAGTTAAACTTACTAATCACACTGTAATTAAAAGTCTTTTCGCCAAACTGAACTTGTTGGTTCAATCCTAAAATATTGTTTTTTGGGCCAATTACCTGTACGTAAAGTTCTTGGTCGCCTTCAGAAACCAATGCGTTCTTGGCTACAGTAAAGCATACTCTAATTTTATCTACTCTTCTGGCACGTTCTGTTGGGATTAATTTGCCCGAAGTTCTTTCAATAACCCCAAAACCTTTAAGTCCTACGGTATTTAAAGCTGATGCGTTTTCAACCACTTCGGCCAAAGCGTTGTTTTGTACCAATAACGAATCCGTGAAAATGGTACGCTCTTCCAAACGCACTCTTGTGCTGTCAAGCGAAGTTGCTAAATATGAATTTTCTATGCGTAACGAGTCGTTTTGTGCCAACAGTACATCCATTTCCTTTTGTAACGACATGTATTTACTTTTATATCGCCATAAACTTTTTACATTGGTTTCAGAAATTTTCAAAGAATCTATCAAACCTTGAATACGTGCTCGGGCCTCAACCAAATCGGCATTGGCAATTTCGTTTTCACCAATGGCTTCATCATACTGCTTGGCCATGGCGTTTAAATCGTTCATTACCAGTTCTTTTTCAGCGGTAAGTTCTTTTTGGGTTTCGTTGCTTTTCTTATACAAATTCATTGTATAGAAGCCGGTGGCTAAAAATAAAACCAGTGCAATTCCCAAGGCTACTTTAAGCCCCGTGTTGCTTTTGCTATTTTCCATAATCTTTAATTTAATGTGTTAAGGTTAAATTTTTGTTTAATCTAATTAATTTTATAAAACTATAAACAAATAATGCCGTATTTTTAACATTCAAACCCATTTAAGAAACCTATGGATAAACTCGTTTTGTTTAATAGCGTTACCCGAAATAAACTTTTAAGAAAACGCTCTGGTGAGTCTAAGTTTGGTCAACATGTTCAAACATTAACCAGCATTTCCAATATATACGAACAACTCTGTAATTTGGATGTTAATTATGTGATTTTAGGTTTTCCCGAAGATGTTGGCGTGTTTGCCAATTACGGAAAAACGGGTACTGCAAGCGCTTGGAATACAGCTCTAAAAAGTTTGCTAAACGTACAGAGCAATGAACACACCCATGCTTCTAATGTTTTGATTTTAGGCCATTTGGATTTCACCGAAGAACTTAATGAAATTGCAAAATTAAAACCAACGAAAAAGAAGGATGTTTTAAAAGCCAGAAAATGGGTTGAAAAAATGGATACCGAAGTATCATACATAATCCATCAAATAGTTTCGGCGGGCAAAATTCCAATCGTAATTGGCGGCGGGCACAACAATGCATACGGAAACATAAAAGGCAGTAGTTTGGCTCTTAACAACCCCATAAATGCTGTTAATTTAGATGCCCATACCGATTTTAGGTCTGTTGAAGGGCGGCACAGCGGAAACGGTTTCAGTTACGCTTTCGCGGAAGGTTTTTTGGAAAATTATTTCGTTTTCGGGCTGCATGAAAATTATACTTCAAATGCTATTTTCGGCACTTTTGAAAATTCAAAATATTTGGATTACAACACTTTTGAAAGTTTGGAAATTAGAAATGAACGCCGATTTAAAAAGGAATTGGCACGGGCCACCGAACACATTACCACAAACCATTTCGGCATCGAAATAGATTGCGATGCCATTGAAAACATACCCAGTAGCGCCCAAACACCCAGCGGATTTACCGTTAACCAAGCCCGACAATTTGTGAGCCATTTTGCGAACAACCAGTACGCTACGTATTTGCATATTTGCGAAGCAGCACCCAAAAAAAAATCGGCCGACCAAGTTGGAAAACTCATTACTTATTTGATTACGGATTTTATTCGAGCCAATAAAAAATAATATTATTGTGTCATTCCGAATTTATTTCGGAATCTCATAATACAAATAAAATCTAATGAGAATTCGAAATGTCCTCCGATTCTAGTTGATTTTTAGCATCTCGACTGCGCTAGATACAGGCTCAAGTGGAAAGGCTCAGGGTAAAACTGCTGTTTTAAAATTTACTTAGCAGCCTTCAAAGAATCAATCTGCTTTTGCAATTTTTCAAGCAATTCAGCCTTAACGTCCGTATCAGGAACCACTTGGTTTATAGAATCTTTCACAGCTTCACCAAAATCAATTTCTTTCTTTTCCTCAACAAAATAATAGCCAATGCCCTCACTGGCTCGCCAGGCTTCGTTGAGTTGATCGTAAACCGTTTTATCCCATTGGCTGGGGTGCTTTACATCAATCCAAACCACATCGCGGTACTCGCTATCTACCAGTACCAAATCGGGTGTGGCCGAACCGTCAAACTGTTGCGCATTTCTGTCACTAATGGCCGAAACCGTTCCCATAAAAAACATACGCTTTTTACCGGCGATATTTTTAATGTAAGGTCGAAATTCAACCGGCGTATTGGCACTCCAGTCGTATTCCTTTCGCGATTCTTTTACCTTTAACGGCATGGCCGAAACCCCGGCGTAACCTTGCTTTTTGGCAGCATGATTATAATAATACAGTTTGTCGGTACCATCGGCAGGCACAAACACACTAAAACTTAAACTGGTGCGCTCGTCGCCAACGGGCTCCAAACCAAACCAATGGTAAAGGCCGCTGTAAGCATCCACGTCGGTTTGAGAAAAAACGAAATCGGTAACGTAAGGCTGTTGATTTTGATCCTTGGGCATGGTTGGTATTTTAACGGCTGTTTCCATATTCCATGGCAACGGATCGCTAAATCCGCCCAAAAACTTTAAGGATTCCGCTTGCAACCGCGACACCTTTTCCGCTAAAGTGTTTTGACGCATTAAATATGGATGGTTTTTCATTTCCTCGGGACTCACATAAGTGCCTTTCCCAATTAAAATACGCTCTATGTAATCGTTAAAATCATGTTCGCCGTTATCAATTACCATTACGCCGCCAAAGGTTGGGTACGGAAACAAAAAGCCTTTCCACTTTATTAAGCTCACCACTTCTACCCATTGCCCAGAATCATTTTTCATGTAATAAGTGTCGCTGGGTTCCATGGTAAATAATTGGAAAATATTGAAACGTTGCACCACTGCGTTGTAGGTATTTCGGCTAAACTTTAATGATTCGCCAATGGAAAAGGTAACGGGAATTCGGTTTTTACTTGAAAACCTCGGAAACGGTGTGGTACTGGAAACGGCAAACACTTCCTCAGTATTATCGGTCATGCCCTGCCACATGTATTTTTCAGTGGGCTGGATGGCCATGGTCCATTTATTTTCGTTACCAATACGCACCAAATGCGGCAGCGATACATCTTTGGTTTCGCCTACACTTTCGTTAGCCATGGAAAAAATATTGCGTAACGGCTGAATGCGCTCGTTTTGTGTTAATGGCAACTCGTTGATTTCAACTTTATTCAAATGGTTGAAAACATTGTAGGTTTTCATATAATCGTACATTTTGAAATGCCAACCCACTACATACAGCAGGCCAAAGAAAATGAGTAGCAACGCCAAAATACCCAATCTACCACCCGTACTGGCCGATTTTCTGAATTTCCGAAGACCAAAAAACAACACCAAGGTACTCAGCAGGATAACAAAAATATATTTCCTGATAAATAATAAAGCAGGTTGGTAATCGTCGCGCAAAACAAAAAGCGCAATTAATAAAATAATGGAAACAATTATGATTATTGTTTTTTGTTTTTTGCCTTTATTCCAGTAGTTTTTTATCATGTTTTGTCATTCCCGCCTTTCGGCTATCTCTCAAGATGAACTTCGGCAGAATCTTTTTTAATTTAACTTGTTTCGTTTCAACAGACACTTCGACTGCACTCAGTGTGACATTTTAATTCTAAATTTAAAGCAACCCTTTATCCTTCAACCGCTCACGAGCACTTTTTTCTTCTTTTTTCAGACTGTCTTTAGGCTCTTCATCAATCACTTCTGCGTCCTTGGTTTTTAAATCCTCAATAAAACCCTTTCCTTTTTCAATGGTATCCTGTACCATATCTTCCAATGAATCGCTTTTTTCGTCTATCACTTCACTCGATTTAAAAATAAAATTGGCTAAATACGTACCTAGTAATGTGCCGACAATCATGGAAGCAAAAATGGATACCGTGGCCACGTCAATAGGGATTAAAAACCGTGTGATAACGATGCCTATCAAAAACAAAAAACCAATGAATACCAATCGAATAATAAATTTTTGCTGATACACAAATCCAGTTTTATCGGCAGGTTTCATTTGCAGTTCTTTGGAATACATAAGTTTGTTAAAAAATCGGTATAGCCCATTTCCGTTGGATTCGCGCCAATAAATTAATGCTCCAAAAAGTATGGATGCGATGAAGATGATTAGTTCTAGTGTCATAGTTATAAAGTTTGAAGCATGGAGTTTGAAGCTTGAAGCTGCTTACTCATGCTGCTTTTTTTTGTTTGAAGCACGGAGCGGGAAGCTGGAATTTTCTTACTCTTGCGCTTTAATTTTTATTTTATTTCTGAAAGCTATGGTCATATTCATTAAATCGAAACAATCTTTATAATATCTAATAAAACTATCTTCTTCAAGATAGTTTCTCCTTTTTGCTTTGTGTAAACAAGTTACTACTTCTGCCAAAGATTTTATAGCGTATCCTAAAATTTTTATATATTCAGGCCCAGATTGCAAAATTGAACCTTCTGAAATATTTAACGCAATAGAATCGGAAGCTCTTTTTAATTGCGATGACAAATTATATCTTTCATCTTTAGGAAATTTAGATGCCAAAATATTCATGTCTTCCCCTAAGTCCATTCCTTTTTGCCAAATGATTAAATCTTCAAACTTAAATTTCATTTATAAATAAATTAAACTTCATGCTTTCTTCTTACATCTCCAAGCTCCAAACTTCGTGCTTCCAGCTTCAAACTTCTAACTTCTAACCACCAACGTTCCCACTTATCGTCCCCACAACCCAATCTTTTAAGGAATCGTCCCAGTTTATATAGGCATCATAAAACGTTTCCTTATCGTACCAATACCAAAACAGCACGTCTTTTGGTGAAATGTTTACCAATAGTTTCCAAATTAAGTCTTGGTGCTTTGCTTCCAACGAAGAATGTGGTTGGTGCAATGCCTCATAGAATTTTAAATCGATAACATCGCCTATTTTAAATTCGTTGCTCACCTCTAATTTTTCCAAATAGCGCTCTACGCCCATCACTTTTTTGCGCGAATCAATATCCAATTTGTTCAGGTAACTTTTAAATAAAATGGAATCGTTTAAAATATCATTGATAGGGTGTTGCGGTTTTTTTAAACATTGTGCCAATTCAAATTTTTTAATACGATCGTACTGATCTGTTTTAACCACTTTTTCCAAATCGCACTCCACAATGACGTGGTCGCGTAGTTTTTCCATGAGCTCAGGCTGTGAAATGTGATAAATCAAAACGTCATGGCTCGTATTCTTGATGGCTTCCTTGTACCACTTTTCATCTTCGAAAACCACGATGGGCTTTATAAAATCTCGTAATACGTAAACGCCGCCAAACGATCTTGTAAAGAAGGAATCGGTAGTGTATTCCAGTTCGTGCAACTCTAAATCACGATAACGCAAATCGCCATGTTTTATGGCAGATTCCAACAATTGCTGATGCAGATTATCATCGATAAAGTTATTGCCTTTACTAAAAGTATCGACCAATTTTAACTGCTGTTTTTGGATTTTATCCAAATCGTTGATTAAATGGAAATGAACGGTTACTTTATCGTATTTCAGCACATCCAAGGGCTCATAGAACGCATCGATGCCTTGGTCGAAATCCAAACAAATGGCACAATCGCGAGTGATGTCCTTTATTTTTTCGCCATGCACTTTAAAAACGAATTTCATAATATCGCGGTCAAAAGTGTGGGCGGGCAAATACACCGGTTTACCTTTTTGCAACGGTGAAATAATGATGCCACACGGATTGGCCTCTCCGTTACATAAATAGTACTTTTCGCCCTTCTCTTCTGCTACTTCGGGACTCCACCCCATTCCGTCAATATGGAAAGTCTTTAATTTCGTTTCCGAAAAGCCAAGCTTCACCAAGCATTTATTGTAACGCTCCACCAGTTTTCCGCTTACCGGAATGAGTTCACTTTTAAATAGATTTGCTGTTTTTAGTTTGTTCATTTAGACACGAATTTCACGAATTACCACTAATTTTAATCACCCAACAAATTATAAATTTGGGCATACTGCAACAGTACAATGGTTCGCGTATCTTCAATTTTACCATTGTTGAGCATGTTTATTGCTTTTTCAAATGGCAACTCCAAAACCTCAATATCTTCATGTTCGCTGTCCAATCCTCCGCCATCGTTTACCTTCATATCATCGGTGTATTCGCCAACAAAAAAATGCATCTTTTCGGTCATCACTCCGGGCGACGAATAGGCTTCGTAAACCTTTTTTACTTTTTTTAATCGGTAGCCCACTTCTTCTTCGGTTTCACGGATAATGCAGACTTCGGGGTTATCTTTATCCAACATGCCAGCCGTGATTTCAACCAAAAAGCCGTCTTTATTATCGTTCAAATAGGTGGGCATTCTAAACTGCTTGGTTAAAATAACCGTTTGCTTTTCCTTATTATAAAGAAGGATTCCTGCGCCGTCGCCCCTATCATAAACCTCGCGCATTTGGTTCACCCATGTTCCGCTGCTCATCAAATAATCAAAAGTGACCCGGTTTAGGATATAATAATTATCAGACAGCAGTTTCTTTTCTATGTTTTTTATTTGTTTATCGCTCATTCTTCATTTTTAGTTTTCCACGATTCCTTTTCTGAAACCGACATACCCCCTTGTTATTCACTTGTTAGCCAAATGCCTATTATAGGCTTTCAAAAGTCTTTCTCGCTTCGGTTTCAATATTCAATTGGTTCACTCGGGCATCAACTTTTCGCTTAAAATCGGTATCGGCAATGGTGGCGACATTATCTAGGTAGCGCACCACTTCTTGGCGACGGATTTCTGAAAAATCCAATCCTTTCATATTGGCGCGCATCAATTCTTGAAGCATGTTGAATTTGGTGTCATAATCCTGTTTGAAATAAATTCCGGGATTTTCGAACCAGTTTTCATCCAAATCAAAATCGGTCAGTCGCAACGAAATGGCACTTTGAATGTTCCGAACATCACGTGACGAGAAAAATGGAAACGCCTTTTGCATGTCTTTATACAAATGCGCGTAAAATAAATGCTGATTGGTTTTAAATTGTTTTTCAACCCTATCGTAAATTTCATGTACGCGCGCTTCAGTAGGCTTTTCTACCGTGTTGAGAATTTCACCCATATTTTTTGCTAAACCTTGGTCTTGCAAATAGCTGTAATTTTCAGGGCCTTGCATGTTTACAAAATCGGGCATGGTATCGTCCAGTTTCCGCCACCATAAATGGTCTTGGTCCAAAAAATCGGTTTCGGTACGCGCACCATCGATTTTAAAACGCCCCTGAACACGTGAAATCACAGCCTTATCCAACATTTCTGGCAAATTAGTAAACAGCCCAATGGAACTGTTGCCGTAATTTACAGCATAGGCACCTTCGGTATATCGCAAAAACACGCCAATAACTTCCTTTACACCTGCCGAAACACCTTGTGCGGTACGTTCCTGCAAATTGTTTTCAGCATCATCAATGGGTGCAAAAATGAGTTTTGTGGGGTCTTGCATGGGTTTCATCCACTCTACCATTTTTTCGGCCGAACCGCCTTGAAAGGTACTAATCAAAGTATCGGGCATCGGGTGGAATAAAAACGGAATATCCAAAGTATCGCAGTGTTCCTTCAATCGGGTGGCAATAGCGGCGATAAGCATACTTTTTCCAGTACCCGGAATACCATAGCCCATAAAAACGGGCATAAAACCGCCCAATTCTTGAAACGGATTTTTCTTTGCGGTAAAATCGTAACTCAACAAACGCTCGGTGAGTCGGCGCGCAAAATGTTTCGCATCACGATTACCAACAATTTGTTCGAATTGTATTTTATTGAATTCTATACTTTTTGCTGTACCCTCAAAAACATTGTTCCAACCCGAAATGGCAAACTCCGATTTTTCAAGTTTGTAAGTTCGGTCCACAATGGTCTCGGTGTATTCCAAAGTACTTTTCCGAAGTTGTATTTCATCAATCAAAGCTTCAAAATACACCACCGTAAAATCAATCACATCCTTGTCGGACTTGATAATTTCGGGATGCCCCAAATACTTATCGTAGTAAAATAAAGCACACGAAATACCTTTGATGGGCGACAAAAACGACACTTCGGGAATGCCAGCAAACTTTTGTTTCATGACACTCAAGTCATCAGAGGCATAAGGTTTTAAATCGTTCAATATTTTATAGGCCGAAGCAAACAACATAAACGCCGTGGCAGTGTGCATTTTGCTTTCGTACTCCCGTTTTCCGTTGGTATCTAAGGCTGATTTGCTTTCATTTAATCGCGAAAGCCCCGATGCATCGGAATAACTATCCTTTACCCAAATACCCAAAGTGATGCCTTCCTGAACCGCAAAAAGCGCTTGGTTCAAAAAAACGGGAATGGCAACCGAATCGGGTAATAAGCGTTTTTTTAATGTCAATATGGTTTTGGAAACCGAAGTGATTTGCGCCGTTTGCGTTCCGTTATTCGCTCTCGATAGATAAAGTAAAATAGACTCGTCTTTGGCATCTTTATCGCGATTTTTGGCTCGCGAACCCTGCTCCCATTGTACACTTTTTAAATAGGAAGTGGCCTCATCGCGAAGCACATCCAGTTCTGATAATTTTATGGGGAATGTTGAGTTATGTTCCATCTGTTAAGTATTCAGTTCATTGCTAGTGAAACGTGTCAATCTGTTAAATTTAAAAAGATAACCACGTCGCTTTGCTCCTCGTTATGACGTTATTTTTTTAAATCTATTTTAAGTTCAGCCACTTCAATCGGTGGTTTTGCCAATCCATTCATAATTTCAGGGGTTTTATTATACAGCAATTGGATGACCCGATGCGGGGCCAAAACATATTTTTGTTTAAACGCATCGCCCCATTTTTGTAAAATCTGCTTGCTGAAAAACCCGCCTTCCTTAAATTCACTTTGCGAGGTTACTTCGTGGACTTTAAGTGACAGGGCATACGATTCCAGAGCCACTTCCTTTTTACCAATACTTTCTATAATGGCGTGGGTAATTTTGTTTTCATCCTTGGCAAAAACGTTGTGCAAAGGTCCTAAATCGATGCGTTTTATCAATTTCGGAAATACTTTCGGAAGTTTTCGGTCAATGGTATGTGCCATCATGTCCAGGCTCATGTCGCGATCGGCCACAGTTTTTAAAACCTCATAAATCTCGTCTTTATAATCGTTGATTCTATTACCATCAAAATCAAAGTACATAAAACAGATAAACGGGCGGTTGTGCGATACATCATAAAAACTCCAGCTCGTTAAAAATTCTGCTGGCGAAGCCTCTGGAGCATTTAATATTTTTCCCTGGACAAACCGATTGAAAATATACTGCTTGTTCACCGAGGAGTAATAAACAATAGAAGCCGCTTGAAACAGTTTACTCTTTTTAATAGGCTCCTTTTTCCGCAGTAGCGTATCCAAAAATTCCTCTTTCAGTTTGGCTATGGGCGTTAATTTACCAATATACTCGTCGCGCAATTCCAAATCGTTGAACAAATACCGAAACTCCAAATAATTCGGAAACCCAGAATCGGTCAAATCCACCTTCATATTGTCCTCGTCGTCATACATGTATTTAATACGCATGGCCTCAACCGAGTACAGCAACAAATCGCAATACTGCTTAAACAATTTCACTTCATCGGCATTGCAAATGTTTTGGCGTTGAACCGCAACAATAAGCTCCTTAAAAGCAAAATCGACCATTTTATGGTAAAACACGTATTGCTCTTTCGAGTCTAAAATCGCAGAATCTAAAGGGGTTACAATATGGTTTATGGACATGGTTCAGTATTCAGTTCTCAGTCTTCAGTAGGCAGTTTTGCTACGAACACACTCATATTTTAGTTAATTATTTGGGCGTTACCACAAGGGTCGGGCTTTCCGTTACAATCTTTTTATTCGTTCCTCATAAAAAGGATTTTCACTGCAATCCCTAACGCGAATGCCACCCCTAGCCCCTCCGAAAGAGAGGAAACGTTGCGGCAATGACAAATTAGTTTAAGATAACAAATCGTCAGCTCCAGTATCTGGTTTTGGTTTTCCGGCAAGTTCACCAGCATCGCCCGAAGGTTTATTGGCATCAGCTTTATAGTAATCTTCAAAAATCTCTTTCATATCAATGCCATAGCGCTCCGCGAAGTTCTTTTGTATTTCGCCATCCTTGGCACGAATTTCCTGCAAAGCTTCGGCATAACTGCTATAAACGCCTTGCATCACCTTTTCGTGCACCGGAATGTTGTCCATCATATCCTGACGGGCTTTGGCACTGGCCGTATGCATCGAGGCCAAAGTTTCCCCAATATGCTCGTCGGTCTTAACACCCAAATGCTCTAAAATTGCCGCAAATTCTTGATCGGTTCTGGCTTTTAAAGCCACTACGTAACCATCGTAATATTTCAATCGCTCTTCGGTATCACTCTTTAATTTAGCTCGGTGTGTTTGCAAGTTGCTTCTCAACGAAGTAAGCACTTTAATGGTCAAATTGTGTTTGTGCACAAAACTATCTTTACTCGCAGCAAGTGTGGTGTACGCATTTTTAAGGCCTTCCAATTCCTCTACTTTTTGTTCCAATTCGGTAACCTTACCAACGGCTTGAGCATAATCGGCCGATTGCTTATCTGCAATATCCTCCAATTCTTGGCGGGCTTGTTTCAATAGTGCATATTGTTCTTCTAATTTGGCCTCCACTTCCTTTTTCTTTTCCAAAGCCTTGGTATGGTTTTTAGTGGCTTCAACAATGGCATCCTGCAATTTATCTTCAACCTCTTTTATTTCAACCTCGCGGTTTTTTAAACGGCTAACGGCAGCTTGCGATTTGTACGACAGCTCGCCCAAAAGTGTTTGCACATCGGCACTTTCAATGCGCTCCTGAAACATAGCCTTTGCCTTGTTATCGGCGGCAGCACGTGTTTTTTCGGTGGCTTTAAGCGTTTCTTCGGCTTTCTTGATTTTACTTTTCCGTCCCCAAAGATTGTTCCACCAGGTATCGGGCTTCGCCTCAGCATCCTCCAATTCAATTTTAGCGCGCTCTAAAGCTTTTTGGGCATCGTCAATCACCTTTTGCTCCGTGGCATTCAGCGACGAGAATTTTTCGAAAATAATACCGACTTCATCCTGATAATCGGTTAAATCCTTAATGGCATCCAAAAGTGTGGTTCGGTCTTTTTCTGCCATGTGTACCACATCATCCAAAGTGGCATTGAGTATTTTTTGGCGCACTTCGGGATCGTCCTCCTGCGACAATTTAGATTTCATCGTGTCAATGGCCTTACCCCAATTGACATCAACTTTTTCGGTTTTTTCGTTTGAAGAGGTTTCTAATAAATCAAAATCGTCTGACATGGTATGTTTAGTGTTTAAAGTTGAACAATTTTACGCACAAGCAATTTCGACATTTTTTTTTGAAATCAAAATTTTAATGCTCAAATAGTAAGTATCCGTTCACGTTAAATTGTTACAATATTATACCAACTTGTGAAAAATTAGTGAATAACTTGTATTAATTTTCAACTACCAATCGATAAATTGTACTATATTTGATTTGCTGTTAATCCATTACTCAGAAACATGGTATCAATCCAAATCTTTAATTTTTCTTCAAAATCCCTTCTGTTTTTTGGAGCTGCCACCACCACATTACTATTATCGGTGGGCGCTTTTTTTATCATTTTATTGCTTTTAGGTTTACGGAAATCGTACAAACTGAAAAAGGAAAATGACCGCTTAGAAGCCATAAACCGAAAGATTGCCGAAGAAAAAGACAAACCCTATCGCGACTTTACCGAGGGTCATATGTATGGCGGTGGAAGTGATAATTAAAAAAAGTTAAAAAAACTAGCTACAACACCGGTAACCGTTGCACAAGCCCATAATTTTGTAAAAACATGATACAAAAACGCCTATTTTAGGGGCATATGTTGTTTTTGAATGTAACTTATGGTCTCAATTCCAGGTGCCCATATGGGCCTAAAATGGCTTCTATAGCAGCCTCAAAACAATAAAAAAACGAAAACAGCTAGTACAGTAAATCACTTTTTCATAAACATACATGCAAAGTAGTAAACACCGCTATCATTTTTTTCAGCGGAAACATTAAAATGGGTAAAATTCCCCTCAATACCCTTTCTGTGCACCGCGCTGTTTAGCCAAGCATTCACCACATCTTCCGCCGAATGATACCCACTGGCTACAATTTCGTAAACACTTTTAGCTCCAGCATACTGCATTAAATTATATTCACGCTCTAAATAGTTATCGTGCGACAACCGACTTGCGTTAATCATAAAACCAGTATGGATATATACTTGTGTTCTTATGGCGTCTGACCGCTTCAGCACGCTCAAACCCTTGGAACGTCTATGGAATAAAATTTCATCTAAAATAGTAATTTCAAATCGGCTGAGCGCCTTGACCTCATCGGATAATACCTCTTGATTGGGGTTGGTTTTAAAATACTCGGTTTCGGGTGAGCACGAAATAAACCCCAAGCTTAACACTAAGAGCATTAATAATTTGCTATTAACAACATTCATGATTGAGAGACTGCACCACAACTGCATGTTTTTGTAGCGCAAGGTTTTTTCAGAATGCAAAATTACCCTTCAACGCATGTTAGAGCACTAAAATTTCTGTTAATAAAAACCGCTTTGTGTCATGGCTATCTCGCCTTTAAACTAAAAACCAGTAATAAATAGTCTTTCATCGAAATGATAATATCTTTCGAGACGTCTATTTTCAGTCTAAAATGAAATTATAATATGATTTAAAATAAAGTTTGACTTATGCTAAAAAAAACAGAGAGTTAAAGTAGTATGCTGAAATTGACGGAAGATAAATTTCAAATGAATATGAATTAAAACAAAACTTAATAGCTATCAACAATATTGTGTTTCCTCTTTATTTAAAAAAAAGTATTCAATCCATAAAATATTTCACAATAAAATCTGTTAAATACACAGTTAAGCAACCGTTAATCTAAAAACCAATAATTAACAATAACACAACATTAAATTTCTATAATTTAGTATTGAGGTTAATTTTCAACTGACTTAATTTTGAAAAACAACGTTCCCTTTTAGTTGTTTTCGTCCTAAAACCCTACTTATGAATATTTCAAATTACATTGATTATACTTTACTGAAACCAGATGCCACAAGTCGCCACATCATGCAACTTTGTGAAATAGCAACCGAAAATAATTATTACAGTATTTGCGTTAACAGTTGTTATGTTTCATTGGCCAATCAGCTTTTGGGTCAATCTGATGTAAAAATTTGTTCAACGGTAGGCTTTCCTTTGGGATCGATGTCTACAGCCGCAAAAGTGTTCGAAGCCGAAAAGGCAATAGAAGACGGTGCCAGTGAAATCGACATGGTCATCAATATTGGCTATTTGAAAAGCGGCAACTACATGGCTGTTTTAAAAGATATTACTGATGTAAAATTAGCTATTGGCAGAGCCCCATTGAAGGCCATTATTGAAATTTCAGAATTAAGTAAAAACGAAATCATAAAAGCCAGTGAAATCTGTTTGGATGCTAATGTTGATTTCATCAAAACCTCATCCGGATTTTCAAAAAGCGGTGCGACATTAACCGCTGTGAAAATCATAAAAAAAACAATAAAAAACCGAGCTAAGATTAAAGCAGCTGGTGGTATTCGCGACTTCGAAACGGCCATTAAATATATTGATGCTGGAGCTGATAGAATTGGAACATCAACCGCTATTAAATCGGAAGATGACGGTACTATCCTTAGAAATACCAAAATTTTTAAGTACTACATCGAGCAGGCCAACCAAGCAAAAAGAGAGGCCGTAGCCAAAGAAAAATCAGTTACTCGATAGCCAGTTCTACAACAGCATCATAAAGCTTACGGTTTGACCAGTAAACTTTTGAGCCATAACATTCAATGCATTATCTGCCAATTGGAGCACCCGAGGATAGCCCCCAGTTGTTTGGCAATCGCGCATTAAAATGATAAGCTTACCAGAAGGCGTTAACTGCACTGTTCCTGGCATAACGGCTGAAGTGATAATGGGATCCAATTTATTTTCAAAGCGTCCTTCCAATTGGTAAGCCATACGGTTGTTGTCTTTTGAAATGCTGAATTTGGTTTTCAACAAAGTTTTTTGCTGAGTTATTGTCAGTCTGTCAAACTCAGGCCCTTTAAAAACCTCAAGAGTTTCGGATGACAAATAGCTTTTATCGATCTTAATCTGGGCGTGTTTACGCGAATGACCAAATGGTAAATTCTCAACAGGCAGTATTTCTCCTTTTTTAAGAACCTGAGCATGGGTGATGGGCACGTACATACTTCGACTGTTCAAAATCTTTTCGGTTTTAAAGCCGCTTAAAATCCCCAAATAACTCCTGAAACCCGATTGTAATTTCCCGAAGGACAACACATCCCCTTGTTTCACGGCCACAGCCTTATTGATCGGAATGTTTTTTTTGTTCAATTCAGGACTCATATTTGCTCCCGAAATGCTAATTAAAGTATCGCATTCAAATTGAAGCGACGCTCCTGTCATGGTCATTTCAATAACGGCAGCATTCTCATCGTTGCCGAGCAGCATATTCACTATTTTGGCTGCGTAATGATCCATAGTACCCGAATAAGGCACCCCAAATTCTTGATAACCTGTACGCCCAAAATCCTGCACCGTAGAATACAACCCTGGCTTTAGCACCTTAACCATCAAGCACCTCACTTTCTATTTGAAATACACCGGCATTCACCAACGCTTTTATATTTTGATGCTCCTTTAAATCAATGGAATAGAATTTAATGTGGTCGCCCGCCTTGGCAAAACAAGGAGTTTCGTTTTTTATATTGAAAAAATTTACGGGACTATTACCAATAATGTTCCAACCGCCAGGACTGGCACTTGGATAAACCCCTGTTTGGTTTCCCCCAATGGCCACCGAGCCTTTTCCAATTTGTAATCGGGGTGTGGCTTTCCGCGGTGTGGCCAAACGCTCGTCCAATCCACCTAAATATAAAAATCCGGGTAAAAACCCAATAAAATAAACGGTGTAAATGGTTTGGGAATGCAAGTTTACAATTTCATCTTCCGATAGGTTTTTAGCTTTCGAAATACTTTCTAAATCCACACCAAATTGAGTATCATAACACACCGGAATATGCCATAAAGTCGATTTAAGTTTTTTACTTTTTTCTTCAGAAGAATAAATGGATTTCAACCTTAAAACCTCATTATCAAAACCAGTTTCAAATTGGCTATAAATAATCAACAAGGAGTGATACGATGAGCGCACTTCAACAATATTTTCAGTGGCATTTGGGTTTAATTTCGATTTAAACCACAACACATCATTCAATGTTGCTTCATCAATCGAGGCCGGCCACTCCACTAAAACCCCATGCTGCCCGTAAGGTTTATAAGTCAGTTTAAACTTCATGCATTATCTAATCTTACAGCCTTTTTCCTGAAGTTTTTCCACCAAGGCTTTCACCATTTTTACCGCATTGGGGTGGTCGCCATGAATACAAAACGTGTGCGCTTTTATCATCGCCCATTCGCCAGAAATGGTCTTTACTTTTTGGCCACTGTAAATACCGAACACTTGCTGAAACATGGTATCAAAATCTTCAATAAGTGCATTTTTTTCCGTTCGAGACACCAAAGATAAATCGCTATTATAATTTCTATCGGCAAATGCCTCATAAAGCACCGGAATATTATTTTCAACCGCAATTCTCGCCAATACCGAATTGTAAGGTACATAAAGTTCGGCTGGCAAAGCCAGGGTTTTCATCACCTCAACAACAACATTTGCTGTTTTTTCATCGGTAGCGGCTTGGTTGTAAAGAGCACCGTGCGGTTTAACGTGGTGCAACGGCACATGCTCTTCATTTAAAACGGTAACCAAATCGTTTATTTGATTTTTTAACGAGGAGTACAACACCACACAGGGCATTTCCATAGTTTTCCGTCCGAAATTTTCTTTATCAGGAAACGACGGATGCGCACCAATTTTTACGCGATGCTGTTTGGCCAATTTTACCACGGTTTTCATGGTGAGGTGATCGCCAGCATGCCCTCCGCAAGCAATGTTACACGACGAAATATAGGGCATCAACTTGGCTTCATTGCCTATGCCCTCGCCCATATCTACATTAATATCAATAATCTGATTTTCCACAGAACTAAGTTAATTATTCTTGGTGATATTTCAATTGCTAAACCGTAAAAACTTAGGGTTATCGGCTTTCAGCATTTCCTTTTTAAGAAAATTTTATCATTCTTTCACGCAACTATTTTTAATTTATTCATCTAGTTAATGATTTAAAAAAAATATTGAATTATGAGAAAACCTATTTTATTAGTAAAAAGTTTAATTGCCGCAGGCGTACTATTTGTGAGTTGTGATAACAGTTCGGATGACATCCAATGCCCAGAAGCCATTTCAGGTGAATTGAGCACTACCGAAACCACCTTTACCGGTACCTGGACATTGCAAAGTATTGTTGCCGAAGATGAGATTGACCTTACCGACGACGATACGGACAATCCCAGCACCGATATTTACGGACAATTTACCGATTGTGAAAAAGACTTAGTTTACGAGTTTGGTAACGACCGAAGCTACACCTATTCTTTAGGAAAAACGGCAACCGGCTGCAACAACGAAAACGAAGTATCGGGCACGTGGGAACTCAGCGAAACCGGCACTCTCAGATTTGTGGGCAACTGCACCAGCCAAGCTCTTGCCATTGATGTTAATGACGAAAATACTGCTTTTACATTTGAGGGTACTTACAATTTTACAGATGTAAACGGTACGACTATTAGCACTAAAACCACATTTACTTATGCCAAATCGGAATAAGTTATTGGCATAAATTTTAATACTGGAAAACGAAGCTGGAAACGGCTTCGTTTTTTTGTTTTCGAAAAACTTAACATTTAACATAAATTCAACAACTTTTCTATTTCAGTCTAAAAATTCAATCACCTTTTTAATCAAACAATATTTGAATGCTTACCCCAATATTTTATCTTTGCAGCTTCAATTAGTATAAAACTTTATGAAGATTTCTTATAACTGGTTAAAGCAATTCATTAAAACCGATTGGACACCAGAACAAACCAGCGAGCTCCTTACCGATTTAGGCCTTGAAGTAGAAGGTGTGGAAAATTATCAATCTGTAAAAGGCGGACTGGAAGGCGTTGTTGTTGGCGAAGTATTGACTTGCGAAAAACACCCCAATGCCGATAAACTAAAAGTCACTACGGTGAACATCGGTAATGACGAGCCTTTACAAATTGTTTGCGGAGCACCCAATGTAGCAGCCGGACAAAAAGTTCCCGTTGCCACAATCGGCAGCACACTTTACACGCCAGATGGTGAAGCTTGGACCATTAAAAAAGGAAAAATAAGAGGCGAGGCCAGCCACGGCATGATCTGTGCCGAAGACGAATTGGGCTTGGGTAAATCGCATGACGGTATTATGGTTTTGGATGCCGATTTGGAACCCGGGACACCTGCTGCCTATATTTTTGATATTGAAAACGACCATGTTTTTGAAATCGGGTTAACCCCCAACCGTGCCGATGCTATGAGCCACATGGGTACCGCTCGTGATTTAAGAGCCGGATTGGTACAAAAAGAAATCAATTTAGAGCTCATCACGCCATCAGTAAGTGCGTTTCGTGTAGACAATCGTACCCTAAAAATGGATGTGGATGTTAAAAATAAAGACCTTGCACCTCGCTATTGTGGCGTTACCATTTCCGGACTTCGAGTAAAAGAATCTCCAGGTTGGCTAAAGCACCGCTTAAAAGCCATTGGCATTGAACCCAAGAACAATGTAGTTGATGCTACAAACTATGTGCTGCACGATTTGGGGCAACCATTGCATGCTTTTGATGCTTCAAAAATAATAGGGAATAAAATTGAAGTTAAAACCCTAGAAGCAGGAACCAAATTTACTACGCTAGATGGCGTGGAACGTGAATTGCACGAAGATGATTTAATGATTTGCAACGCCGAAAAACCGATGTGCATTGCAGGCGTTTTTGGTGGCATGGATTCCGGTGTTACCGAAAACACTACCTCCATTTTCTTAGAAAGTGCTTATTTTAATCCTGTGAGCATCCGTAAAACGGCCAAACGCCACGGATTGAATACCGACGCGTCCTTCCGTTTTGAACGTGGCATCGACCCAAATATTACAGAATACGCTTTAAAACGGGCCACCTTGCTCATTCAAGAATTGGCAGGCGGCGAAGTTACTAGCGACATTGTTGATTTCTATCCGAAGAAAATCCAAGATTTCGAAGTCCGATTAAGTTTTGAAAATGCCAAAAAATTAATTGGTGAAGAAATTCCTAAAGAAACCATCAAGCGTATTTTAACTTCTTTGGACATAAAAGTGAACAATGTTACCGAAACCGGATTGGGCTTAACCGTTCCAGCCTATCGTAACGATGTAGAGCGCGAAGCCGATATTATAGAGGAAATCTTAAGGGTTTATGGCTATAACAATATCAAAATTACTGAAAAGCTAAATGCTTCTATTTCGGCCACTTCCCGTTTTGAGGATTATAAAGTACAGAACGTGGTGGGTAACCAATTGGTATCGCAAGGCTTCTTCGAGATTATGGCCAATTCGCTTACTACACCAAATTACGTGGCTTTAAGCGAACAGTTAAAAGAAGAGCACAACATAAGCATGCTTAACCCGTTGAGTAACGATTTGTCGGTAATGCGCCAATCATTGTTGTTTTCTGGGTTAGAAGCCGTATCGTTTAACATTAACCGAAAACGCTCCGATTTAAAACTATTCGAATTCGGAAAAACTTATCATGGTTACAACGATAAACGCGAAGAGTTTAAACATTTATCGCTTTTTGTAACGGGTAACCAAAACGCCGAAAACTGGACCAATATCAGTAAAAAAAGTGATTTCTTTTTAATGAAAGGGCTGATTGTTTCAATTTTAGAACGTTTGGGCATTTCAAGATTCAAGGAAGCACCAATCACCAACGATTTGTTTTCTGAAGGCTTGACTTTAGGTTTAGGTAAAAACAAATTGGTCGATTTCGGATTGGTAAAAAAATCGGTTTTAAAACATTTCGATATTTCACAGGAAGTGATTTATGCTGATTTCAACTGGGATACTATTTTAGATTTAGTGAAGCACAACAAGATAAAATTCACAGAAATACCAAAATATCCCGAAGTACGCCGAGATTTTGCATTACTTTTGGACGACAACGTCACTTTTGAATCGATTTACAAAATTGCCAAACAAAGTGAAAAGCAGCTATTAAAGGCCGTTAACTTATTCGATGTTTATCAAGGTAAAAACTTACCAAAAGGCAAAAAAAGTTACGCGGTGAGCTTTACGCTTCAAGACGACAAAAAAACACTTACCGATAAGCAAATCGAAAAAATAATGAACAAGTTGCAAAGCAATTTTGAAAAACAACTTGGTGCAGAATTACGCTAGAATTATAGAAGTATGAGAGGCTTTTTTATTACTGTACTGCTGTGTTTTTCGGTGTCTGTTTCTGCTCAAAACGATACGCTTAAAAAACCGGTAGACAGCCTCTCGCGATGGAAACTGTTAAAACACGATGCTAAATATACTTGGCAAAGTGTAAAACACTCTGTTTCGCGTCCGGCACATTGGAAAGGTAAAGATTTTAAAACGCTCGGTTTTTTAGTGGCGGGAACCCTTGCCCTGTCATCCATCGACGAACCTGCAAACCAATTTTTTAAAAGACAAGACGCCAAAGCCCCGCAGTTGGTCAAGGATTTTGGTTGGTATTTTGGAAGCCCGCAGAACTATTTTATGGTCAATGCTGGCCTGTACGGTGTGGGTTTGATCACGAAAAGCGAAACCATCCGAAAAACCAGCGTACTTATCATTTCATCATCGGTAACCACAGGCCTTATACAAAGTTTCGCAAAAAATGCCATTGGGCGTGCACGACCCAATTCGGGTTACGGTGCTTTTGATTTCAAGCCGTTTTCACCAGAAGGCGCTTTTCACTCCTTTCCATCAGGACATACCATTTTATCGATGACCATGGCACACTCTATTGCCAAACAATTCAATAGTACCTGGGCAAAAGTCGCCACTTATTCCATAGGTTCAATCATACCGCTTTCCAGGCTTACTGCAAATGCCCATTGGGTAACCGACACCGCTTTTAGTGCCGCTATTAGCATTATTGTGGTCGATTGTGTAGACCGTTTCCTTAACAACACGAAAGTGTACAGTGCCGCGAATAGAGATTCAAAAAAAATATCGTGGCGATTGGCTATTAAGCCCAATCAAATTGGTTTAGTGGGCCATTTTTAAACCACTTGTTTCCGTAAACTGGGTTCTTATTCAATAATTTTTAGTAAATTGGAGAGGAAACCAATAAAACGGAATGCCATGTCGAACTACATTAAGATTTTCACTGGAGATTACGCCATGGTGCAACGCATTGTTGCCGCTCTGGAAAATGAAGACATTATTCCTGTGGTAAAGGATGAATCGGATTATGGGTTGGCCCCCATATTTGGCTCTACCAATGCCTCCCTCCATCAAATATCGGTACATAAAGACGAAATAGAAAAAGCCCTGCCCATTGTGGAGCATTTAACTTCGGAACTTGAAGCTTAATACAAATATTAAATTGCTAATATATCCCTCTTTTTAAAAACGTAAAACCTTAAAACCCTATAGCCATGTCAAACTACATTAAAATATTTTCGGGAAGTTTTATTGAAGTGCAACGCATTTTTAGTGAGTTGGAAAAAATCAATATTTGCGCGATTATTAAAGATGAATCGGAATCTGCTAGATTAGCTGGTTTTGGTACTTTTGGTCAAGGTTTTCAAGAAATACATGTTCACAAAGACGAACTGGATCGTGCTTTAAAGGCAATAAAAACACTATCTACCGAATTACAGGAATAAGTAAAACTTATAAAAAACACCTAAATAAAAAACCTCGAAGCTTATCACTTCGAGGTTTTTCAATTATAAGAGATATTTAAATTAAGCTGTAACCGCGTACATTTTTTCACGCAATTCCTTGATTTTCTTGTCTTGCATATAATCATCAAATGTGGTGTAACGATCTATCACCCCATTTGGTGTAAGCTCCACTACTCGATTGGCCACGGTTTGTGCAAACTCATGGTCGTGTGTGGTAAACAACACAGTCCCTTTAAAGTTTTTAAGCGAGTTGTTAAACGCCGTAATACTTTCTAAATCTAGGTGGTTGGTTGGTTCATCCAGCATCAAAACATTAGCTCTTTGCATCATCATTCGCGATAACATACATCTTACTTTTTCACCTCCCGATAATACTGATGATTTTTTAAAAGCCTCTTCTCCACTAAAAATCATTTTCCCTAAAAATCCGCGAATGTTAACTTCTTCTCGTTCTTCTTCGGTTTTTGCCCATTGGCGTAACCAATCAATAAGATTTAAGTCGTTGTTAAAATATTCACTATTATCTAAAGGCAAATAAGATTGTGTAGTGGTAACTCCCCAAGCAAACTTACCGGCATCGGCTTTTTCTTTGTCGTTCAAAATTTGGTAAAACGCGGTGGTAGCCCTCGAATCTCTTGAAAAGACTACTACCTTATCGCCCTTGGCTAAATTCAAATCGATGTCCTTAAATAACACGTCGCCATCCAACGATGCTGACAATCCTTCAACATTCAAAATTTGGTCGCCAGCTTCACGCTCACGTTCAAAAATAATGGCAGGATAGCGTCGGCTAGTTGGGCGTATATCGGCAACATTAAGCTTATCAATCATTTTCTTTCTACTGGTAGCCTGTTTACTTTTGGCGACGTTAGCAGAAAAACGACGGATAAACTCTTCCAATTCCTTTTTCTTTTCCTCTGCTTTTTTGTTTTGTTGTGCGCGCTGTTTTGCCGCTAATTGCGACGACTCGTACCAAAACGTATAGTTACCGGAATAGTGATTTATTTTTCCGAAGTCGATGTCTGAAATATGCGTACAAACGGCATCCAAAAAGTGACGGTCGTGCGATACGACAATCACACAGTTATCGTAATTGGCCAAAAAATTCTCCAACCACGAAATGGTTTCGTAATCCAAATCGTTGGTAGGCTCATCCATAATCAGCACATCGGGGTTTCCAAAAAGTGCTTGTGCCAAAAGCACACGTACTTTTTGTTTACCATCCAGATCACTCATCATGGTGTAGTGCAAATCTTCTTTGATGCCCAAGTTTGAAAGCATAGCGGCCGCATCGCTATCGGCATTCCAACCGTTCATTTCTTCAAATTCAACTTGAAGCTCTCCTATTTTTTCAGCATTTTCATCACTATAGTCAGCATAAAGCGCGTCAATTTCCGTTTTAATTTTAAAAAGCGGCTTATTTCCCATCAATACCGTTTCCAGTACCGTATGCTCATCGTACAAATTGTGTTCCTGCTCTAACACCGACATGCGTTTTCCGGTTTCAAGCGACACATGGCCAGAAGTGGGCTCCTGCTTTCCGGAAAGAATTCTTAAAAATGTAGATTTTCCGGAGCCATTGGCACCAATAATTCCGTAGCAATTGCCATTGTTAAACGTGGTATTCACCTCGTCGAAAAGAACACGTTTTCCAAACTGAACCGAAAGATTTGATACTGATAACATATAGGATTTTTTATTTTTTTGCAAAAGTAGAGAATTACATTGGTAAGACGAAACTTCGCTACTCAATTATTTTATTCATCATTTCATAATTAGCACTTTTTTTAGGTTATTTGTACTAATTATATACTGCTTTGATTAGGAAACATTTAACAACGCATTAACAAGACTTTATAAATACAAGATATACTTTTGCTTTAAAGAATACACTCTCACGACGGATTTATGAAGCTTTACACTGCCTTTATTTTTATACTGATTACTGTTTTAGGCTGTAAAAAGGAAAATGACAACCTTGCTAATTACGCCTATTTTGGTGGTGAAATTATAAACCCCAACACCAACTACGTTGTACTATCTAGAAATGAAACAGTTATAGACACCGTTAAGCTGGATGGCAGAAACCGATTTTTATATAAAATTGATGATTTACAACAAGGCCTTTATACGTTTAGGCACGGTGGTGAATTCCAAATGATTTTACTTGAGCCCCAAGACAGTATCCTGTTTAGGCTTAATACTCTGGAGTTTGATGAATCGTTGGTGTTTACCGGTGAAGGCGATAAAAAAAACAACTACCTCATTAATGAATTTTTAGAAAACGAAAAAGAGGAAAAACAAATTGTTAGACTCTGTCAATTAAGTCCAGAGGCCTACAAAAACCATGTCGATTCCTTAAAATCTATAAGGGTAAAGGCTTTGGAGCACTTTAAAAGCAAGCACAAACCTTCTGATTTATTTTTGAAAATCGCCGAATCGAACATTAATTATAGCTATTACTCCAATAAAGAGGTCTATCCGTTTGTGCACTACGGGCAGGATAAAGTGGCTATTTTAAAATCTTTGCCTAATGATTTTTATGATTACCGGAAAGATATCAATTACAACGACGAGTTTTTAAGCACCTACCATAATTACATCGCTTTTTTAAGGCATCATTTTAGCAACATATCCTTAAAAATGTTTGACGAAAATTGCACTACGGAAAATTTCAGTAGAAAATCGTTATGTTACAACTTAAACAGACTCAATTTAATTGACGGTTTGGTTGAAAACTCAGATACCAAAGAAGATTTGTTGTACCATTTTACCATGCGATTTTTATCTAAAAGTAAAAATGAACACGACAACAATGAAATTTTAAATTCATATCTAGAAAAAAGCAATAACCAAAAGCAAAAGGATATGATGGTGCACTACACCAAATCCTTAAACGCTTTAAAAGAAGGATCTAAACTTCCTATTGTCGATGTAGTGAGCTACAACAACAAAACGACAAGCATCAACAAATTGGTAAACAAACCTACAGCGATTACATTTTGGTCTCAGGTGTATTACGACCATTTTAAGGAATCGCATTATAAAATCAATGAGCTAAAAACCAAATATCCAGAGGTTAATTTTATCGCTATAAATATTGATAAGTGCGGTGTTCAAAAAGCTCAAAAAATGCTTGAAGGCCACCAGTTCGATCAAACTAACGAATACAAGCTTAAAGACGCCAAGAAAGGTAAAGAAGTATTGGCTATATACCCTATGACCAAAACTATTATTTTAGACAAACACTCTAAAATAATAAATAGCCATACCAACATTTTTTCTTCGCACTTTGAAGAGCAATTATTGGGATTAATAAATCAATAGACTGACGGTTACAGATTGTAGTGATTCATCAAAAGTTTTTCATAAATCTTATCGGGTAAAATGCGTTTCAGCACAATTGAAAATTTCTGCATAAACTCCCCTACTTTGTAGTGCCCCTTTGGTTTTGGCGTGTTGATGATGCTATAAACCGCTTCTGCCATCAGATTCGGGTTGCTGCCGCTATCAACATGTTCATTCATTAATTTTAGTGTATTCCCATAAGGCTTTTTATAGGGTGAATCATCTAAAAGCGGGGCATGATAGCGTCCTGCGGCAATGTTGGTTGCAAAATCGCCGGGAGCCACATTAGTCATTTCAATATTAAAATCTTTCAATTCCATTCTAAACGCTTCGGTTAATAGCTCTAGCGCTCCTTTGCTGGCACTGTAAACACCTCGATATGGCAAACCCATATAACCCGCTATTGAAGTGATATTAATTATAAGTCCAGAATGTTGTTTCCGCATTTGCGGCAACACAGCTTTAATCACATTTATGGGGCCAAAAAAATTGGTGTCGAAATTGTTTTTAATTTCTTCCTCAGGAATCTCTTCAATAGGCCCGGTAATACCAGCACCAGCATTGTTAATTACCACATCCAAACGGTTTTCTTTCGAAATGATTTCTGAAACCGTTTGTTTTATAATGACGTTATCCTTCACATCTAAAGACAAAATAGGAAACTTGCTATTTTGATATTTTTCGGGATTTCGGCTAGTACCGTAAACCTTAAAACCTTTTTCGGTTAAAAATTCTCCCATGGATTTTCCTATTCCAGAAGAACCTCCGGTAATCAAAACAACTTTAGACATTAGTGAAATTTTTGAAGTTAAAGGTGCAATAAACTAAAAAATCTTGATTCGCATAAGCTTTCAAGATTTAAATTTATTGTACAAAAAAAGGCAAGCTACCTACATCACACCGCTACGACCATTTACCTTTGCTTCGTTCCCGACCTGGAGGATTCAACAGGAGCTGGTTGTGTAGGACTTGCCGAGTGCAAAGATACAACCTTTTAAAACTTTCGCAATGATTTTTTAAACTGATTTTTAATAAATATCTTGCCTAAAATTACATTTTAAACCATGACAAGATTCAAATATCTCACAATCATATTTTTAAGCGCACTTGTTTTTAGTTGCGGATCTAACACCGGAAATAAAAAAAGTGATTTTAGCATCACCACCAACGCAAAAAAAGGTAATATTTCAGATTCTGAAACACTAAAACTCACTTTAGAAAACAAAAAAGACCACCAAATCGATTCGGTTGTCTATTCCATTGATGATAAAAAAATAGCTTCTAGCCTACCGCTCAACGATCTCAAATTAGGCGAACACACCATTGAGGCCAAGGTGTATTACAATAGTGAAAAGCAATCAACCGTATCCTCACAGATTACCATTTTGAGTAGTGAAACGCCCAAAATATATAAGTTCAAAATTATAAACGAGTACCCTCACGATATTACCTCTTACACTCAGGGCATTGAATTTTATAACGATACACTTTATGAAAGCACTGGGCAGTACAAAGAATCTAAGCTCCGTAAAGTAGACTATAAAACGGGAAAAGTGCTTAAAAACATTAACTTGGCCGATGAATATTTTGGCGAAGGTCTCACTATTTTAAACAATAAGGTTTTTCAGCTTACATGGCGTGAAGGTGTCGGTTTTGTTTACGACGTTAACACCTTTGAAAAATTGGAAAACTTTAAATACGGTAACAGTAAAGAAGGCTGGGGCCTTTGTAACGATAACGACATTATTTACAAAAGCGATGGTTCGGAAAAAATCTGGTCGTTAAACCCAGAAACTTTGGTGGAGGAAGATTACATTCAAGTATGTACCAACAAAGGAAAAATTATAGGCATCAACGAACTGGAATGGATCAATGGAAAAATTTATGCCAACCGCTACCAAAAAAACGGGGTGGCCATCATCAACCCTAAAAATGGGGCTATTGAAGGCGTTATCGATTTTACACCATTAAAAAACAAAGTAACACAGCACCAAGGTTTGGATGTACTTAATGGCATTGCCTACAATCCAAAAACCAATACCATTTTCGTTACCGGAAAGCGATGGGATAAACTTTTTGAAGTTGAAATTGTGGAACAATAATTAAGTAAGGGTATATTTGTTTACTATAGGCTCGTAAACATCGTTTACTGACCGTTGTCATATTTTAGGTTTTCTAGGTTAAATACATTTGATTTATTGTATTGAATTTAATCAATACAGATTAACCAAATATGTTGATGACTGACAAAAATGACAGTAAACAAGTAAGACTTTATGGAGCTGGGGGCCACTCACAAGTTATACAGTCTGTTTTAAAACAAAATGGAGTTGAAATCTGTGAGGTTTTTGACGATAATCCCTGTCTTAGTCATCCATTATCAAAAAACATTACCGTAACAAATAGAAAGAACAGCTTAGATTTCCCCCACGAAGGTGCTCCTTTTATTATTGCCATTGGAGACAACAAGCAAAGAAACAATATAGCCGAATTTCTAAAGACCAAATTTACAAAAGCAATCCACCGTACCGCGATAATGGACCCCAATTCAAGAATAGGAGACGGTACTGTAATCTATGCTGGGGCAGTAATCCAAGCTAACACAATAGTAGGAAAACACGTTATAATAAACACATTAGCCAGCGTTGATCATGATAACATAATTCACGATTTTGTACATATTTCACCTAATGCTGCACTTTGTGGCCTTGTTGAAGTTGGCGAAGGTACACATATTGGTGCTGGCGCGGTAATTATTCCGAAAGTTAAAATTGGAAAATGGTGTACCATTGGCGCTGGCTCTGTTATTTTGAAAGACGTACCCGATTATGCCGTAGTTGTTGGCAACCCAGGAAGGGTTATTAAAATGAACCGTCAATTAATCGTTTAGAATCAAAATTAATTTTATCTAAATGAATTATTTAAAATTCTACGTATTCATTACTTTTTTTTGTAATGAAAATCACCCAAAAATTAAGCTTTATAAAGTATCTTTGTAGTATTACTTTAAAGCCTTCTCCATGGATAATTTAGATGCCGCAAGATTGCAAATGGCATTTACCCTCATTTTTCACATTGTATTTGCTTGTATTGGTATGGTTATGCCTTTTTTTATGGTTATCGCACATAAAAAATGGCTCAACACCAGAAATCCCATTTACCTGAAACTCACAAAATCTTGGCAAAAAGGTGTAGCTATCTTTTTTGTAACGGGAGCTGTTTCTGGTACGGCACTCTCTTTTGAATTGGGTTTGCTTTGGCCCGAATTTATGAAATATGCCGGCCCCATTATTGGTATGCCCTTTTCGTTGGAAGGTGCAGCCTTTTTTGTAGAAGCCATTGCCCTCGGATTTTACCTCTACGGATGGGATAAAATCCCAGAAAAATTCCATTGGTTTACAGGGGTTATTGTAGGACTATCTGGTGTGGCTTCCGGTATTTTGGTGGTTTCAGCCAATGGATGGATGAACGCGCCATCAGGTTTCGATTATATCGATGGGCAGTTTCTAAACATCGACCCTGTCGAGGCCTTTTTCAACCCCGCTTGGTTCACGCAAGCCCTTCATATGACCTTGGCCGCTTTTACGGCTACTGGTTTTGCCGTGGCTGGAATTCATGCCTATCAAATTTACAAACAGCGACAAGTTGAGCTTCATAAAAAAGCCTTTAAAATAGCCATTACCTTTGGTGCCGTTGCCGCTATTTTACAACCGATAAGCGGTGATCTTTCGGCTAAAGACATTGCCAAGCGGCAACCCGTAAAACTGGCTGCTATGGAAGCCCACTACGAAACCCAAAAGGGAGCTCCATTGTATATTGGCGGTATTGTTGACGCTGAAAACAATTCCGTTTCACATAAAATTGAAATTCCAAAAGCGCTATCTTTTTTAGCCTTTGGCGATTTTGATGCCGAAGTAAAAGGCCTTAACGATTTTCCCGATGATGTAAAACCCAACGTGCCCATGGTACATTATGCCTTTCAAATTATGGTGGGCATTGGTACTTTGCTTATGGTTGTTGGCGGTTTATTCTTCATTAGTTTAAAAAGAAAATCGTGGTGGAATAAAAATTGGTACTGGCTATTATTTGCCATACTCGCTCCATTTGGATTCATTGCTTTGGAAGCCGGATGGATTGTTACTGAAGTGGGCCGCCAACCTTGGATAATCCATAATGTAATGCGCACCAAAGATGCTGTTACCCCCATGCCGGGCATGATTTATAGTTTCTATTTTTACCTATTCCTTTACGGTATTCTAACGATTGCCGTAACTTGGTTGATGGCGCGCCAAATCAAATCGTTGAATACTTCAAAAACTGATTAATATGCTATACGTCGTTCTCTTTTTCTTATTGGTATCTCTGCTACTTTACGTGATATTGGCTGGAGCAGATTTTGGAGCAGGTATTGTGGAATTGTTTTCTTCGGAGCAAAACCAAAAAATCACCAAAAAAACAGTTTACAGCGTTATGGGTCCTGTTTGGGAAGCCAACCATATTTGGATCATCATTTTAGTGGTTGTGCTTTGGGTGGGGTTTCCGGAGTTTTACAATGTTTTAGTCGTGTATTTGCACATACCGCTCACTCTGGTTTTATTGGGAATAACTATGCGCGGCGTGGCGTTTGTATTTAGGCATTATGATGCTTATAAAGATAAATCTCAGATTGTATATGACTGGATGTTCCGGATTTCAAGTTTTGTGACCCCTATTTTTTTGGGAATGACCGCAGGTGCTATGATTTCCGGCGAATTGATTATCGCTGAAAACTACACCGATTACTCGTTTGCTGAACTTTTTGTAAATCCGTGGTTAAACGGATTTTCCATTTTGGTGGGACTCTTTTTTGCTGCCCTGTGCGCTTTCCTCACGTCAATTTTACTCATTGGGGAAACCAACGAAACCAATCGACCTATCTATGTTAAAAAATCAAGAATAGCCAATATTACAGTTATTGTTTTAGGCTTTATCGTGCTTAGCTACGGAATGATTTTTGAAATTAAATTCGTCACCGATTTTCTGAAAAATCCATATACTATCGGTCTTGTGGCGCTATCGGGAGTTTTAATTTTCCCACTGATGAAAAGCATAAAAGACGCCAGACAAATAGTAAGTAGAGCCTTGGCTGGAATTCAAGTGATTCTCATTATTTTGGCTGCACTGAATACCCATTACCCTAATTTAATTATTGCTTCGAACACCGAAATGAGCATTATTGAAACCGCTGCCACCGATAGCACTATAAATGTTTTGGGCATTTCGTTGATTATTGGCGGACTCGTCATTCTCCCCGGTGTATTTCACCTTTTCAAATCGTTTAAAATGATTAAAATTTTAGAGTAAAAAATCTAAAACTTAAACACCTCATTAAACAAAAAATGGTATCGATTTAATTCTCGATACCATTTTTTTTCAATACTATATTATCGCACACGGACTGGCAGAGGTTTTTAAAACCTAACCGAAATTTTTCCCCTTAAAAAGAACGGTGCCCCTGGTGTAAAATGAATTTCCTCAACAGATTCGGGTTCATTAAACAACCTGCTTTCTGTTGCAAATTGAGCTTCGTTCCACTCAGTGTCAAACAGATTTTCAATAATTAAACCAAAAGTCCAATTTTTAAGCGTGTAGTTCAGGTTCAAATCAGTGACGAAATAACCTTCGGCAACAATCGAATTATCTTCATTCGCCGGACGGTCTTTAATATATCTGTAATTAATTCCTCCGGAAAAGTTTTTCCAGTCTTTTATACTCAATCCACCAGTTGACGTAAAATCTGGTGCCAACGGAATATAATTTTCACCATCTAGGTCTTCACTGCTACGGGCATAGGTATAATTTAAATCGGTGTTGAAAAACAACCAATTGTTTAGCTGATAACGCATTCCAAAATCTATACCGTAGCGTTCGGTTTTTCCGCTAGGCTCCACAATTCCGGCATCGCCAACGTAAACGAATTCCTGTTGCAAGAATAAGTTCCAAAGCGCTGCATTAAATATCAGTCGGTTTTGCGGTTTGTAAATCACCCCTAAATCACTTCCAAAAGATGTTGGTAAAATCTTCTCGCCGCCATTGGCCACCACCACCCTAGTATCGTTAGAATGGTACCCTAATCCTGTTTTTGCAAACAATTGCAGTTTTGGTGAAGCAGCGTAAATGACATTCAATTTCGGACTTACCTTGGTTTTATTTTCACTTTTGTTATCGTAAGTTTCAGTAAGTAAATTTTCGTAATCGAACTTAAAATAATCGAGTCTTACTCCTGGATTCAGCGTCCAATTTCCTGTTTTACAATTTAAGCTAGCAAAAGCAAAGGCGTTCAACTCATCCACATTCCCATAGGCCAATCGCTCTAAAACGGTTTGTCGGTTCAATGTTTTCGATAATTGTACATCGTTAACATCGTCGTACCTAAATCCTGTTCCTAATTCATATCTTAAATGCGAATTGTTGTTTTTTAAATGAATGGCCTGGTCGTAAACCGACGTAGCTCCAATAATAGTCCTATTTTCCTTTTGATGGATTTGATCGCCATTTACGGGGTCTTCCAAGAAAAAAGTGAAGTTTGAAAACAGTTCAAAATCATATTTAGACACATAAGCATCGGTTTTAATTTTAGAATGCGAATCCAATTGTTTGGTGTGGTTCACCCAAATATTGCTTCGGCTCGTGTTACCACCTTCGGTATCGTCAATCGCACCGAAACGGCCTATTAAACCCTGCTCTACAGCCCTAACGGGAATTTGCCCCGAAGCATCCCATTTACTTTGAAAATGTGACACCGACAAATTCAACTCTTGGTCTTGGTGGTTATTGAAATGATAACGCCCCATGATATTCAAACGGTTGAAATTTTGTGGTGATTCGAAAACACCATCAGACAACATCAGTTCTGAAGCTACATAGGCACTGCTATGTTCTTCCTCCAAAATTTTAGTCATAGCCAATGCCCTCAAGGTGCTAAACTGCCCAGCTTCCACAGATACCAGATTATCTTTAATCGTTTTTTTGGTGCCAATATCCACGTAACCAGCCGTGTTAAAATTGCCTTTATTGGCGTAATAGCTTCCTTTGGCAAAATCGATATTATCAATGGTTTCGGGGATGATAAAATGCATATCCGAATAGCCTTGCCCGTGCGCATGCGATACCATGTTTATGGGCATGCCATCAACATTTATGGCGATATCGGTACCGTGGTCAATATCAAAACCTCGCAAAAATATTTGTTCGGCCTTACCACCTCCGGCATGCTGCCCAATCATTAAACCAGGCACTTTTCGGAGAATTTCCTGTGAAGATTTAACGGGGTTGGTTTTTAAATCGACATTCAAAAAGGTACTCAGCACATTGGGTTTCGACACGATTAAAACTTGATCCAATGATGCGGGCGATTCTTTCAATGCTACTATGATTTTTGTTGAAAGCTGAACTTCGGTGATTACAATCGAAGTATTTTCGTAACCCAAACTGTAAAAAAAGATCTCGTCATTTAATGACACATCATCCAACTCAAAATAGCCAGAAATATTGGTATAGGTATAGGCGCCATTGGTTTTGTTATAAACCCCAACTCCTTGAATGGGTTCGCCTTTTTCTTTAGAAACTACTGTGCCGCTAATTTCGTGGGCACTTAAAATTGAAATAGAAAATAAAAACAAGGTAAAAAGGATACTAATTTTTGACACTTGAAATCTCTTTTTGAATGGTTGCATGGTTTGATTTATTATGAATTAATATGTTTTAAGAAAAGTTGAGCGATTAACTATGCCTCATGCTTTGCTTTAAACTACCTACGAAAAAAACATTGCGTAGGTTTTTAAATTTTATAAAATTCCTGCAAATATATTCTTTATGTAGGGTTGAACAGCCCCAAAACCCCTAAAAAATGCTTAAAAAAAGCCCGTACCGAAAACGGGCACAGGCAAATTATTTTTTGTTTAACTGATGAGTCATCAATGGTGCACGGGATCCTGGGTACAGGGGCAGTTGCTTATGCCCTGCAGGAAGTCTAGCCCGATGGTCACCACATGGGTTCCGGAGTTGTAGCCCGAGAGATCGTTGGTGGTAATCTGGTAGGCGTATCCAAAATAAAAGATTGATTTTTTGAAGCCCACCATCGGTCCCACATTCAATGGTTTGAAAAACTGGTCGTTTAAGAAACGGTACGATATGCCCGCCCAATAATAATCTTCGTAACGGTTGTACTTCCTAAACTTGAAGTTGACATCGGTACTGGAACGCTTGTCGCTACTGAACATTTGCATGAACATGGATGGCTCAAACTCCAATCCACTTTTCTTCGGACCTCTAAAAGTGTACCCTGTATAAAACTGATAGTTTAATAACAAACTGGGCTCAAGTTTCCTCAAGTTTTGGTCAAAGTCTTTATCCAAAACATTATTAACGTTGAAACTCAAAAAGTAGCCCTTTAACCGGAAGAGTGCGCCCACATCAAAATTATGGTTGGTGGTTCTTCTTTCATCGGTTACATATGCATCAAAATCAATAGGTACACCTTGATCGTTATATGAAATAAAATTACTTGTGTCTATCCTAAAATTGTTCAGGTTATAAGAAATTCCCAAGGAAAGGTACATCTTAGCATAATAATCTAAAATTAGGTGATGGGCAAACGAAAATTTCGCTCCTGTCTGGATGGTGTTCCCGTTGCGGTCGTTGTAAAGGGAAAGCCCCACACCGGTACGGTCTGCAATTCTAACATCGCCATAAAACGATTGGTTGTCGGGCGCGCCCTTTATGCCTACCCACTGCGTTAAACCATTGGCTCTAAGTTTTACATTATCACCGATACCTGCATAGGTAGGCGATACCACAAAATTATTGTCGGCCAGATATTGGGTAAACACGGGCAAGTTCAGCTCCTGACCAAAACTGGTGGTCAAGGCCAAAAGCAGAACGTATATGGTTAAGGTTAATTTTTTCATGTTGCTCTTTTTTGAGGGATTTGCCAACTTCATTATCTATACAGTGTAAAGTGACCAACAAAATCACGGTCGTCATTCGGGTCGTTCAGTTTCACAACGTACCAATAATCACCCGTAGGCAGATCTTTGCCGTTGTACTTTCCATCCCATTTATTATTAACATCCAACGTGGCAATTTTTCTGCCGTAACGGTCAAAAATATCGAAGGTCATATTTCTATACTGACCGATGCATTCTGGCCCCCACTTATCCAAATGGTTATCATTATTTGGTGTAAAATAATTAGGGATACATAAATCAATGTACTCAAAATATCGTGTGGCACTTGCGGTACAACCATTACTATCGGTTACCGTAACAGTATAATTACCTGATTCGTATATCACGAATTCATTTTCACTTCCATATGCTACATCATTAAGGGTATATTCGTAAGGCTCAGCCCCACCAACAGTTATCGCTTTAATCAAATTTATTTCACCGTCATCTAAAGCCAACTGAAGTTGTTCAAACTGTTCCACATCAAACAAAGGTGTACGCTGGATGCAGCCGTTGGTATGCCTCACATCAACATAATGCCCCACACCAGCCGGTACATCAACAAAAATGTTACTCGCTTGGTACGCTCCGCCATTTAAAGAATAATCCAATTCAGCTGGGTCAACACTTTCATCTACCGATACAGTAACCGTATTGATGGAAATATTGTTGACACAATCGAATACTACTTCGGCAACAGGATTTATTGCCACCGATTCTGGGAAAGTAATATTCCATTCAGTTTCACATCCTAAAGCATCGCGCACATAAACGATATGGTCGCCACCGGCTAATCCAGTAAAATCGAATTGCGTCTGGTTAGCTGCGCCTGTGGTATAAGTTCCTTCGTAATCATCCAGACTCACACTGTAAGGCATATTTCCTCCTGAAATTTCAATACTGAACTCTCCATTCATATCACCCGAACATACTTCGGGAATAATAGAATTCGGCACGATGCTAAGCACTACGGGCACGGCATCTTCAATAGTGAAATCGTAAAGTACGAAACAGCCCATTTCATCTTGCGCCATGGCTTGGTAATCGCCAGGAGCTAAGTTTTCAAAAACAGGATCGTCGAAAAATTGATTCAACTGTGGAGAAATGGCAAATTTTATAATGCCCGTTCCTCCCGCTGCAGTAATTTCCAATCGGCCGTTGTTAGTTCCCGGACACGTTACGTTACTGGCAACAAAATTTGCTGTTAATGGCGTAGCTGGTTCACTGATGGTAACCTGTGCACTAGTCACCAAACAGTCACCACTTTCTACCTCAATTTGATAATCGCCAGCAGGCAACTCTGTAAACACCCCTGGACTGTCTTGGGTTACTGGAGTGATATCGTTTCCAGCTGCGTCCTGCAGGGTATAAACATAATTGCCCAAGCCGCCCCGTGCTTCCGCCACGATAACGCCTGTAACATCGCCAGCGCAATTGATTTTGGCATTTGAGGTGTCTAAATTGACTATTAAATCTGGTAGCGGGTCGATGGTTATTTCGTTGGAAACGGCTCCCGAACAACCATTGGCATCACGAACATAATATTGGTAAGTGCCATCGGAAACTGGGAAAGTCACCGATGTGGTAAATGTACCGATAACCGTTGCAAAATTTGCCGAATCGCTATACTCATAACTTCCCGTACCACCTGTGGCACTCAAGGTCAACGAGGCGTCGGTTAAACAGGTTGCAGTCGTTTCTTTTACCAAATCTACTTCAATAGGCGTGGGCTGATCGATGACAATATCTGCGGAAACAAATTCACAGTTGTAACCATCGGTAACAGTGACGTTATAAGTTCCTGCCCCTAAATTATTGAATACTGGATTGGTTTGTGGCCCTGACGAATTTACCGTTGGCGCTACCCTATTCAGTGTATAGGAATAATTGCTACCCTGTCCTCCGCTAGCTGAAACCGTAATGGACGCATTATCGTCTCCGAAACAATCTAGCATTGTTGTGCTAGCAGTAACGTTGGCACTGATTGGAGTAGGTAAACTTAAAGTAATATTTTCCGAAACGATACACCCCCCGGCATCGCGCACATTAACGGTATAGGTGCCTGCTGATAAATTGCTGAATGTTCCGTTGGAAGAATAGGCCACCGTTGCCGTTCCCGTAAGTTCATACTCGTAATCACCCCATCCGCCGTTTGCCACAGCCGAGATGGTGCCCATTCCGTCATCACACGTAACGTTCGAGGTCTCATCAACAGTCAAAGTCAACGCTTCCGAAGGTGAATTGATTGTTACATTAGAGGTGGCCGAACAGAATGGCATTGCTGTTTCAGTGATTACCACCGTAAACGTTCCGGCCGTCATTCCATTTACAACCATCGGGTTTGTACTTGTGTTTGCCGCTAGGGGCCCGGTCACCGAGTTTCCTAAACTATCGAAAACCTCGTAATTGTATGGGCCGCTGTAACCGCTCACGCTGATTTCGAACGAGCCATTATTATCACTAAAACAAGTTACCGCTGTTGGTGTAGTTGTGAATGTAGGTGGTGTTGCCTGCTGAACCACGATAGTCGCGTCTGCTGAACATGATGTAACGGCATCGATTATGGTTACCGTGTAAGTGCCCGATGGTACACCGGAAAACATATTGCCCGCAAGACTTATCGAAACCGGATTGGGACTGATGGTATAATTATAGGTCCCCGAACCGCCAGAGCCCGTTACAGTTATTTGTCCGTCGTCATCGTTACAAGTGGCTATGGCCGTTACTTCCGGCACCAAATCTATCGGTGCTTCGATATCTATAGAAACTAGGTTTCCGCAGCCATTGGCATCACGTACCTCAACGGTATGCGTTCCCGATGCCAAATTTGAAATAGCAAATGGTGTGCTACCTGTTTGGAAAGCTCCTCCATCAATACTGTAACTGTACGGTGCTACCCCCGTTGTTGGCAGGGTAACGTCTATTTGAAAATTCCCTTCGGTAGCCGTACATAAATTGTTAACGGAAGCCGCAACAACAGGTGTAGGGTCTGAACCTAGATTGATAACAGATGTAGAACGGATACAGCCATAGGCATCCATAACATGTACATAATAATTTCCAGCATCAGCATTGAACGTGCTGGCAGAAGCCCATGATGGATCGGTGTCCAACGGTGGCGTGGCCGAAGTGGTCATTTGGTACTGGTATGGCGGTGTTCCATCATTAGCGATGGCACTGATTACACCTGAGTTGGAATTACAATTCGCATTTTTTTCTACAGATGCTGTAATACTTAAATCGATGGCCGATTCGGTAATATTGAACGGCCCAGAAACGATGCTACACCCGGCATTGGTAGCCCCAGCTTGTTCGGTAATAACCACCACGTAATTACCGAAATCCAGATTGCCCAAACCAGTTATTTGCAAAGTTCCATTGACAGGAACTGTACCGCTACCCGATAAGCCTGTTGTGGCCAAGGATTGCGAATGGAATATTTCATAAGAGACATCGGTAGTAGAACCGTAAACACTGTTGATATCGAAACTGACATTGCCATCGGCACTTCCCACACAAGTGATGTTGTTCGGTACCAAAGCACTAATGCCTAATTGGGAGTTGGTTGGGATGGACGTATCGGCCGTTTCGTAATAATAACATTGGGTTGCCTCATCGTACACGATAAAGGTATAAGTAGCTCCAGGAATTAAATTCGTAAACGTGGTGCTTTCGCTTCCGGCAGGGATTTCGTCCTGCCAGGTGCCCACTCCAGGGTAACTCATGCCCGGCCCAGTGTAGATGGCAAAATGGTATGGTCCTGAACCTGATAACGGTGTACCAATGGTTACTGTCGCCGAACCTCCGGTTGAACAATCCGCTGGTGGTGAAAAAGTTGCAATGTTCAAATCGTCTGGCGGCGATGCCACCAAAATATCCTGTTCAATCACCGAACAGCCATTGGCATCCGTAATGATGATTTCATAAAGCCCGAAATCCACAACCTCAAAAACCTGAATGCCTCCCGTTTGGTTGGAAATTTCCTGGTCATAACCATTTACACCCGTAACGTGATAGGAATAATTGGGCGTTCCACCGCTCACCGAATTAATGATTATTCTTCCTAAGGAAACGCCCCCTGCCTGACATGAAACAGGGTCTACATCAAAATCCAACGCAATCGGCGTCGGTTCATTGATGGTTATCGTTTCGGTATCGGTACAGGAATTAGCATCGGTGAGTGTAATGGTATAGTCGCCCGCTGTCAATCCAGAGGTTTGCGTACCATAATCCGTTCCCGTTGTATTGTTTAAGACATTGATGGTAAACGCAGGAGTGCCCACGCTGTTATTGATATTCACCTGAATGGCCGCATTGCTGTCGCCGCTACATAAAATCGGCTGCGTTTGCACCACGGAAGTGATTTCTGGCAACGAAATCGCGTTGATAGTATGCACGCCAGTTTCGACCGTACAGTTGTTCGCATCCGTTATAAGGAATTGATATGTTCCATCGGTTGACGCGGTGTGCACAAAACTGTTTCCTGTTACTGAAGTGACACTTCCGTAGGCGCCTGCGTTAAATGATACTTGGTATGAAAATGGCGCGGTTCCACCAGAGATATTTGTACTAATAATCCCGTCTGGTGAAGTAGTACAATCTAAACTTTTTGTGATAACCGTATTTGCTGTCAAAGCTGGCAACGGTGCTATAGTAAATGATTCGGAATAACTACAATCATTAGCGTCGCGAACCTCAAAAGTATAGGTGTCTGGAGCTAATCCTGTAAATGTACTGGAGCTTTGGAAAGTTGTTGCCGTTGGAGAAACTATTCGATACTCCAAAGTTGGAGTTCCTCCAGTTACAGTTAATGTAACATCAGAAGTCAATGCTGGACAGCTTAATGGTGTGGCATTAAAATCTAAATTTGTTGGCGGATCCAAAGCGTCAATCGTTGCAGGAGTAGTAATAAAAGTACAGTTGCTAGCATCGCGGATGGTAATGGCATAATTCCCTTCAGTCAAGCCCGAAAATGTGTTCCCCGATTGAAAGTTCACACCGTCTAAACTAAATTCATAAGGTGCGGTTCCACCTGTCACACTTGAAACTGTAATTTCGCCTGTGGTGACACAATTATATGGCGTAGTTACGTTGGCAGTACCTGAAATAGCTGTTGCAGAAGTTATGGTAACCGTTTGTGGGGCAGTCTCACAAACATCGGACCCCATAGTGTAGCGCACGACCACATCGTAATTCCCCACTGTAAGTCCGTTGAAGACTGATGAATTTGAATAGCTTGTACCGTTGTCAATGCTATATTCCAAAATGTTGCCGTTGGGGTTGATAACATTGATTTCGATAGACCCAGAATTGGCATTTTCCGCACAAGAGATGTCGGTCTGCGATACCGTGAAATCCGGTGCTGGAGTTGCTTCCACTGAAATAGTAGTTTCAGCCGAACAGTTATTGGAATCAATTACCAAAATATCGTAATCACCAGCGGTTGTCACTGGAATTATTGGCGTACTTTGGAAATCGGTGCTGCCATTTACATAGTAATAGTAAGGTGCCGTTCCTCCAGTGGGATACACTGTTATTTCTCCATCGGTACATGTAAGCGGATTGGTTAGTGCCGCTGTAACTTCCAATAAAGGCGGTTCGATAATTTCCACATCAACAGAACCTGTACAACCATCTTCGGTGGAAACGTTTACCGTATAATTCCCGGGATTCAAATTTTCAAATTTATAATCGCTTTGGGAAATTGGCCCCACACTATTTACGATGATTACTCCATCATATAGCTCAAAGAAATACTGTGGCCTTACATCATTTGCAGCCACCGATATACTTCCTTTTTCACCATGACAAAAAGGTTGAGTAATAATGGATGAAATGGTAAAATCCCTGTTGCGGATCTGTACATCTGGCACAGAAAAAATACAAGGATTTGGACTTACACCTATTTGCCTAATATAAACGGAATACAAGTTTGCCGTAGTCACTG
Organism: Tamlana crocina; assembly: GCF_012037625.1. Classification (NCBI taxonomy): domain Bacteria; kingdom Pseudomonadati; phylum Bacteroidota; class Flavobacteriia; order Flavobacteriales; family Flavobacteriaceae; genus Tamlana; species Tamlana crocina. The sequence continues at coordinate 87,777 of NZ_JAAVJS010000010.1, forward strand.
AAAATGTATTGCTAGATTGGTAATTCACCCCATCAATACTGTACTCATACCCACTAGGCACTCCCCCAACAACAATTTCACCGGGAGTATTACAATAAATATCTCGTGAAGTTACTGTTGGCTCCAATAAATTACTATAAACGTTAAAATAAAACTGGTTGAAACACCCACCCGTATAATTTAAAGTCAATCGGTATTGCCCTGCTGTATCAACCAAAAAATCTGGACCAGTTTCAACTTGGTTCCAAGTACAACCGGGGTCTTCGTTGGCGCAATCTTCATTGGCAACGGCAGAACAACTGGTTTCATCAAGAATTTCCCAAATCATTGATGTAGCATCGGTAATTCCGGTTTCTATATTTCTGGAATCGTTGGCACCACATAAAAATATGTTGGGCAGTTGTTTTCCATCGTTAGGACAAGTTACCACTTGATTGGCATAAGGAATAACTGGGTTTTCAACGCCCGCACCATAAGTAACCACTTCAAAAACCTGATCGATGGATTGGCAAGGTGCCGTTGCAGCGTTATGAACGTAATACGTGCCCACTTCGGTAACCGTAATAGATTGCGTATCTCCTATAACAGGTGTTCCCGATGGGCTTGTAGACCAAGTATAAGAGTCGTAACCACTTCCTGCAGTTAACTGAACATTATCACCACAAAGGATAACTTCCTCTTCGAAGTCACAATTTAAATCCGCTAAAAAATTAGTTGCTCCGGGAGTTAACAAACAACCAACATTAGTCGCGTAACTAGGATCGTTTGATATTGTAAAATTAGGGTTTATTGTACCTTGGTAAGTAGCAAAAGCTTGATTACTGATGATGTTCGAACAGGCATCATTCAACAAACTACACGAAGACACCACAGTTACTTTAAAACGTATTTCGGAAACAGGATCGTTTTCCTCAACAACAGAGCGGTCTACACTAAATACAATTTCACGTGTTGTCTCATCATAACTTTGTACGCTAACCCCTGTAGGTAGCACATCTAAATCGGTTGGGTAATTGAATACAATATTTTCTGGGAGAATATCCCTAATAATTAAGTTAGTAGCGTCGTCATTTCCTGTATTTTGAAAACCGATAGTATAATAAAGCTCATCTCCCAAATTTACAAGTTGATTACCAATATCGTTGCCCATTTCATCCTCAACGATTTTGGTTAAAACGATATTTGGTGCAATAATTTCAATCGCAAATGCACTAAAATAGAAGTAATAAATATCGGTGTTAGTACCTAATTTTATAGTGGCAGACGTATCGCCGTTATTAATAACGTTGTTCCCTGGGTTCGGTATACTAACTATTCCGGCATCGAACCCTAGAGTATTTGAACTCGTGGGATTTCTATCGGTAAATAGAACCGGGGCATTTGTAGCTGGGTCGATAATTGACACCGAACTATTGAAAAAGTTGTTGCTTGGGCGAATGGTGTTCCCCGATGCATCTGTGGCACTAATTCTGGTACCGTTAATTTCCAAATAATCGTTGGTCCATCCTCTATCGCCTTCAATGGCCGAAAAGGCATATTTGGCCCTAACAGGACCAACAGGTATGGTTTTAAAGCCATTAATTAAAAAACTGGCTTCGTTATTGGGAGTACGGTTGTTAATTTTAGTAAATCCATCGAATGATGTTATGTACTGACTAGGCATTGTAGGATCTTCATAAATAACAAAAAGTGACCAACCAGCCGACAAACCTTCTTGATTATATCCGTCGCCATCTCGCATCATTTGTGAAGTCATTGATGAAATATCTGCCACCATATATTCACCTTCTGGATTAGCCAATCCTGCTAGCAAACTAGTAACGTCATGATAATAAACATAGGCATTCGAGTTCCGGTCATTACTCGAATTTTGGTAATACACCTGTGTTCCGGTAATATCAATATATGAGTTGCTGCCCGGCGTTTTAAATTTTATATTTTCTCTTGGGGTATCTCCCTCTACTACGGCACTCCAATACAAACCGGCATATGCGATTTGGTAACAGTTACTATCGCTTGGAATATCCAACTCGGCCATACTCGAGTTAAACGTTGATGCATCTCCATCAATATCAACGTATACCATACGGCCTCGGTAAGTACTACTTTCATTGTTTCGGGTTCCGTTGTAAGGATTGGTTTGGTGCACACCAATGTTACTGTTACCAATTAAAAGCATATCGCCTTTAATAGCATCATCATAACGGGGCACAAAAGGCTCTAAATTTTGACCAATGGTTTGCATGCTGAATAACAACAGTAGGATTTGCAAACCCTTGATGAGTAAAGTAGGTTTTTTCATGGTGGTTATATTTAATATTTCTTTTCTCATTGGGGCTTTTCAAAAAGAAATTATCATCTGTAATTTTACTTCATTTATTTTTCAATTTTTACCATAGACATTTTACTGTTATATGGTTCTGTACCTTTATTTTCGATAGCTAATCTGGCTCGGTTTACATCATCAAATTTTTCGTAATATATATAATATTTGCTAGTATTTACATCGAAGAAAAAGTTGATATCGGTGCGTCCTGCAGCAACTGCCTTGGTTAAAAAATCATCGCGTTTATTCACATCACTGTGAACAGCCACAACTAAATAATAACCTTTATCGGCATGAGCCACATCCTTTACAATTTGAATGTTGCTAAGTTCTTCACCACTGTCGAAATCTTCCGAAGTTAAAGCCACATCACTAGGTTTGGTAAACTTTTTAATACGCTGTAAGGCCGCTCTATCTTTGTTGTAGCGATCTTCTTGGTTATCATAAAGCGCTCGTTTAATTCTGCGTTTTCTTTCAATCTCCGTGGCTACTTTTATCTCGGACAACGTGGTATACAAATCTTCTTTAGACTGAACAATTTTTGCCTGCTCTTGCTTTAACGAGGAAATGGTTTTTAAATAAGATTGCCCTAGGGTGTCATTCTTATCCCTGGTCTTTTTAAATCTATCCTGATATAAGGCTTCCAATTCGGAAATTTTTTCATTTTGAATGGTTATAGCGTTATCCATTTCAGCTTTTAAAGCTTCTAAAGCAGCATTTTCGGCTGAAACGCTTTTGAATGCCTTCGGCTCTTGATAAATACCTTGCTCGCTTAAATCGTTCTCTTTTTTCAAATCTTCCAGATCCTTTTGTTTAATAGCAACTTTTTCAACAAGTTGTTCTAATAAGGCTTGCTGTTCAGTTTCAATAACCGTTGATGATTTTGCCAAATCGCTCATTTCTTGCGTTGCAGCATCCACTACAATGGGCTCCAATTGCTCAGTCTCAATTTTTGGGTCTTCTTCATTTTCGGATTTTGCTTTTGCTTCTTCTGCTAATCGGGCATGCTCTTCCTGCTCTGCTTTTACTCTAGCTTCTTCTGCTAATCGGGCCTGCTCTTCCTGCTCTGCTTTTACTCTAGCTTCTTCTGCTAATCGGGCCTGCTCTTCCTGCTCTGCTTTTACTCTAGCTTCTTCTGCTAATCGGGCCTGCTCTTCTTTTTCTGCTTTTACCCTTGCTGCTTCTGCTAAACGGGCTTGTTCTTCCTGCTCCGCTTTTACTCTGGCTGCTTCTGCTAATCGAGCTTGTTCTTCTTGCTCTGCTTTTATTCTAGCTGCTTCGGCCAAACGGACTTGTTCTTCTTGTTCTGCTTTAACTCTAGCTTCCTCATCCAATCGAGTTTGTTCTTCTTGCTCGGCTTTTACTCTGGCTACTTCTACCAATCGGGCCTGTTCTTCCTGTTCTGCTTTTGCTCTAGCTTCTTCTACCAATCGGACCTGTTCTTCCTGTTCTGCTTTTGCTCTAGCTTCTTCTACCAATCGGACCTGTTCTTCCTGTTCTGCTTTTGCTCTAGCTTCTTCTACCAATCGGGCCTGTTCTTCCTGTTCTGCTTTTGCTCTAGCTTCTTCTACCAATCGGACCTGTTCTTCCTGTTCTGCTTTTGCTCTAGCTTCTTCTGCCAATCGGGCCTGTTCTTCCTGTTCTGCTTTTGCTCTAGCTTCTTCTGCCAATCGGGCCTGTTCTTCCTGTTCTGCTTTTGCTCTAGCTTCTTCTGCCAATCGGGCCTGTTCTTCCTTAACTTCTTCATTTTTAAATTCAGAAACATTGTCTGACTGCTTAGTACTATTCGTATTTGTTTTGGCAACCTGTTGTCTTGTTCTGGTTTGAGGTCTTGACACTCTTTTTCTTGCTACTGTTCTTCTTGAAGTTTTTCGTTTAGGAATCAACAAAGCCTGCTCGTCATCATCTCCATTATAACTGTAACGGTATCTGTTTTTAAATTTGTAGGCCACTGTAATGTCGTGCGAATTACCAAACGAGGACAAATCGCCCATGGCATTTTCATAATTGTATTCAATGGCTATTTGACTTGTAATATTCAAACCCAATCCCGCCGACATACCATAAAGTGTATTGTAACCCGCTTGTGCCCAAATACCTTTTGGAACCATTAACATCACCGTGCCCGCAATAATAGTTTCTTCCTTTCTAAATTCTGAACGCAACAATCCTGTAAACCTACTTTCATCAAAAAATCCACGGCTGTCCACATAACCAGTGTACATAATATGTCCCTGAATCCCTTGTTTTGGATTATCCTCTATCATTTTAGATTCAGATAAATTGTAAGAAACCAAATTGTTGATTGATACACCAAAATCGAAAAATCCTGTACCATAATTTATCCCAGGGTTAACAGTTATTACAGAATGGGAAGGTACGTCATCCAATGAAGAATCAGGGAAATTGGTAACCACGTTCCCTTCATTAATACCACTTTTATAAAACCCAAGATTAAGGCCAAAGGTTAGGTTGCTTTCCCTATCGAACACTGCGTTATAAGCAAAATTTGCTACTCCGCCAAAGGTGGTCATTACCCCATAATTTTGTTGAAAAAGTGACAGACCAGCACCTATATTTTCATCAAACCGGCCAGCATAACCAAACAAATACGTTTGTGGTGCATCATCAAACTGCACCCATTCCCTTTTGTTGTTAAAGCTTAAATATTTGTTTTGCTCCCTAACGAAACTAAAAGTTGGGTTTATAATGTGGCGATTGAATTTCAACGAATTTCGAACAGGTATATCAAACGCAACAACTCCATCGCCGTTTTGAGGATAGAGTTGCTGTAAAAAACAGAAAAACAAAATAATATGTAGAGCCCGTTTTATCATGCTATTTTATAACCGTTATCGAGCCTTTTTTTTCGCTCCCGTTTTGAGGTTTTATGATGTAGTAATATACTGGGGTTATATCTTGAAAATCTATTTGATTTTCGGGCCAATTGTTTTGGTAATTATCGGTTTGCAGTACTACTTTCCCTTGGGCATTTAAAATGGTAACTTGTGTATTTGTTCCACTTACGTATTGCTGTGGTATAACCCAAGTATCGTTTTCTCTATCTCCATCCGGACTAATTAAATTAGGGATTTCGGCCACATCGGGGAACGGATTTTGCACCATAAAACTATGTTCGGTTGAAGACAAACAATCAGCCGTTTGGTTAACCACCACTTTATAATTACCTGTTTGGCTGATAACATAACTGCTAGTGGTTACCGAGGTAATTAGCGATTCATTCAAATACCATTCAAATTCAGGGTTATTTGCATCGGTGGTAACGGTAACTTCCAACGTTTCATTTTCGTCAATCATTTCAACCTCATTGGCATCTATACTGCTGGAAAACCCGGTACTATCTAAGTCAATCGATGCCGAAGTAGAGCATTCTCCCAAATCAACGGATACTAAATAGGTTCCAGATTCTTCGGTTTCGAACATTTGATTAGTAGCCCCTTCAATAGCCTCTCCATCCTTATACCATTGGTAACTATTACCATTAACGGCACTTAAAACCGTTGGGCCATCACTGGAACAAAATGGATTGCCTTTACTGGAATTAATTTCGAATGAACTTTGCGAAGTGGCCTGAGTGATGGTTACACGGTTTGAAAATGAATTGGAAGTACAGGTGCCATAATTGGTTTCCACAAAATAAGTGCCTGGTTCGCTAACCGAAAGTGTAGCGCCTTCAGCAACAAAAACAGAGGTGGTCGGGCTGGTTTCTTTATACCAATTGTAAGTGAGTGAAGGGTATTGAAGTGGCGAATCGTTGTTCTCATCCACTCTGCTATCAATCGTCAGCAAATAACTTCCTCCAGCACAAAATGTACCTGTTGCAATTAAATTGTTTATGGTAAACGGGGTATCTTGAATTTTATAATATGCCGCAAAAGCATTTGAAGGCGTACTTGATGCTGCGGGAGCCGTACTCTTTATTTTAATTTTATAGCCTTCACCAGACATGGTGTTTGGCATTGCAAAACTTAATGTCGCAGGCGAAGTTGTTACCGCTCCAGCATTTGAGGTATAAATAGTTGTGGCGTTGGTAAAATCGCCATTATCGTCAGAAAGTTCGATGATAAATTGATTAGAGCCACTCAATGCTGTATCTGACGAAAAACTAAAAGTAACATTGTACGTGTTAAACGAAGGACTGGCGCAGGCTTGGGTAAAGCCTAAACTTGGTTTTCCTATAACAATTTGTGCGTTGCCTCTCTGAGATAATGACAGGAACAAAACCAGAACAACAAAACTAATTTTAGTAACATTCTTCATTTCCGCACAATTTTATTTTATTCAATAAAAACACCCTAAAACATCATCTCTTTAACCTTAATATGGGCCATACAGAATTTCCAGATTCATGAATAAAATAAAAAAGGAAAGTGAGTAAATTTGGGGCATTCGTCACTAATTATATAAACATTAATCAATTGTTCTCAAGTCTTGATCAACCTCGTTTGAAGCAATAATTTTGTTGATTCGTAATCTAAAATCCGGTCTTCTTTCGTTGCGTATGTCAATAAAGGTTTCAGCGTTTGAGCTTTTAGAATACACATTAAAAAAAGCACTGTTACCGTACCAGTTTTCCAAATCTTCGTTATTAGCATTATTTTCAACAAAAATATTTCCGTTACAATTGTTGAAATACATTGAAGTAAACTTTATTTTCTCCAAGTTTTCTTGGTTTATGCTAATTTTATCTTCTAAAATTACAGCAGGATTGAATCCGGAAATAACGCTTTTGTTCATATCCAAAGAAGCATAGTCGCCCACATACACCGCAGCTTTTACAAGCCCCATTTTTATATCGGTTTCTAAATCATCGCTATCATTAAGGAAAGTTATGTTTTTAGCCACTACCGATGTTGCCTTTTTAGAAAAATCGATATCTTCCTTTCTTTCATAAGAAGCCACTTTTAAACACCTTGACCCAGTGCTGTTCGAAACGTAAGGCGAACGCACCGCTAAAGAGTTGGTCAAGTTACACTGAGCACCAAAATTAAATTTGAAATCGTTGTTGCTGCATCGGTAAGACACTATATTTAGCATATTTACCTGTCCACCCCAAGCTTCAATTGCATTTCCTGCAGAATAAGAAACCATGACATTTTCCAAAATCGTAGTGTCGCCGACTCCGGCCAATAGCAAACCATTAAAATGTTCTCCATTAGCAAGGCGCTTTCCGGCAAATTCAATTCTAACATATTTTAATATCCCTGAATTGTCGGCTGTGTTTTCTCCACCATAATTGGCACTGGCATAACTTGAAGGCACAAGGTCTGGGTAAAATTTCACTGCAGAACCATTTCCGAATTTATTGGTTGGTGCTTCACCCAACAAAACAATTCCTCCCCAGTCTCCGGCCCTTTTCACTGTACGGTTTGAAGTAAAAACAATAGGGTCTGTTTGAAGACCAGAGGCCATAATTTTAGCTCCTTTAGTTACGGTAAGTGATCCGTTTGATTTGTAATCGCCCATTATCACCACTCCCGGTTCAATGGTTAATGTGGCTCCATTGGTAACAAATACGCTACCCAACAACAAGTACACTTCACCTTTTACTAAAGTGGTGTTTGCTGCAATATTTCCTGCCAAAATTTTTGTAGGTTCTCCATAATCTGATTGGGTCGATTTAAAGTCCGTCCAATTGTTAAGCCAATTTTCTGAACCTACTATCCCCTTTTCCTGTTGGGAGAAGAGGTTTCCCGTTACAAAAAGAAATATGAAAATGATTTGGGTAAAGTTTTTCATAGTTATCTTATTTTATTATTTAAACTCATCACGATTTTTCCTTAAAATTATAAACCAAAAATACAAAAAAACCCATGAAATACCAATTATTTCGTTGAAATACACTTTTTTAACAAATTTACGACTTAAAAGCATCGATAAAAGACTGTTTTGTACGTATTTAAAAAATATGAAAGAGGAATATACTGTAAGTAGGCATCAAAGTATGTAACAATAAAACACTGTTTACTCTTGAATATTTGTCAAAAAATGGTTTGGTAAAATCAATAAAATAAAGGTTCTCTGTTACCTGAACTCGCTGTATTGATGCAACGATTTCATGATTTCTTCATAAAATAGAATAGCAGCAATTAAGTTTTTAGTATCAGAATAGGGTAAATACACATTATGAAACTCTGTAGATTTTTCTAAATAGTCATCTGTATTTTCAAATTGATCATCCAAACCTTTTCTGTTATCAGAATCATTTGGTATCCCCAAAGTGGTCATAGTTACACCAGGCTTTGTAGCAAAAGCAATGTAAGGCAATGTTCTTACCAAAACTTTGTTACGCTCTGTATAAAGATCAATCAGTTCACCTTTTTGCATGCGATCAAGTTCTTGCTTGTTATGGTATTTATTGATGCTGATCTTTTCACTAATTATGCTTTTGGCTTCCTTCTTTTTTTGGGCAAAACCTGTGCCCGTTACTAAACACAGACCAAAACTGATAATGAAAATTTTTAATTTCATGGTTAAGATTTAAGGGATTAAAGTACAAATCTATGTAATTAATCGTTAAAAACAAGCGTTTTGTCGAATTTTTTTAAAAATTTTTCAAAAATAAAGGCCTTATGTACTGCTTTGTCACATAAGGCCTTAAGTATAATTATCAATAATTTAATGTTTAACCATTAAAATGCTTTGTTTCTATTTTTGTTTTAACTATTTAATGTATTCAACTCAATACATTTTATTGATAAGGTAGAAATCAGCCAAAACCAATGCCGCCATAGCCTCTACAATGGGTACGGCTCTTGGTACTACACAGGGGTCGTGCCTGCCCTTTCCCTGCATTTCAACAGTATTGCCTTCCTTATTTATAGTTTCATATTTTTGGATCAGTGTCGCCACAGGCTTAAAAGCGACATTAAAATAAATGTCCATACCATTACTTATACCTCCTTGAATACCTCCAGAATAGTTGGTTTTTGTGGAGCCATCGTTATTAAAGGCATCATTGTGGTCGCTACCATACATGGTGCTACCATGAAACCCACTACCATATTCAAATCCTTTAACGGCGTTTATAGATAGCATGGCTTTTCCCAATTCGGCGTGCAGTTTATCAAAAACCGGTTCACCCAAACCAACAGGCACATGCTTAATCACACAACTTACTATGCCGCCAACAGTATCGCCTTTACTGCGTACTTCCTTAATATACGATTCCATTTCAGCAGCCATGTTTTGGTCCGGACAACGTACAATATTCGACTCGATTTGGTTGAGATCCAACTCTGTGTAAGGCTTATCCAATTTCATGGTTCCCACAGCAGACACATAGGCTTTGATATCAACATCTTTTAAAATTTGCTTGGCAATGGCACCTGCCACTACCCTACATGCCGTTTCGCGCGCCGAACTACGCCCACCACCACGGTAATCACGTAAGCCGTATTTTTTATCGTAAGTGTAATCGGCATGGCTGGGTCTGTAACTATCTTTTATATGCGAATAGTCATGCGACTTTTGGTTGGTGTTCTCAATAACAAATCCAATGGGAGTACCGGTTGTTTTACCCTCAAAAATTCCCGAATGAAACTTTACGGCATCAGGCTCCTTACGTTGTGTTACAATTGCCGATTGCCCAGGTTTACGCCTTGCCAAATCGTTTTGAATGGCATCAAGATCCAATTCAATTCCCGGAGGACAACCATCAATTACACCACCCAATGCAGAGCCGTGCGATTCGCCATAAGTTGTTAGGTTAAATAATTTTCCAAAGGAATTTCCAGCCATAAGTTCTCAATTTTTCGGCTAAAATAAAGTTTTTTTGGCATATAGCTCATTGTTATCAGTGTTCTATTGTTGAAAGATTTCATTTTTTCGTTGTGTTTTTCGTTTCCCATTTTCGGCGTTTAATAATTGAACTACTTTACCGAACAGTCCTTTTAAATAACACTGCCTTAACAATATACTGACATACAAATAATTATCAGATAATGTTTACATAATACTAAATGGTGTAATTTGTAAGAAACCAATCGCCGACTATTTTGAAGATTAAAAGAAAACTTGAAATTGCTGTAATATCCGATGTTCACTTGGGAACCTATGGTTGCCACGCCAAGCATTTGCTCACCTATTTAAACAGTATCGAACCTAAAAAACTCATACTCAATGGTGACATTATCGATATTTGGCAATTCAGCAAACGGTATTTCCCGAAGCCTCATTTAAAGGTTATCAAAAAAATAATGAACATGGCTGCCAACGGTGTTGAAGTAATCTATATTACAGGCAACCATGACGAAATGTTAAGGAAATTCAGCAACACCACTATAGGGAATATTTCTATTGTTGATAAAGCGGTTTTAGAACTTGATGGCAAACGGGCATGGTTTTTTCACGGTGATGTTTTCGATATTTCCATTCAGAATGCCAAATGGCTGGCCAAATTGGGCGGATACGGTTACGACCTTTTAATTCTAATCAACCGCTTTGTAAATTGGTGCTTGGAAAAACGCGGTAAGGAACGCTATTCCTTATCCAAAAAAATAAAAAACGGCGTAAAGGGCGCTGTAAAATATATCAATGATTACGAAACCGTTATTTCCGATTTGGCTATTGAAAACGGATACGATTACGTTGTTTGCGGCCACATACACCAACCCAAAATGGTTTACAAAGAAAATAAGCAAGGGAAAACCATGTACTTGAATTCTGGTGATTGGGTTGAAAATTTCACCGCTTTGGAATACCAATTTAAACGTTGGAAAGTTTACAATTTTAGCAAAGACAAACTCGCCCCTTTTATTGTTGAGGACGAAATTGTTGACATGGAAATAAAAGACCTCATTGCCGCCATTACCATTGTTGAGCAACATGCCAAAAAGTAAATTTTGTGCGTAAGGTTTTCCTAAAAATCCTTTTTAAAGTCAATCATCAAGCAAAGCTTCCCGTAAAATGGAAATAGGGTGTTTTGCTTTGCGCTTTGTGCCATCTTTTATTTGATGCCTGCAACTGGTACCGTTGGCCGCAATAATCGTTTCTTTTGATGCCTTTCTAACCACGGGGAATAGGGTTTGCTCTCCCACATTCATACTTACTTCATAATGTTCCTTTTCGTAACCAAAACTTCCTGCCATACCACAGCAACCGCTTGGAATGATGGTAACTTTATAATTCTTGGGAAAATTTAACACCGAAAATGTTGACAATTGATTACTCAATGCCTTTTGGTGGCAATGCCCATGGAATTTAATCGTTTTTACTTCGGAAGTAAACTGCTCGGGTTTTATATGCCCCAATTCTATTTCGCTTTGGATAAATTCTTCAATTAAAAAGACATTTTTTGAAATGCTTTCAGCGGAAGCTTTATCGTCGACCAACTTAAGGTATTCATCGCGGAAGGTTAAAATGGCCGAAGGTTCGATGCCCAAAAGTGGACTTTCACTAGAAACCAAATCTTTGAAAATAGCAACGTTTTTATTGGCTACTGTTTTGGCCTGTTCCAACAGCCCTTTCGACAAAAATGAACGCCCCGATTCGGCATGTGCAACCATTTTCACCTCATAATTTAAAGCGGTCAACAGTTCAATCGCATCCACACCAATGGGCGTATCCAAATAATTGGTAAACTCGTCGTTAAACAAATACACTGTTTTAATGGTTTGTTTTTTAGTCCAATGTTTTGCTCTGTTTTTATACTCAGCAGTTAAACTTTTGTTCGAAATTAAAGGCAACTGGCGCTGGGGCGCAATACCGAAACTCTTTTTTAAAAGTGAAGACGTCACTCCGTTCGAAAACATAAAATTGGTCAACTTCGGAAACACACTCCCGTAACGGTTCAAATTGTTGTTGTAAGCGAATAATTTGGTTCGCATAGGCACACCGTTCGCTTTTTGGTACTGATATTGAAACTCGGCCTTTAGAGCAGCCACATCCACACTACTTGGGCATTCGCTAGCACAAGCCTTACAGCTTAAACACAAATCGAAAACGGTTTTTAACTCATCGTGGTCGAATTTATTTATTTTGTCTGAATTGGTCAAAAATTCGCGAAGCGCATTGGCACGTGCCCTTGTAGTATCTTTTTCGTTTCGTGTGGTTCGGTAACTGGGGCACATCGTTCCCCCAAATTCGGGCAATTTTCGGCAGTCACCCGAGCCGTTGCACTTTTCGGCTTCTCTTAAAATACCCAACGATTTTGAAAAATCAAGTAAAGTTTCTACCTCCGGCTCTTCTCTATCAGCTTCATAACGCAAGGATTTATCCATGGGGTAAGCATCAACAATTTTTCCCGGGTTAAAAATATTATCGGCATCAAAAACAGTTTTTATGCGTTTTACAATAGCATAATTTTCTTCGCCAATCATCATCGGGATAAACTCAGCGCGTACAATGCCATCGCCATGTTCACCACTCATGGAACCTTTGTACTTTTTTACCAAGTGCGCTACACCAGTAGTTATTTTTCTGAAGAGCGCCACATCTTCCGATTTTTTTAAATTTAAAATGGGGCGTAAATGCAATTCTCCCGCTCCGGCGTGGGCGTAATAAATGGCGTCTTGCCCGTAACTTTTCATCAATTCGGCGAATTCCATAATATAATTGGCCAAATCGGGTAAGGCCACCGCCGTATCTTCAATACAGGCTGCTGATTTTTTATCTCCGATAATGTTGCCTAAAAGGCCCAATCCGGCACTTCGTAAATTGTTTGCTTTGTTTACATCGTCGCCAGCTAGTTTTGGGTTGGCATAACTAAGGTTGGACGCTTCAATGTCCTTTATTAAATTTTCGGCTAAAACCTTCACCTCCTCAACCGTGTCGGCCCGAACTTCGCACATTAAAATGGCCTTGGGGTCATCGACGATAAACTGTCGGTTTTCAAACTGGGTTTTGTTTTGTTTGGTGCAATCTAAAATGGTTTTATCCATCATTTCGCAAGCATACAAATTATGCTCCATGGTCAAAGCCACGGCATTCAAACAATTTTTAATACTGCTAAAATGCGCCGCGACCACAATGGCCTCTGGCGGAGGCAATACGTCCAATTTTAACGTGATTTGTGTAGTGAATGCCAACGTACCTTCACTGCCCGAAAGCAACTTACACATGTTGAATTTTTCGTTGGTTTCTGAAAAAACTTCGGTGTTTATCAGTTCATCTATGGCATAGCCCGTATTTCTACGGTGTATTTCCGGTTTTGGGAAATTTTCCCGAATTTGCTTCTGAGCTGCTTCTGATTCCAATTCAGAATAAATCGATTTATATATGTTTCCTTCTAAACTATTCGCTTTTGTTTTGTTTTCAAATTCTGCTTTCTCCATTTCCCCGAAAACCACTTCACTGCCGTCACTTAAAATGGTATGCATTTCAATAACTTTATCGCGGGTAACGCCATATTGAATCGAGGTAGTTCCCGAAGAGTTGTTCCCTACCATGCCGCCAATCATGCAACGGTTTGAAGTGGAAGTATTGGGCGCAAAAAACAAGCCCATGGGTTTTAAATAATTATTTAAAGCATCACGCACCACACCTGGTTGAACCGTTACAGTTCTCGCCTTTTCATCTACATTTATAATTTTGGTGAAGTGTTTTGAAACATCGACCACAATACCCTCGCCAACGCATTGCCCTGCCAACGAAGTACCCGCCGTACGAGGGATCAATGAGGTTTTGTGTTTCTTTGCAAAAGCAATAAGTTGCTTTAAATCTTCTTTGTTTTTTGGGTACGCCACAGCCAATGGCAACATTCTATAAACCGATGCATCGGTAGCATAAATCGATTTTATTAAGTCGTCAAAAAATAATTCTCCAGTAAGCGATTTGCTTAGTTCCTGTAAATGTGGCGTTAAGGTCATTTGGCTGTTAAATTGTTTATAAAACTATAAAATTGTTAAATATAATAACAATGAGCATGCTATTTTTGTAAAATAGTACGATGATCAAAAATGATCTATTCTGTTCAAAACATCGTATATTCAAATAACATTAAAACTTACACTTTATGAAGAAATTATTTTTATTATCACTAACAGTATTAGGTTTTGCAATAACATCAAACGCTCAGGATTTTTCTGAGAATGCCATTGGACTTCGTTTAGGAGATAGCGATGGTTTTGGAGCAGAAATCTCGTATCAGCGTGCATTGGGTAGCGATACCCGATTGGAATTAGATTTAGGATTAAGAAGCGGTAATGGCTACGATGGCTTTAAATTGGCTGCTTTGCACCAATGGGTTTGGCTTCTTGATGGTAATTTCAACTGGTTTGCAGGTGTAGGTGGCGGTATTGGCTCTTATAGCTTTGACAACGTACCTGCTGGATTTGATGACAGCGAAACCTTTATTTTTGCTGCGGGTGACATTGGTATCGAATACAACTTTGACATTCCGTTGGTAATTTCAATTGATGCCAGACCAGAATTTGGTTTTGGTGATTACAGAGATGATTTAGATTTTGATATTGCGCTTGGTATCCGTTACCAATTCTAATCAAACTCTTTTAAATAACTAAAAAAAGCACCTAAAAAGGTGCTTTTTTTATGGTTAATTTTACCAATAAACTATATGAACAGCATACAGTCGTCACAGCTTTTTACTTCACCAAAATAAGTCTCACGATATTTATGAAGTGTTTTTACCGGAAGCCCCAAAACATAGCGTTTAATGTAGGTAACTTTTGTTGTAAGTTCTCCCATTTTAGAGGTATATCGTTTTTCGTATTTTGTATTTCTTTTTATATATAATATTTTCATGTATTTTCTTTTTTTAAATTGAATGTTACGGTCTTTCTAACCGCATCTCTATATTTCTGGCCTTAAATCCTTTGTCCTTAAACAAGTTAATGGCCGGGTTTTCTTTGTTAATGTGAATAGCAATATCGCCTTTGCAATATTTTATGGTGTGCTCTATTAATTTCTTGCCTAAACCTTTTCCTCTTAGTTCTTTTTTAACGGCCACGTAAACTAAAATGTTTTCTGAAAGGTACTCGTTCATTCCGGTTCGGTTTACCACAACGGCCCCTAAAATTTCATCTTTGTCTTCCATAACAAACACATAACCACCCAAGCCGGGTATTTCCTTGGCGGCATACATTAAAGATTTTCTTATTGCGCTTTTTGAATCCCTAAACTGATCGAAATTTTGAAATAAAAAATTGGTAACACGATTTATGTCAAAAATGGATAGCCTTGAAAAAGCATCATAGGTTTTAATTGTCATGTATTCTGTTTTATGGTCAACCTAAATTAAACAGGATAAACTTAAAAATGATTGAGGTAAATTATTAAAGTAAATCACAGAACCAATGCACTGGATTTATAAAAAAGGCAAATACGCTATTTAATGATTTGAATTTGCCGGAGGAATAAATTTTTCAGATTGAATTCTGAAAACCAGATAATTAAAATTGAAGATTCTGTAATTTTGTTTTTTGTGTATTCCTTTACGCATGTTTTGCAAATTTACTAAAACCTATGGCCAATAGCAAATTACGAGCTATCGGATAATCATAAAACAATGTTAAACAAAAAAGCCTCCATAATTGGAGGCTTTAAGTTTTTAAAAACGAGCTATTCTATTTTGATGGCTTTGCCGGAGCGTTAAGCTTACTGCTCATTTCCATTGAAATGGCCGATTTATCAAACTTCAGCTTTCCTGCCAATGTTTCAATAACGCAAGTGTTGTCCCTATCGTTTAGATCTGCAACTTTACCGTGCAAACCACTTTTGGTAACCACTTTATCGCCACGCTTTAGTTCGGCCGCAAATTTTTTCTCTTTTTTGGCACGTTTCATTTGTGGTGCAATCATGAAAAAATACACTACCACAAACATTAAAATTATTGGTAAAAAACCACCTAATCCTTCTCCCATAATATACTAGCTTTTAGCTTCTGCTTTAGTTGGGTCTGGTTTTACAAACGCCGTTATTTTAACTATTTCGCTTCCTTTTTCGGTATTGGCCGTAACCGTAATGGTTTTGGTTATTTTGTTTGAACCGCTACCGTTAAACTTCACGGTGAATTTTCCAGAATCTCCAGGAGCTAATGGCTCTCTGCTCCAATCTTGTGGCACGGTACAACCGCAAGAACTTTTAATATCGGTAATTACCAATGGCGCATCGCCTGTATTTTTATAACTAAAAACCGTTTCGACAGCAGTTTTGGCTTCAATTTCACCAAAATCGTGCTCTTTTTTATCGAACTCAATTACCGGAAATTTTGAGGATACGGCATCTCTTTCGGCCGCGGCTGCAACATTGCTTTCTTCAATTTTTTGAGCAGCATTTTCTTTACACGAGGTAAAGGCTACCAAACATAAGGCACTTAAGCTTAAAATTATTTTTTTCATAAATAGACTTATTAATTTTTAAGGTGAACAAAAATAGGAATTATTAAAACCGATTAAAAATTTTTCGGGTTTTCTTAACAAAATCACATCAGCCCTCGTCCCACTTTATTCAATTTATCTGAGGCTTCGTATTCCTTAACCAACTTATCTAAAATACCATTGATAAAGATGCTGCTTTTTGGAGTGGAGTATTCTTTCGAAATTTCCAAATACTCATTAATGGTCACTTTCACAGGAATAGACGGAAAATTTTTAAGCTCGCTAATGGCCATTTGCAACAAAGTATAATCTATAGATGCGATGCGCTCGGTATCCCAGTTTTTTGTTTTGGCCTCTATTTCTTTATTAATGGCCGAACGGTTTAAAAGGGTTTTTCGGAACAGTTCGATGGCAAACTGTTTGTCGTCAATATCTTTATATAATTTTGGAGTAAAAAAGTGTTCGTTGCTGGTTAGCTTTGCTTTGCGCAACAGCTTTAAAATTGTGGTGTTTACCGTTGGCAAATCGTCCAGCCAAGTGAGGTTTTTATCCTCCAGATAATCGTAAAGTTTTTCGTTGGGCGCAATAATTTCTTTAAAAATATCAACCAGAAACTCTTTGTCTTCTTTAAAATCAGACACTCTGGTTTTCATGTATTCTTTGTAAAGGTCGCTCGCCGTTATGGCTTTAAAAATCACATCTACATACTCATCGTCCAAATCCCAATAATTTGTATTATGGGCCTTAAAAGCATCTTTAAGCGATTCGTTTTCAGAAATCAACTTCAGCAATTGGTTGTTAACGAACTTTCTGTTAGGATCTTTGTCTTCTTTAGTAGCCAAATGTTTGTTTTGCTTTTTTTGCAAGTCGGTCTCGGCTTTTTTCTGAACTTCAACCAATAACGACATCAGCAGTAAATACAAATTGTACATATTGTCTATACTAAACAACAAAAACTTTTGGTCTTTACTAAAATCGTCACTTTCGCTCCCCTTAAAGGCATAAAGTGTTTGCATTACTTTTACACGGATATGGCGCCTGCTCAACATCATTACAAAGAACTGTTTTAAAAAAGATGAAATTTATCTTGGTTTTACGCGGCAAAAATAAAACTATATTTAAAAACCACATACTTTTATTTGCTTTATTGAAAAGATTCGCCTTCTGAAAACGGTTTTGAAAGAAATCCTAACACCACCCCAAACCAAAGCTTTAATGTATTTTTAACAATTAGCTAGCCTTAGCCCCCGCTTTTATTGGTATTTAAACCCTATATTTGCGTTCTACTTTAGGTTTATAATGAAGGAACTACAACACTTAAACAAATACTTTTTAAAATACAAAACACATTTAATTTTAGGGGTTATCATCACCATTATAGCCCGGATTTTTTTACTGTTTACCCCACGCTATGTAAAACAGATTTTTGTGGTTATTGAAAACTACATGGATAGTGAAGTAACCAAAACGGCTCTAAAATCTGAACTGACCGAGGTTATACTGTTCATTATAGGAGCCGCAGTGGTTGGTGCCCTACTCACCTTTTTTATGCGGCAAACCATTATTAATGTGTCGCGTTATATTGAGTTCGATTTAAAAAATGAAGTTTACGAACAGTACCAAAGACTTTCACTGAACTTTTACAAAAAAAACAGAACGGGCGATTTAATGAACCGCATTACCGAAGACGTGGGCCGTGTACGCATGTATGTAGGCCCCGCGCTTATGTACAGCATCAACACCATTACCCTGTTTGTAATCGTTATTATTTACATGGTAAATGCCTCGCCAAAACTAACGCTTTATACTATTGTACCCTTGCCCATTTTGTCGGTTATCATCTATAAATTGAGCAAGGAAATACACAAACGCAGTACTATTGTTCAGGAGTATTTATCGCAACTATCCACCTTTACGCAAGAATCCTTTAGTGGTATTTATGTGATAAAAGCCTACGGCATAGAACCCCAAACATCTGCCAATTTTAGAACCTTGGCGAAAGAAAGCAAGGAAAAACAAATCAGTTTGGCCAATGTACAGGCTTGGTTTTTCCCGATGATGATTTTACTCATTGGAACCAGCAACCTTATGGTGGTTTATATTGGCGGCATGCAGTACATTAACAGTGAAATTGAAAGTGTGGGTACTATTGCCGAGTTTATTATATATGTAAACATGCTTACTTGGCCGGTGGCAACCGTGGGCTGGGTAACTTCAATAGTACAGCAGGCCGAAGCCTCACAAAAACGTATCAACGAGTTTTTAAAAATTGAACCCGAAATAAAGAATACGTCCACAACTGAACCCCATGTTGATGGGAATATAAGCTTCAACAATGTCTATTTCACTTATGACGACACAAATATTCAAGCTTTAAAATGCGTAAGTTTTAATATTAACGAAGGGGAAACCTTAGCTATTTTGGGAAAAACTGGTTCCGGAAAATCGACTATTTTAGATCTTATTGGACGCCTTTATGACATTGACCAAGGTAGCATTACTATTGGTGGAACCCACATAAACAATCATCATTTAACCAGTTTACGAGAAAGTATTGGCTACGTACCCCAAGATGCTTTTTTGTTTTCAGATAGCATTAAAAACAATATAAAATTCGGAAAACAGGATGCTACTGATGAGGACGTTATCGAAGCTGCAAAGAATGCGCAAGTACACAAAAACATCATCAAATTTAACAAAGGATACGATACGGTTTTGGGCGAACGCGGCATTACACTTTCTGGCGGACAAAAACAACGGGTTTCTATTGCCCGAGCCATAATAAAATCGCCAAAAATATTATTGTTTGACGATTGCCTTTCAGCCGTTGATACCGAAACCGAAGAAAAAATACTCAAAACACTCAATAAAATTTCAAAAGGAAAAACCTCTATTATTGTTAGCCACAGGGTCTCTTCAGCTAAAAACGCCGACAAAATTATAGTTTTAGACGATGGCAAAGTAGTTCAGGAAGGCAACCATGAATCTTTAATCAACGTTGAGGGCTACTACCAAAATCTATATTTAAAACAGTTAAGCGAAACAACTGAAAAATAACATTTTACAGATTCACCCCACAAAACTGATTCTGTTTTTTGTTCAATAAAAAGTCAAAAAGCGAAAAGAAACTTCAAAAAATGTTGGTAAGTTTAGCTTTTTTTTAGATTTTTGGAACACTATTGATTAATAAACATAATTTAATTGAACGATGAACAATAACGGAATGATGGAGAAAGAGGAAATTTTTTCGAAAGTATTAAGAGCAGGAAGACGTACTTATTTTTTTGATGTGAGAGCTACAAAGGCGGATGATTACTACCTTACAATAACCGAAAGCAAAAAGTTCACCAATGACGACGGATCGTTTTATTATAAAAAGCACAAAATCTACATTTACAAAGAAGATTTTAACGAGTTCAAGGATATTTTAACCGAAACTACCGATTATATCATTCGTGAAAAAGGTGACGAAGTAATTAGCGAGCGCCACCAAAAAGACTTTAAAAAAGAATATGATAGCGAACCACGCGTTACCGAAGATGAGTTAAAAACAACATCGGGAAGTTTTACTGATATTGATTTTGATGATATTTAAACATCGTTCTTACAAAAAACAAAACCGTAACATTTCTGTTGCGGTTTTTTTTGTGCTTAAAAAGTTCCCTGTCAGATTGAGCGCAGTCGAAATCATTTTAAAATGACAATTGCCATTTAACTATAAATTAATTTACCGAAGTGCCTTTCTTCACTTTATTTTCAGGATTCAAAAGATGAACGTCTTTTCCATTAACCGCTCCAACCACCAAACATTCACTCATAAATTTGGCGATTTGTTTCCTGGGGAAATTCACAACAGCCACAATTTGCTTCTGCAATAAATCCTCTTTTTTATACAAAGTGGTAATCTGTGCCGATGATTTTTTAATGCCCAATTCTCCAAAATCTATAACCAATTGGTACGCTGGGTTTCTGGCCTCGGGAAAATCATTAACCTCAATAATGGTGCCTACACGTAAATCGACTTTGCTAAAATCTTTAAAAGTTATCGCTTCATTCATTTTTCAAAAATATAAATTATCACGAACTTTGAAGTAAACTTTAAAAATATGGCACGCACACCTTCAAATATGCTTCCGCTCGGTACACAAGCACCGTTTTTCGAACTTCAGGATACCGTTAGCGAGAACCTTGTAAGTATTGAGCAAATTAAAGGCGAAAAAGGCACTGTTGTAATGTTTATTTGCAACCACTGCCCTTTTGTTATTCATGTGAATGAAGAAATGGTAAAAGTGGCCAACACTTACGCGGAAAAAGGGATTGGTTTTGTGGCGATTTCGAGCAACGATGTGAAAAACTATCCGCAAGATTCGCCCGAAAAAATGAAAGTCCATGCCGAAGAAAACCACTACCCGTTTCCTTATTTGTACGATGAAACCCAGGAAACTGCCAAAGCTTACGATGCAGCTTGCACCCCCGATTTTTATGTTTTTGATGCGGATTTGAAATTGGTTTACCGTGGTCAATTGGATAGCTCTCGGCCCGAAAATGGCATTCCCGTAACGGGTGAAGATTTAAGGCACGCCTTGAACTGCCTTATTGAAGGACGCGAAAATACCCAATTGCAAAAACCAAGTATTGGCTGCAATATAAAATGGAAGCCTTAAACCAGTTTTAACTGGAACACCCCAACATCCAACCACTGGCCAAACTTGTACCCCACCTCATTAAAATGGGCCACTTGCTTAAAGTTCAATTTTTCGTGGAGTTTTACGCTGGCATCATTGGGCAAAGTCAAAACCCCTAGCGCTATATGGAAGTTTTTCGCTTTTAAAAGGCTCAATAATTCGGTGTAAAGTTTGGTGCCAATTTGCTTTCCATGTTCGCCGTGCTTTAAATAAACAGTAGTTTCAACGGTATTCTTGTAAGCTGGTTTTGGCCTAAATTGGCTTCCGTAGGCATAGCCTAAAATATTGTTGTTTTCTTCAAAAACCAAAATAGGATACACTTCTGCAATGTGATTTAGTTTTTCTGAAAAAACAGCGATTTCCAAAGGTGCATCATCAAATGTGGCTACCGAATGCAATACATAATGGTTGTAAATATCCAATAAAGCCTCGGCATCATTATGTTGAAATGCTCTAATCATTTTTAAGCCACCCCTTACGTTTCAACAAATTTTCAATATGCGCATAATGGTGGTTACTATGCCACACATAATTTCCAATGGTGTATTTTAAAGTGAAATTGGAATTGGTTTCTGGATGGACAAAATATCTGTTCAAGTCTTCTTCATTCAAGTGTTTTAGCAAATACACTATTTTTGCGTGAAGTGCTTTCAAATATGTTAACGATAATTCTATGGGCGCTGTATTATAATCGATGAGCTCGGCCCAACGGTCTTCGAAATAGGCCTTTATTAATGGAGCATCTTCGGTTAAAGTCCATTTTAATCGGGAGTAACAATGGTGGTGGCTATCGGCCAAATGGTGCACCACCTGCCTGATGTTCCAACCGCCTGGACGATACGGTGTGTTTAATTGTTCTTTGGAAAGATTAATGACCAATGCTTCCAATCGATCCGGGAATTGTTCTAAAACTGAAATCCAGTTTTCAATTTCTTGATTGGTAATATCTGTTGGTTGGTTGAATTTTCCGATGGGATATTTTAGGTTTTCAAGTTCTTTATCTGTCATAAACAAATATAAAAAATTGCGCCAAACAAAATCATTTCAAAATGATCCTGTTTGGCGCAAAATGTCTTTTAAAATAACTCCTATTTTAGAAGCGCTAAAAGCCTATTAATTTCCTGATTCAATAGCTTCAACCTTTGCTTTTAATTCGTTTCTTTTATCGGTTTCCCCTAAAATACTGTAAATATTCATTAAGGTTTTAGCAGCATTAAGGTTATCTGAGTCGATTTCCAATGCTTTCGATAAAAATGGAATCGCATCTTTGTAAAGGCTTTGACGCTTTTCTCTTAACTCATCATAACGCTTATTATCGGCGCTTGAAGTCCCCAAACCGTTCATTTCTTCAATAATCGGCTTTTCTTCTCCCAAGATAAGTGCCGCTAAGTTAATATAAGCGTTCACATAATTAGGATCTAAGGCAATCGCTTTTTCGTAGTAAGCTCTTGCAGCTTCGGGTTGTCCAGATTCAGCTGAAACTACTCCTAAATTATACTGTAACTCTGGGTTTTGAGGATCCATTTGAGTTGCCTTTTCTAAAAGTTCTGTAAACTTATCATTATTTCCTAACTTAAAGTGAATGTTAGCTTCGCTTAAAATTAAGTTGATGTCTTCAGGATTTTCTTTTCTCGCTTCTTCAAAAGCTGCAAGGGCTTCATCATCCTTCCCTTCGCTAACATAAATTAAAGCGATGTTTTTAACGATTTCTGGTTTTTTAGACTCGGTTTTACGCTCACCTGGTTTAACATGGCTTTTAGCCTTTACATATAAATCACGAGTGCTCTTATCTAAAACTTCCTCTTCGCCAGTCTCAACATTTGTTGCAAAGTACTCTGTATTTATACCTGTGTATCCTAAATCTTTAAGCTCTTCGTACAAAGATAATGCGCGATCGTACTCTTTTACATTGACTGCTGTTGCTGCGGCATAATACAAGAACATGGTGTCTTTTGTTGATGCTCTGTAAGACTTTTCAAAATACTTTGAAGCTTTTGAAAAATCTTGGGCTTCGTAGGCTTCATTACCTACTTTAATCATATTGTTTACCATGTTTTGCTTAAATTCCGCTACTTCAGATTGGTAATCGCCTTGAACTTTGGCAAGGCTTTCTAAAGATGCATTAACATCGGCATCCGAACCTTTTCCGTTAGCATACAACGCTTGAGCATTTAAGAAGTAATATTTGGCTTTTAGTTTTTCGTCCATTTCAGACATTAAAGATTTAGCCGCACTTAAAGCGCCTTTTGCCTCAGCAAAATTGTTTGATTTTATAGCTTTTTCAGCCGTTTTCAACTCCTTTTTTTGTGCAAACGAAAATGCACCCATTGAAACCGCTAATGCTAAAAGAATTCCTTTTTTCATTGTTTTTAATTGTAATATTAAATTTAACTTTCTGTGTTATTGTTTTCTTCGTTATTAGTATCAAGAGTTGTGCCATCTTCCGAAGCACCTGTGTTTTCAATGCCTTCAGTCTCATTTACATCTTCTTCATCATGCATCACTTTAGCCACAGCTGCAATAGAATCCTTTCCTTTTAGGTTAATAAGCTTAACACCTTGTGTAGCACGCCCCATAACTCTCAAATCGGCAACTACCATTCTAATGGCAATTCCAGACTTGTTGATAATCATCAAATCATCATTATCGGTCACACTCTTTATAGCCACTAAGTTACCAGTTTTTTCGGTAATGGAAATGGTTTTTACACCTTTTCCACCACGGTTAGTGATTCTATACACCGGTTCGCCATCTTCAGGATCGTCGATATAAGTTCGCTTACCATAACCATTTTCAGAAACGACCAATACCGATTCTTCTTGCGGATTTTCAATGGTTACCATACCAATAACTTCATCTTTATCGTGCCCTAGCGTGATACCACGAACCCCGGAAGCTCCACGGCCCATCGGTCTGGTTTTGGCTTCTTCGAAACGTATGGCCTTACCAGATTTTAATGCCAACATTACTTGGCTATTACCTGTAGTAAGCTTAGCTTCAAGCAATTCATCATTATCTTTAATGGTAATGGCATTGATGCCGTTGGTACGCGGACGTGAATACTGCTCTAAAGAGGTCTTTTTAACTTGTCCGTTCTTGGTCGCCATAATTACATAATGGCTGTTGATGTACTCTTCGTCCTTAAGATCTTGGGTACAGATAAACGCCATAACCTTGTCGTCCTGCTCTATATTAATCAAGTTTTGGATAGCACGCCCTTTTGACGTTTTGCTACCTTCAGGAATTTCGTAAACACGCATCCAGAAACATTTTCCTTTTTGGGTGAAGAACAACATGTATTGGTGGTTGGTGCCCACGAATAAATGTTCCAAGAAATCTTCGTTTCTGGTGGTTGAAGCCTTTTGGCCCACACCGCCCCTGTTTTGGGTTTTGTATTCGTTAAGCGATGTACGCTTGATATATCCCGCATGCGAAATGGTAATTACCACTTTTTCATCCGGAATCATATCCTCGATACTTAAATCGCCTCCGGCATACTCGATGGTTGAACGGCGTTCGTCACCGTACTTATCTTTAACTACTTCCAACTCTTCTTTAATAATATCCATTCTTCGCTCTTTTTTGTCGAGGATATCTTTTAAGTCTTCAATGGTAATCATTAATTCATCATACTCCGCACGTAGTTTGTCTTGCTCCAGACCGGTTAACTGGCGTAAGCGCATTTCAACAATGGCTCTGGCCTGAATTTCGGTCAATTCAAAACGCTCGATTAATTTTTCGCGAGCCTCATCGGCATTGGCAGAAGCACGGATTAACGCAATAACTTCATCAATATTATCTGAAGCGATGATCAAGCCTTCCAAAATATGGGCCCGCTCTTCGGCCTTTCGCAACTCATAAGTTGTTCTTCGTACTACAACCTCGTGTCTATGCTCAACGAAATGGTGAATAAGTTCTTTTAAGTTGAGTAATTGCGGACGCCCATCAACCAACGCAATGTTATTTACACTGAACGACGATTGCAAAGCGGTGTATTTGAACAATTTATTCAGCACGATATTTGGAATGGCATCACGTTTTAAAACGTAAACAACACGCATACCTTTTCTATCGGATTCGTCTCTTATCGAAGAAATGCCTTCAAGCTTTTTCTCATTGACCAAATCGGCAGTTTTCTTGATCATGTCTGCCTTGTTCACTTGGTAGGGAATTTCGGTAACTACAATACACTCTCTTCCGTTCACTTCCTCAACATTCGCTTTGGCCCGCATTACGATACGCCCTCTTCCTGTATGGAACGCTTCGCGAACACCATCATAACCATAAATGGTACCTCCCGTTGGGAAATCGGGTGCTTTTATAATTTGAATCAGTTCATCAACCTCAATATCGTTATTATCAATGTAGGCAATGGTTCCGTTCACTACCTCGGTAAGGTTATGTGGCGGCATATTGGTAGCCATACCCACGGCAATACCAGAAGCCCCATTGACTAATAGTCCAGGGATTCGGGTAGGTAGAACTGTTGGTTCTTTTAAGGTATCGTCGAAGTTTAATTGATGGTCTACAGTTTCCTTTTCAATATCTGCCAACATGTCTTCAGATATTTTTCGCATACGGGCCTCTGTATAACGCATCGCCGCAGGGCTATCGCCATCAATCGACCCAAAGTTACCTTGGCCATCAACCAACATATATCGTAAACTCCAATCTTGGGCCATACGTACCATGGCATCGTAAACCGATGAATCGCCGTGCGGATGATACTTACCTAAAACCTCTCCCACTATTCTTGCGGATTTTTTATGTGCCGAATTGGCTCTAACTCCTAATTCATGCATCCCGAAAAGCACACGTCGGTGTACTGGTTTTAAACCATCTCTTACATCTGGTAACGCACGTGACACAATGACCGACATTGAATAATCAATGTAGGCCGATTTCATTTCATCCTCAATGTTAATAGGAATCAATTTTTCTCCTTCTGCCATATATAATTCAATTTAATTTTATAAGTTTTCAAAACATGCTAATATAAGTATTTCATCAGTTAGGATAGGTATTTCAACGGTAATTTTTCATGTTTTTATTAACAATTTCACCCCGCTTTTCCGTTGATAAATTAGTAAACATTTATTTTGATTTTATAAACTTTTTTTTGTCAATTAGCATTTTACACAGAATTTAAGGTACAGTTTTTGCCTTTAGTAAAATGTTTTACTATTTTTAATGCAGAAAGGACAAGGATATGGATGATAATTTTTCCCCGAGAGTTAAAGATGTTATTGCTTACAGCAAAGAAGAAGCATTGCGTTTGGGTCATGATTTTATTGGCACCGAACACCTTATGCTTGGGCTTTTGCGAGATGGCAATGGCAAAGCAATAAATATACTAAACGCCCTAGAGATCGATTTAAACCACTTAAGGCGCAAAGTAGAGATATTAAGCCCCGCCAACCCAAATATTGCTGTGGCGTCAAACCAAAAGAAAAACCTGCACCTTACCAGGCAGGCAGAGCGCGCACTGAAAACCACCTTTTTGGAGGCTAAGCTGTTTCAGAGCACCTCAATCAATACGGCGCATCTTTTACTCTGTATTTTAAGGAACGAAAACGACCCCACTACCAAGCTTTTAAATAAGCTGAAAGTTGACTACGACAATGTTAAAGAACAATTTAAATTTATGATTACGAACGATAACGACTATATAGACCCTAAAGCTGAATCGTTTCAAGACGACGATACCAGCTCTGGAGACGATTCTTCAAAAGATATTTTCAACTCCCCAACGGGCAAGAGCAATAAGAAATCTAAAACTCCTGTTTTGGACAATTTTGGGCGCGATTTAACGGCTTTAGCCGAAGAAGGCAAACTTGACCCTGTTGTAGGAAGAGAAAAGGAAATTGAACGCGTTTCTCAAGTTTTAAGCCGAAGAAAGAAAAACAATCCGCTGTTAATCGGTGAACCCGGTGTGGGTAAATCGGCCATTGCAGAGGGCTTGGCTTTGCGTATTGTAAAACGAAAAGTGTCCCGTATTCTTTTCAATAAACGCGTGGTCACACTAGATTTAGCCAGTTTAGTTGCTGGAACAAAATACCGCGGACAGTTTGAAGAACGCATGAAAGCCGTAATGAACGAGTTGGAAAAAAATGATGATGTTATTTTGTTCATTGACGAAATACATACAATTGTAGGTGCCGGTGGTGCTACTGGAAGTTTAGATGCTTCAAACATGTTTAAACCTGCTTTGGCCCGTGGTGAAATTCAATGCATTGGTGCTACAACCCTTGATGAGTACAGACAATACATTGAAAAAGATGGTGCTCTTGAGCGTCGTTTCCAAAAAGTAATTGTTGAACCGACTTCGGTTGAAGAAACCATAGAAATCCTCAACAATATTAAAACAAAATATGAGGAGCACCACAATGTAGATTACACCCCAGAAGCTATTGAAGCTTGTGTAAAATTAACGAACCGGTACATGACCGATCGTTTTTTACCAGACAAGGCCATTGATGCATTAGATGAAGCTGGATCACGAGTACACATCACCAACATTGATGTTCCCAAACAGATTATTGAACTGGAAAAGCAATTGGAAGCCATTAAGGAAACAAAAAATGCCGTTGTTAGAAAGCAAAAATATGAAGAAGCGGCCAAATTAAGGGACGACGAAAAACGTATTGAAAAAGAGCTCGCCATTGCCCAAGAAAAATGGGAAGAAGATACCAAACAACACCGTGAAATTGTCACTGAAGATAACGTAGCCGATGTAGTTTCAATGATGACGGGCGTACCGGTAAACCGAATTGCACAAACCGAAATCAACAAATTGGCCGAATTACCAAAACTTATTAAAGGCAAAGTAATTGGCCAAGACGAAGCCGTTGGTAAAGTAGTAAAAGCCATTCAGCGTAACCGCGCCGGGCTTAAAGACCCGAACAAACCCATTGGTTCGTTCATTTTCTTGGGGCAAACTGGTGTTGGTAAAACGCAATTGGCTAAAATCCTTTCTCGCGAACTGTTCGATAGCGAAGATTCTTTGGTTAGAATAGACATGAGTGAGTACATGGAGAAATTTGCCATTTCTAGATTAATTGGCGCACCTCCAGGATATGTAGGTTACGAAGAAGGCGGACAGCTTACCGAAAAAGTAAGACGTAAACCTTACGCCGTTGTACTTCTTGATGAGATTGAAAAAGCGCATCCAGATGTATTTAACATGCTTCTTCAAGTGCTGGACGATGGTTATTTAACCGACAGTTTGGGAAGAAAAATTGATTTTAGAAATACCATAATCATAATGACTTCCAATATTGGAGCCCGAAAACTTAAAGATTTTGGTACCGGGATCGGTTTTGGCACCTCGTCGCAAAAGGCACAGGAAGATGCCAACGCAAGAAGCGTTATCGAAAACGCTTTGAAAAAATCGTTTGCACCAGAGTTTTTAAACCGAATTGACGATGTAGTGGTGTTCAATCCTTTGGAGAAAGAAGACATCAACAAGATTATCGATATCGAATTGGATAAACTATTGGCCAGAATAAAAGGCTTGGGCTACCAATTGACCTTAACCGATGCGGCAAAAGATTTTATTGCCGAAAAAGGTTTCGACAAACAATACGGTGCCAGACCTTTAAAACGAGCTATCCAAAAGTATGTTGAAGATGCTTTGGCCGAAGAGATTGTTGCTTCTCATCTTCAGGAAGGCGATGAAATCAATATTGATTTAGATAAAGCCACAGATGAATTAAAAATTACGATTACCAAGGCCGAAGAGCCAACAGAATCGTAAAATCACAACTGATAAAATGAAAATAGCCCGAACATGAACTCGGGCTATTTTTTTGCAATATTGTTAAATGGGCACAGCATGCGTATTCTTAATTTCACCCATCACAAATGTACTGTGGGCGCTACCTATATTCTTTATACTGCCCAAATGGTCTAAAACAAAATTTTGGTATTCTTTCATATCGGCCACCATTATCTTTAGCAAAAAATCGTAATCGCCTGAAATATTGTAACACTCCACTACCTGCTCCAATTTCATAATATCTTTCACAAACTGCCTTCCAATTTCGCGGGTGTGTTCCTTTAAGGTTACGTTACAAAACACCATCAAACCTTTATTCAGTTTTTCTGCGTCCAAAACAGCTATATAACCTTTTATAAATCCGTTTTTCTCCAATTTCTTTACGCGCTCAAAAACAGGTGTTACGGACAGGTTCACTTTTAACGCCAGTTCTTTTGTGGTTAAGTTAGATCTTGCCTGTAGTAATTTCAAAATCCTTAAATCGATTTCATCCAATTTTATTGTAGAATTTTTTTCTAAAAAGTCTTCCATATTAACATCTTAAAAGATTATTCACCCATAATAAAAATCAAAAATAGTTTATTCATCCAAAAACAACTTGCAATTATGCGTTTTTATTCTTCCATTATAATTTTGAACAGTCTAAAAAACTACAAATTATGAAAACTACCATTTTAGGATATCCCAGAATTGGAAACAAACGTGAACTCAAAAAAGCCTGCGAGCAATATTGGTCAGAAAAAACAGACCTTGAAAGCTTACAAAAAACAGCTTCAGAAATCAAACGCAAAAACTGGCTACAGCAACAAGAAATTGGCATTGACCTAATTCCTTCCAACGATTTTTCGTTTTACGATCAGGTGTTAGACATGTGTTTTTCGCTTGGATGCATTCCGGAACGATTTAAATCCATCGACCAAAACGACACCTCAAAACTCTATCTCGCCATGGCACGCGGCCTACAGGAAAACGGAATAGACGTCACCGCCATGGAAATGACCAAATGGTTCGACACCAACTACCACTACATTGTCCCGGAATTCGAAAAAAACCAATCCTTTAGTTTCTTTTCCAGAAAAGTTATTGATGAATACCAAGAAGCACTAAATCTAGGTATAAAAACAAAACCCGTTTTGATTGCGCCTGTAACATTTTTGTTGCTTGGGAAAGAAAAAGAAACCGGCTTTAATAGAATGGATTTGTTGAAAAACCTACTTCCTGTTTACTTTGAATTTATTGAAGAACTGGTTCAACTTGGTGTAGAGTATATTCAATTTGACGAACCTTGTTTGGCTCTCGACCTCAATGATAACGAACGACAAGCCATCACCTCCACTTATCAGCAAATCGCTCAAAAATTCCCAAGTTTAAAAATTTATTTAGCGAACTATTTTGACTGCTACGGAGAAAACTTAGAGACCGCCCTAAACTTACCAGTAGATACTTTGCATTTGGATTTGGTTCGATGTTCATTGCAGTTGGATGATATTTTAAATTCCGAACATTACAACCCAAAAACCAAATTAGCCTTAGGCATTGTGGACGGCAGAAACATTTGGAAAAATGATTTTGAAGCCTCATTAAAAACCATTGTAAAGGCATCTGAAAAAATTCCTTCGGAAAATTTATGGATTGCCCCATCGTGTTCTCTTCTGCATGTGCCTTACGATTTAGAACACGAACAAAACATCGACCCGAACATTAAACAATGGCTGGCCTTTGCCAAGCAAAAATTGGAAGAGGTTATTGCTCTAAAAAATTTAGCCTCAAACGAAAATGAAAGTTTCCTTTATCTTTTCGAAGAAAACAAGTTGGCCAACATCAACAAACAGCAATCAAAACTTATACACAACGAAGCTGCAAAAAATCGCATTCTAAATTTAAAAGCATCCGATAGCCTTCGGAATAGCACATTTCCCGAAAGACAACAAAAACAAAAACAAGCACTAAACTTGCCGCTCTACCCCACAACCACTATTGGGTCGTTTCCGCAGACCAAAGAAGTTAGAAGTTGGCGACTTAAACACAAAAAAGGACTGTTACCCACACCCGATTACGACAAACTGATTGCGAACGAAATTAAAGCATCAATCCGTTTTCAAGAAAGAATAGGATTGGATGTATTGGTACACGGCGAATTTGAACGGAACGATATGGTGGAGTATTTCGGCGAAAACCTCAATGGTTTTGCTTTTAGCGATTTCGGTTGGGTGCAAAGCTACGGTAGCCGCTGTGTAAAACCACCTATTTTATTTGGAGATGTTTCCCGTAAAAACGCGATAACCGTAAAATGGTCGGCTTACGCACAATCGCTCACCAACTTGCCCGTAAAGGGTATGCTTACTGGACCGGTTACAATTTTACAATGGTCGTTTGTGCGGAATGATCAACCGAGAGCCACCACCTGCAATCAAATTGCTTTGGCCATTCGTGACGAGGTTGCCGATCTGGAAAAAAACGGATTAAAAATCATTCAAATAGACGAACCGGCCATTCGTGAGGGCCTTCCACTAAAGAAAAGCGAATGGAATAAGTACCTCAATTGGGCTGTAAATGCGTTTAAAATTTCGGCGAGTGTAGCCAAAGATGACACCCAAATACATACCCACATGTGCTATTCGGAATTTAATGATATCATTTCGAGTATAGCCGATATGGATGCCGACGTGATTACCATTGAAACCTCGCGTTCTGAAATGGAATTGCTCGACGCCTTTGTGAATTTTAAATACCCCAATGAAATTGGTCCCGGTGTTTACGATATCCATTCGCCACGAGTGCCTTCGTTGGAGGAAATTGAACATTTAATCCACAAAGCCAAACGTGTATTGCCCAAAGAACATATTTGGGTAAACCCCGATTGCGGATTGAAAACCCGTGATTGGCCCGAAACCAAAAGTGCTTTGGAAAACCTCGTAAGCGTAGCCAAGAAATTACGAAAGGAGGAAACTGTTCCTGCATAGTTTTGCAGTTTTAGCACCAAAAGCTCTACACTTAAAAGCCTAAAAGTATTACTTTTGGGCTTTTTTATTTAAAAATTGATATCTTTAAACAAATGAAAAGAAAGACTTTAAACCTTCCGATAGGGCGTATAGAAATTCACGAGAACTACTTAATTGCTGAAATTCACGAAGGTAAAAGCGTTGAAGTGAGTTCGAGCGAAATTTTGGAAGACATCGCTGCTACTTACTTTAGCAACAAAATGTTTGTTTACATCACGGTCCGAAAAAATTCGTACTCTGTTAATCCTTCGGTTTACAAAAAAACCTCGCTAATAGAAAATTTGGCAGGTATTGCGGTTGTTGCTAATACTCCGTTAGCATTCAATAATGTTGAAATTGAAAAACTGTTTTCCTCCACGCCTTTTGAGTCTTTCACAAATATTGAAAGCGCTGTTAACTGGGCACATTCCTTATTGAACCAGAACGGCAAAAAAACGAATTGCGTCAACAATTAGAAATAGTCTTTATTCGTTTTTGGCACTCGAAACAAAAGAATAATTCCAAACAAAAAGAAAATAAATAAAAATAGAATCGCATTTCGCATGGTACCCGTAATTTGGTCTATACTTGCGAAAATTACCATACCGATAACAATGCCTATTTTTTCGGCCACATCATAAAAACTGAAATACGAAGTGGTGTCATCCGTTTCGGGCAAAAACTTTGAATACGTTGAGCGCGCCAGTGATTGCACCCCGCCCATCACCAAACCAACTATACCAGCCGCGATGTAAAACTGAACAGGAGTCTCCATAAAATATGCATAAAAGCACAAACTCATCCAAATAAAGTTTACGCCAATCAAGGCTTTTATATTTCCGAATTTTTCAGATGCTTTTGAAGTTAAAACAGCCCCAGCTATGGCCACC
Source organism: Tamlana crocina (assembly GCF_012037625.1). Classification (NCBI taxonomy): domain Bacteria; kingdom Pseudomonadati; phylum Bacteroidota; class Flavobacteriia; order Flavobacteriales; family Flavobacteriaceae; genus Tamlana; species Tamlana crocina. Next base: position 120,733 of record NZ_JAAVJS010000010.1, read on the forward strand.
AATTGAATCACCAAAATACTCACAATTAAACCTGTGGTTTTTTCGCCGTCACTCCCCCACGCTATTTCTTCTTCACCAAAATAAACCGCCACCAACATAATGGTTTGTACCGCCATACTGAATACGAAAAAAGCATACAAATAACGTTTCAGCCTTAAATTTTGTTTGAGTTGCTTCCAAACTTGCCGCAATTCTTTCAGTCCATTGAAAACAACATTCATCGTCACTTTGTGACCGGACGAAGTACCTTTGGGTAAATAATAAAAAGAGTATTGACTAAATAAAGCCCACCAAATCCCGACCGTAATAAACGCATAACGCATCATTTGCATTTTTGCTTCACCATCACTTTGGGTCATTACCATAAACAGATTGATTATCAATAAAATAACACTCCCAAAGTACCCCAAAGAAAACCCTTTAGCACTGACACTATCTTGCTGCTCTGGAAAAGCGATATCGGGCAAATATGAATTATAAAACACCAAACTGCCCCAATAGCCAATCAAGCCCATAAAATAGAACAATAAGCTCAAATGTATGCGCTCGGGCGAAACATCAAACCAATAAAGCCCGATACAGCCGGCACTACCCACGTAACAGAAAAACTTTAAAAAATTCATTTTGTTACCCACATAATCGGCAATACCCGATAAAATGGGCGACATCACCGAAACCACTAAAAACGTAAATGCCGTGACAAAAGTGATTAGTGCCGTACTTTTAAATTCGAATCCGAATGCCCAAACGGTTTTCATTTCTGAAGCATTAGAAATAAATAACGCCGAATAAAATATGGGAAAAATCGAGGAAGCTATGGTTAGTGTATAAACCGAATTGGCCCAATCGTAAAACGCCCATGCGTTAAGAAGCTTCTTGCTCCCTTTTTTAAGTTTTTTCATAAAAAAAGCTGCTTTTTTTAGCAGCTTCTAAAGTAGAAAAATATTTTTAGTTATAAGTTATTGTTGTGTTATCTAAACGATGCCACCCCATATTTTTTAGCTTCGGCAATGGCTTTTGGAGCCAAGGCTTTTAAATTGGCTATACGGCTATCATTTGATGGGTGCGTACTTAAAATTTCTGGTGGAGCTTGCCCGCCACTGTTGGCTTTCATTCGTTTCCATAATTCGGCTGCTTCAGTAGGATTATAACCGGCAATAGCCATTAAGTATACGCCTATTTGGTCGGCTTCTGTTTCATGCGCCCTACTGAAAGGCAACATCACACCAACCTGCGAACCTACTCCGTAATATTGGTTAAAAGCGTTTCTGGATTGCTCATCTTGAATAGCGATATTTCCAGCAACAGCACCTAATTGTTGCAACATACCGGCACTCATACGTTGCTGACCATGATTGGCCAAAGCGTGCGCCACTTCATGCCCCATAATGGCAGCTACGCCAGTTTCTCCATCAGCTATGGGCAAGATACCGGTGTAAAAAACAATTTTACCCCCAGGCATACACCAAGCATTTACGGTTTTGTCAGCAACAAGGTTGTACTCCCATTTATAATCGGCCAAATATCCTTGATGCCCGTTCGCATTCAGATAACGTTCGGCTGCAACAGCAATACGCTGCCCAACTCGTTTTATCATTTCAGCATCTTTAGTCCCCGTAATTACCTTATTCTCATTTAAGAATTGGTTATACTGAGCAAAAGATGTTGGGAATAATTGTGAGTTCGGCACTAATGCCATGGTTTTTTTACCTGTAAAAGGGTTTGTGGCACAAGCAATTACCAACAAAAGCAACCCTAATATTATAAATGTTCTTTTCAATGTCATCGTTTAAAACTTTTATTCGATTATAAAAATACAAAAATCATACCTTTATATTACGACACTAATATCAATAATTTGTCACTATTCTTTTGGCTGAGAACGTTAAGTTTTTGACCCAATCACGACTAGTTTAAAAAAACATTTCATGAAAAAAACAGCCTTAGTGGTCCTAGCCATACTTTTATTCAATTGCAAAGGAAACACGCAAAAGCCCAAGAAAACAGATTTTAAGATTACAAAAACCGAAGCCGAATGGAAAGCTGAACTGACCGATATGGAATTTTACGTTTTGCGCAAGGCTGGAACAGAACGTGCTTTTTCGAGTCCGTTGAACAAAAACTACAAAGCCGGTGTTTACGTTTGCGCAGCATGCCAAACACCACTTTTTAAAAGTGAACATAAATTCGATTCTGGTACGGGTTGGCCCAGTTTTGACCGTGAGATAAAAGGCAACGTGGCTTTTTCAACCGATTATGATTTAGGCTACGCACGCACCGAAGAACACTGTGCTACCTGTGGCGGCCATTTGGGACATGTTTTTAACGACGGCCCTAAAAACACCACTGGAAAAAGGCATTGTATAAACGGAGTAGCCTTAGATTTTGTTACGAATAAAAACCTCCCATAAAAACCTTGGCTTTGATTTTCAAATGATTTTTCAATCCCTCTGCGATTTATAATCGATACGTATCTATTTTACCTATTTACTCACTTTAAAATTTCATCCAAACCACAAATCACATAAAACGAAAAACATTATAATCCTTGATGCTATAGGGGTTTCTTTTTAAATAAAAGATTTCTTGAAACGAACTATTCCGAGACAGATACGTAGGAATATTTCGCTCGTTTCATTTTTGACCGTACAAGTTGAAAAAACATATCCGAAAGCTTTCGGTACCGTATTTAGATTTCCGTTTTATTCATGGGTACTTATTCTTAATTTTTGAACTCATGAATCTTCGATTTCACAGGAATGAAATTTCAACAGAAACCCAAACACAGAGCGTTAAGGAATTCTTTTTTTATTAAAACCATCTAAAAATTAACTTTTTTATTAAATGAATTTACATTTAATTTAGACCGATTAAATGTATTATATGAAAACAATAAAAATTGTTATTGCTTTCCTGGTGATGGCACTAAGTTTAACATGGTTTTTTATAGGATACAACCAAGAATATCAAGCCTCTACCGATTTTGATGAAACTGAATCTCATTTGGTGGTTTGGTCTAGTACGCATGTTAAAACCTATAAGGGGTTTATAAAGAATTTAGCTGAGGACGACCAAGTAACATTATTTGTACCTCAACCAACCCACCTAGATAGTTTATTTTGTCAACTAAACCTATATGGCGTTAATATGGACAATGTTCAATTACAAAGTATTACCAATAATAATATTTGGATTAGAGACTTTGGCCCAGTTTTCTTGAATAATGAAAAAACAAATAAAACCAAAATTTTAAGTTTTAATTACTACAATCATACAGAAAATATATTTCCCTATGAATACCAAGCCTTTGTAAAGGAACGACTCAGAGCTTCTAAAATTGTGGGAATTGGCGGTGCCCGAGAATTAAATGGAAAAGGGTTGGCTATTTTGGTTGAAGAACATGAATTAGTAAGCAACCCAAGCCTCACCAAAGACATGATAGCTAAGGAGTTGAGAAAAAAAATAGGCGTAAAAAAAATTATATGGTTAAAAAGGGGGCTTCCCCAAGATGCCGTGTTTGCCACAACGCCCATATTTGAAAATATTTACACAGATGGGGCGAACCATATAGATAATTTTTGCAGATTTATTTCTCCAAATACAGTTTTGCTTGCCGAAGTAGATAAAAATGAAACAAATACTAACCCTATATCAAAAATAGCTAATAAACGATTGGAAGAAAATTACACTATCTTAAAAAATTCTTTAGATCAAGATGGTAATCCGTTAAATATAATTCGGATACCTGTCGCCCCTCTACTTTTTGAAAAAGAATCAAACTTCAATGAAACTAAAATTTTTATAAAACCCACCAGTTACCTAAACTTTATTATCACTAAAAATAAAGTAATTGTACCAAGCTATGCCCAGTATTTAAAGAGCGATGAAGCAATTTCCAAGGACTCTAAGGTAGAAATTATATTTAAGAGTATATTCCCTGAAAAAGAAATTGTCATGCTCGATTGTATAGAGTTGAACAGAAGCGGTGGAGGGTTTCATTGCGTAGCAATTAATAAGCCAAAACCAAAGAAAAGGAAAAAAGTAGTATAGCACATCGGTTTTATTGAAAAACATCCATTTTAAGTATGATTTGTAATTATTCTGATTTCAACTTCTTCTTAAACGGCCGGATAATCAATCGGGCTTCCCGATCAAACCGAATGTAATTGTACACCCAGTTTACAAAAACCACCATACGGTTTCTAAAACCAATAAGAAAGAACAAGTGAACAAACATCCAAACGTACCACGCAAAAACACCTTGAAATTTCCAACGTTTTAAATCGACCACGGCTTTATTTCTTCCAATGGTAGCCATAGCACCTTTGTCTTTATACTTAAACGGTTCCATAGGTTTTTCTTCAATGAGGCGCAGCATGTTATCGCCCAATTGCTCACCTTGCTGAATGGCCGGCTGTGCCATCATGGGCAGGCCATTGGGAAACTCATCGGTAACCATACAAGCAATGTCGCCAGCTGCAAAAATATGACCAAAGCCTTTTACTTGATTGAATTCGTTTACTAAAATCCTGTTACCACGGGTAATGAAATCTTCGGCATCCAAACCTTTAATGGTCGCTCCTTTTACGCCTGCTGCCCAAACTACTGTGGCGGTTTCAAAAGTTAAATCGGTATTGGTGGTAACGGTTTTTCCGTCGTAATTGGTTACCCGTACATTTTTCCATACCTGAACGCCCAACTTTTCAAGGAAATCTTCAGCTTTGTGTGAGGCCTTTTCGCTCATGCCTTTCAAAATACAATCGCCCGATTGAATAATGTGTATCTGAGCCATACGTGTATCCAAATCTGGATAATCCTTTGGCAAAATACCTTTTTTAATTTCAGCCAAAGCGCCGGCTAATTCCACGCCAGTTGGTCCGCCACCCACAATTACAAAATTCATCAGAGCGTTGCGTTCATTTAAATCGGAAGTCAACAGCGCATCTTCAAAATTTTCAAGAATTAAACTTCTCAAATTGAGCGACTGCGGCACAGTTTTCATGGCCATGCTGTTCTTTTCAATTTCAGCATTCCCAAAATAATTGGTTGTTGAACCCGAAGCCACCACCAAATAATCGAATTTCAACTTTCCAATATCGGTAACCACTTTGTTTTTCTCCGTGTCGATTTCCTCGACATTCGCCAACCTAAAGTAAAAATTAGGAAAATCCTTTAATATTTTCCGAATGGGGTACGCAATGGAATCGGGCTCTAATCCGCCGGTAGACACCTGATACAGCAAAGGTTGAAACGTGTGGTAGTTATGTTTATCGAGAAGCACCACCTGCACTTCTTGTTTTGACAGTTTTTTGGCCAACGCCACTCCGGCAAATCCGCCCCCTATAATTACAATTCTGGGAAAACTCGTTCTTGGTATGTTCATAAATTGATACTTACTGGGTAAAGGTAGTATAAAGATGCAAATTTTACGGCATTCTAAATTCCTTATTAAAATTCGATTTCGTAAATTCGTAGCCTAAATTTTAACAAATGAGTAAATACGATATTATTGTTCTTGGAAGTGGTCCTGGTGGTTATGTTACGGCTATTAGAGCATCGCAATTAGGTTTTAAAACCGCTATAGTTGAAAAAGAAAATCTTGGGGGCGTATGTTTAAACTGGGGATGTATCCCAACTAAAGCCTTATTGAAGTCGGCCCAAGTATTTGAATACCTGAAACATGCTGAAGATTATGGTTTAACCGTAAAAGACGCAAAACACGATTTTGATGCTGTAGTAAAGCGCAGCCGTGGTGTGGCCGACGGGATGAGCAAAGGGGTTCAGTTTTTAATGAAGAAGAACAAAATAGACGTTATTAATGGCTACGGAAAAATAAAACCAGGCAAAAAAGTAGATGTTGATGGTACCGAATACAGTGCCGACCATATTATTATTGCTACCGGAGCGCGCAGTCGCGAATTGCCTAGCCTTCCACAAGACGGCGAAAAAGTAATAGGTTACCGTGAAGCGATGAGCTTGAAAAAGCAACCTAAAAAAATGATTGTGGTTGGATCGGGCGCTATTGGAGTGGAGTTTGCCTATTTCTACAACTCCATGGGCACCGAAGTAACGGTTGTTGAATATTTGCCAAACGTAGTGCCTGTTGAAGACGAAGACGTTTCAAAACAATTGGAGCGCTCGTTTAAAAAGAGTGGTATCAATGTAATGACCTCTGCCGAGGTCACTAAAGTAGATACTTCTGGAAAAGGCGTAAAAGCTACAGTTAAAACTAAAAAAGGAGAAGAAGTTCTTGAGGCCGATGTCATTTTAAGTGCCGTTGGAATTAAAACCAATATTGAAAACATCGGATTGGAAGATGTGGGTATTGTGGTTGATAGAGACAAAATTATCGTTAACGATTACTACCAAACCAACATGCCGGGTTATTACGCTATTGGCGATGTTACTCCAGGGCAAGCGTTGGCGCACGTGGCTTCTGCTGAAGGTATTTTGTGTGTTGAAAAAATTGCTGGAATGCATGTTGAGCCTATCGACTATGGCAACATTCCTGGATGTACTTACTGTACGCCAGAAATTGCTAGCGTTGGATTAACCGAAAAAGCTGCCAAAGAAAAAGGTTACGATATAAAAATAGGGAAATTCCCGTTCTCGGCCTCTGGTAAAGCCAGTGCTGGTGGAAACAAAGATGGTTTCGTGAAAGTTATTTTTGATGCCAAGTATGGCGAATGGTTGGGCTGCCACATGATTGGTGCCGGAGTAACCGATATGATTGCCGAAGCTGTTTTAGGTAGAAAACTTGAAACTACAGGGCACGAAGTATTAAAAGCCGTTCACCCTCATCCAACTATGAGTGAAGCAGTGATGGAAGCCGTTGCCGCGGCTTATGATGAAGTGATTCATATATAAACGACCCCTCCTAGCCTCCCCGAAGGGGAGGAACACTCTTGAAAATAATAAAAAATGCTGGTGAACAAATTTGTTCACCAGCATTTTTTATTACCGTATTTTTTGTCCACAATTAAAAAGTTTGAGTGGGGTTCCTCCCCTTCGGGGAGGCTAGGAGGGGAAAAAACTTTGAATAGCCAACTCGTAACTTTGCAGTCCGAAACCTAAAATAACACCTTTCGCATTCGGCGAAATATACGATTGATGTCTAAACTCTTCCCGTCCAAATGTATTTGAAATATGTACTTCAACCACCGGCGCTTCAATGCCTTTGATGGCATCACCAATTCCAATGGACGTATGGGTATAAGCACCCGCATTTAAAACTACACCGTCAAAACTGAACCCTACCTCATGTAACTTATCTATTATTTCTCCTTCAATATTCGATTGATAATAGCTCAATTCAACATCGGGGTATTTATCTTTTATAGTATCAAAAAATTCAGTAAACGTTAGGCTTCCGTAGATATTAGGCTCGCGCTTACCCAATAAATTTAGATTGGGGCCGTTGATGATGATTATTTTTTTCATGCAGTAAAAATACAAAAGTTGAAATATAAAAAAACCGAAATATAGGATACTTCGGCTTAAGTTAAATATGATCTCTAATTAAAATCGAAATCCTAGACCTATTTGCAAAAAGTTAAACTTCGTCTTAATATCACTAGGATCAATTCCGGAATCTTCATCAGGAAAAACAAACGCATCATCATCTAATCTATTGTTTAAACCTAAAGAATACCTTGCAGAAGCAAAAACCTTGTTAGTAATATCATAACTCATTCCTGCAGATAATCCTATACCCGTTTTTTTAACCCCGTCGGATTCCTCTAAAATAAAATCTAATTGAGGCCCAAATAGTAAGCTAAATTGTTCTGAAACATTAAACTTCCCCATTAATGGTATAACTAAAGAATTACCAGATTCTCCATCCTGTCTTGAGTTAACATACTGCACTTCTGGTTGAATATGGAATTTTTCAGAAGTTTTTATATCTGCAAATACACCAACGTAAAACCCAGAGACATTATCTGAAGCCGATATACCATCAAATTTTACTGAGGCAATTAAAGAGTTATAACCAGCAGTTGCTCCAAACTTGGTGTCTTGCGCGTTTAGACTCATTACTAGAGAAACAAAAAGCACTGCTAAAATTGAAACTTTTTTCATAATATATTTAATTGAATTATGTAACAAACATAAATAGATTTAGTTTACTATAAAATTATATTATTAATTGCTTTTATTTTAATCAATAAAAAAAGGGAAGCTTTAACTTCCCTTTTTCTTTAAATTATCGTGTAGATTACAATCCAAATTCTACACCAGCAGTTATTGTATTAAAACCTACTGTTACAGGACCAGCGTCAATACTAACTCCTCTGTAGGCAAGTACAACATCAAGAGACTCACTCACAGCATACTGAACTCTTGGTGCATAGTAAAAACCACCATCATTACCATCATTAATGCCTACTGCATATCCCAAATCTACACCCAATGTGAATTCATCAGAAACATTGAAACGTCCTGCTGCAGCTAAGGGCAAAAATTGAGCATCTTCAGCATCTCCAAAATCTGTATCTTTACCAAAAGACTGAGAAAAACCCGTTGCTACACCTGCTTGAATTTGATCAGAAACCTCCCATAAATAAGAAGCGTCTACAGTAATGTTAAAAGAATAAAAATCACTAAAATCTCCAGTGATAAGTCCAACATTAACACCTCCATTAAACTGCCCTTGAGCATTTAGGCCTGTAATTCCGAATACTGCAATAGCAGCCAATAAAAATAATTTTTTCATAATATTAAATGTATTTAGTTTGATATTGACAAATTAAGGTCAAATTTTTGGAAAATCCTACAAAACTAATTAGGTTATCAACAATTTTATTAACATTTTTTATCAAATACTTAATTATCAATCATTTAAACTTTTAGTTGTTAACAAAAAACAATTAATATACGTAGAATTACGTATTACAAAATTTGAAAAATAAAACCCTATTTACCTATTTTTACAGTTATGAAATGGCAAAATGCACTTAAGGATTATCAATTGTATTTAAAAATTGAACGTGGGCTTTCAGAAAACTCCATCAACAATTATGCACTCGACATAAAAAAACTGGTTTCTTTTTTAGAAAACAATAAGATCACCACCTCACCTATCGATGTATCCACCAAAACCATTCAAGAGTGCATTTATGAAACAGCCAAAAACGTAAGTGCACGGTCTCAATCGCGGTTTATTTCTGGTCTTAGAAGTTTTTTCGATTATTTGGTTTTTGAAGATTACCGGGAAAGCAACCCTTTGGAACTCATTGAATCACCTAAAATTGGCAGAAAGTTACCTGACACTTTATCGGAAGCGGAAATTGACCAAATCATAAGCACCATAGATTTAAGCAAACCGGAAGGAGAACGGAATCGGGCCATGCTGGAAACCTTATACGGTTGCGGATTACGTGTTAGCGAACTTGTAAACCTGAAAATTTCAGATCTGTTTTTTGAAGAAGGCTTTATAAAAGTTACGGGCAAAGGAGACAAACAGCGTTTTGTACCCATTGTTGACCTGACCCAAAAGTACATCAACATCTACAAAAACGAAGTCAGAACGCACCTTTCCATACAAAATGGACATGAAGACACCTTGTTTTTAAACCGAAGGGGCAAACAACTCACCCGCGCCATGGTATTTACCATTATCAAACAACTTACTGAAAAAATCGGGCTAAAAAAGAGCATTTCACCACATACCTTCAGACATTCTTTTGCGACACATTTATTGCAAAATAACGCCGATTTACGTTCCATCCAACTAATGCTGGGCCATGAAAGCATCACCACTACCGAAATTTATGTGCACATGGACAAAACACATTTAACTGAAACGGTTGAGAAATTCCACCCTCGTAAAAGTCGATAAACAAAAAAATCCAGCTCTTTTTTGAACTGGATTCTTATTATAAATATTTAACTAGAGATTCCTGCTTTCGCAGGAATAACTTATTTGGCGATGTTAACCGCCCTAGTTTCCCTGATTACGGTAACCTTAACCTGGCCAGGATAAGTCATATCGGTTTGTACTTTTTGCGAAATGTTGAATGATAGGTCGGCTGCCTTTTGGTCGTCCACCTTTTCACTTTCAACAATTACACGAAGTTCTCTACCCGCCTGAATAGCATAAGCCTTTTTCACGCCCGTAAAGCCAAAAGCAATATCTTCCAAATCTTTTAAACGCTGAATATAGCTGTCCAATACTTGGCGACGTGCTCCCGGTCTAGCACCAGAAATAGCATCACAAACTTGAATAATTGGCGCCAATAACGATTTCATTTCTACCTCGTCGTGGTGTGCCCCAATTGCGTTACAAACATCTGGTTTCTCGCCGTATTTTTCAGCCCACTGCATTCCTAAAATAGCGTGTGGTGTTTCCATATCGGCTTCGGCATCTGGCACCTTTCCAATATCGTGCAATAAACCGGCTCGCTTGGCCAGTTTCGGATTCAATCCTAATTCGGCAGCCATCACTCCACAAAGCTTAGCTACTTCGCGCGAGTGCTGCAATAGGTTTTGACCGTAAGACGAACGGTACTTCATCCTACCAACCATTTTAATCAATTCTGGATTCAAATTGTGAATACCCAAATCGATAACGGTACGTTTACCCACTTCAATAATTTCTTGCTCAATCTGCTTTTGGGTCTTTTTAACCACCTCTTCGATTCTCGCAGGGTGAATTCGTCCATCGGTTACCAATTTGTGCAACGATAGTCTGGCTACCTCTCTCCTAACGGAATCAAAGCAGGATAATATAATCGCTTCCGGCGTATCGTCAACGATAATCTCAACACCTGTAGCCGCTTCAATGGCGCGGATGTTACGTCCTTCCCTACCGATAATTCGTCCTTTAACATCATCCGATTCAATATTGAAAACTGACACGCAATTATCAACTGCTTCCTCTGTACCAATTCGCTGAATCGTGTTAATTATGATTTTTTTAGCATCCTGCTCTGCCGTTAATTTGGCCTCTTCCAAAGTGCTTTGAATGTAAGCCATAGCATCATTCTTAGCCTCTCCTTTAAGCGATTCAACCAACTGCTCTTTGGCTTCTTCCGCCGAAAGGCTAGAAATAACCTCCAACTGCTGTACTTGGCTTTTATGCAATCTGTCAACCTCTTCCTGTCTTTTATCTAGCACTTCCAATCGGTGATTGTAGTCGTTTATTTTTCCTTCTAAACTGTCGTTAAGTTTTTTGGTTTTGGAAAGTTCACTCGAAACCTGCGATTCTTTATCACGCGTACGCTTAACGGCTTCGTCCATCTTTTTGTCGCGCGCCAAAATCACCTTTTCATGCTCAGCTTTAAGTTCAATGAATTTTTCCTTGGCTTGAAGAATCTTGTCCTTTTTAATGCTTTCACCTTCACTATTGGCTTCCTTAAGAATTAAGGCGGCATTTTTCTTGGCCTCCTTTACCAATTTTGAAGCATTATTTTTCTCTAGTATTTTAGCTATTATAAAGCCTAAAATTAGCCCTAAAATAACACCACCCACTGCAAATATAATTGAGTTGTCCATCTTTGATTTAGTTAATTTACATATATAAAAAAAGCCTACACCAGCATAAAGTTTTGTATAAACTCCTTAAAAACAAGTTTAGGGCTAACAAGCTGATCAAGGATCCGCCCATAGATACCGAAACAAGTTCGGCACTAGCGGCCTGCTTTTACAACTTAAACTCACCCTTTTTAAAGAATTAACGTTGAGTTTATCAAAAAAAATAACTAATGTAGGCAGTAACTTTTACTTATTTTAAAGAACGACTAAGAGATTAAGTGCGATTGCAACAAACCGTGCAGCGCATTGAGTTTATTCTCAACATGCTCATTAACATTTGCCTTATCGATAGATTTCTGCTCTACCTGAGAGGCAAACTGTAGGGCACACATGGCCAACACGTCTTGTTTATCTCGAACAGAATAACTTTGCTCAAACTGTTTTATCATAACCTCAATGTTTTTGGCCGCCCTGCGCAGCCCCTCTTCTTGATGGGCTTCGATAGTTAACGGGTACACCCTATTAGCTATAGACAGTTTGATTTTAAGCTTTTCTGACATTGAGTGTGATGTTGTGCTAATCTGATAGTTGGGCAATACAATGATCTATATCCCTAATTAGCGCATTTATTTTAAGCTTAGTTTCTCTTTTATTATCGTTACTACCAAGCATGGAATTTGCCATTTTTAAAGCTTCGTATTTTTCTTCCCAATTCGAAATCACTTCTTTTTGGGCGGCTACTTCTTGCTTTGAAACGTCTAATTCTTCCTTTAATTTCGCATTAGCAAGCTTCAAAAGCTCTAGTTTGTGTAATACTTTACTAATCTTGTTTTCTAAAGAATCTACAATATCCTCAATATTACCCATTTGCAAAATCCAATACTTACCTCACAAAGTTAACATACCTCATTAAGAATAACAATTGTTTTTTCATAAAATTTTAAACACATTTTATCATAGCCACCTATTTCCCATTGGCTCGATTTTTGCACAATGCTTGGCGATTTCACTTCTAATTAATATTTTAGCACAATACTTTTTTATGCGATTTTTACCTACTCTTTTTTTAGTGTTTTCAATAGTTGTAAATGCCCAAAACAACTATCCGCAGGATTATTTTAGTAGTCCTTTAGAAATTCCGCTGATACTTTCTGGCACCTTTGCCGAATTGCGGTCAAACCATTTCCACTCCGGCATTGATATTAAAACCCAACAACGCCGAGGTTTGAGAGTGAAAGCCTCTGCCAGCGGATTTATAAGCCGGATAAAAGTGTCACATTATGGCTACGGAAAAGCGCTTTACATCACCCACCCTAACGGCTACACAACGGTTTATGCGCATTTACAAAAATTCGCTCCTGAGATTGAAGCTTATGTTAAAAAGCACCAATACGAAAAAGAGTCTTACGAAATCGAGCTCTTCCCAAGCGCTGGAACGCTGCCCGTTACCAAAGACAGCCTTGTAGCCTATAGCGGAAACTCCGGGGGTTCTGGCGGGCCGCATCTGCATTACGAAATACGCGACAAACAAGAGCGCCCCATTAACCCCATGCTATTTGGCATTGATATAAAAGATACCTCGTATCCTATAGTGCATTCGTTATACGTGTATCCGTTGGATGAAAATTCGTTTGTCAATAAGTTTCAAAACAAACAGAAATTACGCTTAACACCTTTACAAAATGGCGATTATATTGCCGAAAATATTGAAGCCATCGGTAACATTGGCTTTGGCATAGAAACCATCGACAGACAGGATTACGCGGCTAATTCCAACGGGGTTTACAACATCCAGTCGTTCGTTAATGGTAGTAAAAATTTCGAACTGGATTTTCGTCGTTTTTCATTTGATGAAACCAAACACCTCAATGAACTGATTGATTACGCCCATTATACTACAGAGCGCGAACGCATCCAGAAACTGTTCAAAAAAAATAATCCGCTCAGCATTATTAAGCCAGTTTTTAACAACGGCATCATTACCGTACAAGACAGTACCCAGTCGGTATTTAAGATTAGGGTAACCGATTTTAAAAACAACGAATCGTGGGTGACCGTTCAAATAAAGGGCACTAAAAACAGCATGGGTGAACCCGAACACGCCAAGGTTACACCATATTTTATACAAGCTGATCAAACCACCAATTTAAAACAAGGACCAGTTAGCGTCGATTTTTATAAAGACACCTTTTACGATGATTTTTATTTGGATTTTGAAGTAACAAACGACACTTTAATACTGCATGACGACATTATGGCCTGCCAAAAAAACTTCAGCATAACGTTTGATGCCAGTAAATATTCCGACGAAGACCTAAAGAAACTCTATGTAGCGCGTTTGGTGGGTTACAATCAATATCCATCTTACACTTACACTAAAAAAAATGACAAAATCCTAACAGCGAGCTCTAAAAAACTGGGCACTTACACTCTTGCTACTGATACCATTGCACCCACTATTTCAGCTTCAAATTTTAAAGATGGACAGTGGATGAGTAATTACCATTATTTAAAAATTAAAATTGATGACGACGCTTCGGGCATTTCAAATTACAGGGCCACCGTTAACGGCAAATGGATTTTAATGGAATACGATTACAAAACCAAAACCCTAACGCACGATTTTAACGATGGAATAATAACCGAAACCAAAAACAATTTAAAAGTGATTGTGACCGATAATGTTGGAAATAATTCTACTTTTGAAGCGTTATTTTACCGCAAATAAACTTTTTACATCTTTGAAAGCAAAACTCTTACTAACCACTTGTTTACTTTTTTCTTTAATTACCATTGGCTTCTCGCAAACCGCTACCGTAAAAGGTATAATTCTCGATGAAAGCAATACACCTATTGAAAATGTAAACATAAAAAGCAACAGAGATACCGGCACCAAAACCAACGAAAATGGTTTTTACACCATCGATATCCCCATTAACCAAGATATCACCTTAGTTTTTACACATATTTCTCACAAAAAGGTCGAGAGCACTTTCAACTTAAAAAACGGCGAGGTTTACGAATTTAACCCGGTAATGAACAATACCGTTGAGCAAATTGCAGTTGTGGTTGTTAGTGGCGACCGCCGAAAAGAGGTTGAAGGTGTGGTTACCCTAAACCCAGAAACCATAAGAAAAATACCGGGTGCCAATGCCGGTGTTGAAAATTTATTGATGGCACTTCCAGGTGTAAGCAACAACAACGAGTTGAGTACCCAATATTCGGTTCGCGGTGGAAATTACGATGAAAACCTCGTTTACGTTAACGGCATTGAAGTTTATCGTCCGTTTTTGGTTCGCTCAGGACAGCAGGAAGGATTGAGTTTTGTAAATACCGACTTGGTTCAAAACGTCGATTTTTCCGCTGGTGGGTTTCAAGCCAAATATGGAGACAAACTATCTTCTGTTTTGGACATTACTTATAAAAACCCGTATCAATTTGAAGTGAATGCCGATTTGAGCTTACTCGGCGGAAGCCTTTCCGTTGAAAACGTGAGCAAAGATTCAAAATTATCGGGCATTGTGGGGCTACGTTATCGCGACAATAGTTTGCTAGTAAATGCCAAAGAAACAGAAACCAATTTCCGGCCGTCTTTCACAGACGCCCAAGCGTTTTTCACCTATAAATTCACCAATAAATTCCATTTGAGCTTTTTAGGGAACGCTTCGTTGAACACCTACGACTACCAACCACAAACAAGACAGACCAATTTTGGAACCTTGGCCGACCCTGTGGCACTTATCGTGTTTTACGAAGGCCAGGAAAAAGACCGCTACCAAACGCTTTTCGGAGCATTTAAAGGTTCGTATTTTGTAAACGACGACTTAACGCTGCAACTCATTACCTCGACCTACCACACGACCGAAGAGGAGTATTTCGATATTTTTGCACAGTACCGATTAGGCGAAGTAAACAACAATATAGGCGACGAAAATTTAGGCGAAGTAGAATTTAGCGAAGGCATTGGCAGCCAACTAACGCACGGCCGAAACGATTTAGACGCCTTAATTACGAATATTGAGCATAAAGGCGATTTTAAAATTAACGATAACCGCATTGAATGGTCTGCAAAATTCACCCATGAAAACATCCGCGACCGATTGGTGGAATGGGAAGTGATTGACTCGGCAGGGTTTTTTTTGCGTCCGCCTAAAACCTCATCCAACGAACAGCCTTATGTGCCATTTACCGGCCCATTGGAGCCCTATAACAATGTTCGCGCCACGAATAACACGACCATAAACCGCTTTCAGGCCTACGCCCAATGGAGCAAACACAGCAGCTGGGGCAATACCGATGTTTGGTACAATGCAGGTATTAGAGCCCATAATTGGACGGTTAGCGGCGATGGCATTGCGCCATCTTCTCAAACTGTTTTCAGTCCGCGTGCGCAATTCGCCATCAAACCCGATTGGGAAAAAGATATGCTTTTTAGAGTAGCTACAGGTATGTATTACCAACCACCGTTTTATCGCGAACTTCGTGATGCCAACGGTGTGGTTCAACCGAATGTGAAAGCTCAAAAATCAATTCATTTGGTATTGGGGAACGATTACAGTTTTAAAATGTGGGAGCGTCCGTTTAAACTCACTTCAGAGCTGTACTATAAAAACTTAAGCGATGTCAACCCTTATACTTTGGAAAACGTACGCATCCGTTATCGTGCAAACAACAGCGCCAAGGCTTATGCCTACGGATTGGATATGCGACTAAACGGCGAGTTTGTTCCAGGTACCGAATCGTGGTTTAGTTTTGGCTATTTGAAGACTGAAGAAAACATTGAAAACCGCGGATATATCTCCCGCCCCACCGACCAACGCTTAAAGTTTGCGGCGCTATTTCAGGATTATGTGCCCAATGTACCAAACATGAAAATGTATTTAAACCTGGTTTACAACACCGGGCTGCCAGGAGGTTCGCCTAGTTACGCCGACCCTTACGTGTACCAAACGCGCCTACCGGATTACAAACGAGCCGATTTAGGGCTACAGTTTGTTTTGGTTGAAGGACAAAAACAATTTAACAGCGGATGGAAAAAACCATTCAAGGAGCTTTCGTTCGGATTTGAAATTTTCAACATTTTTGATGTACAAAATTCCATTACCAATACATGGGTGCGCGATGTAAATACCAAACGCCAGTACGCCATACCCAATTATTTAACGCCACGTGTTTTTAATGTACGCACGACGATGAAGTTTTGAAAACTATTTAATGCTTAGGTTTTCCGAAAAAACCACTAAGCTATCAATCCCGCTTCCGGTTAACCTCTGAACATAAACCTCTATGTAATCTCCGTTTTCAAGATTAACGTTCGCGTTTATCGATATGTTTTGGATTTGTGTATCACTGTCAATATATACTATAGAATTCGATTCGGTAAGGACAGTTCCATTCTTTGCTAAAACAAACGCATAAAAGTTTGTTGCTGCACCTGTAACGCGAACCGACATGGAAGCATTGATTTGGAATTCTCTTTCTTTTAATCCGTCGTAAACTAATCTGTTGTTGCCACCAGCACTAGTAAACCTAAAAAGGCTATTAGCAGTAAAAGTACCATTTCCTTGAACCTCTGTAGCTATACCATTGATTATTGTTTGAGAAAAACCTGTTGTTAAGGTACCATTAAAGTAAAAATTTCCAGAAGCCACACCATCAGTTTCCTCTGCAATTCCCGGAGCATTTACAAACCAGTTATTGGTGAAGTTATACCCAGGATAGCTGCCCGTGGTATATCCATCCACATAAGTTCCTACTCCAGAAAATGCCGTTCCCAACAACACGCCATCGGTTACAGCTGGGTCTGCGCTCACATCCACACCGGTTGCCCCCGAAGGCACTGTGCTAAAACCACTTACCTTTTCTATTAAATTAAATGTACCAGTGTAAGTTTCAAACGTACCGGTATTAGTCCCAAGCCATCCCATATTATTTAGCAAAAGCATATTAATGGAGCTATATGTTATCCCTGTAGTATTTCCCGAAAACTGAATGATATTATTAAAAACAAGCCCAAAGTTGGCAATACTACCCACGCTAGATGAGTTTTGGACTATACAATTTTGCACCACCAACGACTCTACCCCACTTCCGGATAATCCAAAAACACCGCCACCTGTGGCCTCTAAAGTTAAATTCCTAATACTGCCTCCATTTGCCCCAGAAAACAAAATGCCACTTGCCCGAACAAGCTTATCTTCATTTGTATCCAAGCCGATTAAATAAGCGCTGTTTAAATCAATTGGAGCAACTAATGTGATTTCACCATTAATTTCATAAAGTGTATTGGTGTCTAATTCATAAAACGCTCCGCCACCAGCAGTTAGTTCATCTGCTAAATCGGCTTCACTTTTTATCAATTTATAATTATCTCGGGTTTCAATCTCTCCCAATTTTTCCCATACACTACTACCGTAATAATAAAATGCACTTTCATCGGTATCGTAAACCAACAAACCTTCTGCCGGAGAGGCTATTGCTGTTCTTTGGGATGATGTCATTCTTGGAGTTAAAACACCTTGCGATGTAGATTCGATGTCTAAAATTGAAGACGGATTAGGGTTGGTTGTCCCGATTCCAATTTGCGCAGCCATAGTCGAGGTTAGCAGACAAAACACTACAAAAATAATGAGTTTATCTTTTTTCATACAACTTATAGAGATTTGGGATTTCTATTCTATAAAAGTACAAAATTTACACAAAGAACCATGAGCAGGGCTAAAAAAACGTATGATAATTCCGTGTTTAAAAAACACTATTAACAAATCATTTAGCCAATTCAAGAGTTGAAAACTATATGATTTATTTAACATAAACAGCTTCAATTAGCCTGCATCATTATTACTAAAAACTTCCTTTTAACAAACCTATCGATATACAGAATTTTTTTATTTTAGTTAAGTTGGCAAAATACAAGAAAATGGAAGAAACCCTATGCGATCTTTAGGTGCTAAATTCTTTTAAAACTCCAACCACATAATCCACTTCCGCTTTGGTATTGTAAATACTGAACGAAAACCGGATAGATGGCTTCTGCAAATCATCTTCATTTAGAATTTCAGACAGTACATGTGAATTTCTCGAACTTCCACTTTGGCAGGCACTCCCCTTAGAACAGGCAATCCCTTTTAAATCCAACTGAAATAAGAGCATAGCAGACTTTTTTGGTGGCACGGGCAAACACACGTTAACGAGCGTATAAGTACCGTTTTCAGTATTTTCAGATTCCCCGTTGAAAGTGGGATTCGGGATTTCAGATTTCATTTTATCAATAAAATACTGTTTCAAACCAAACACGACTTGATGCTCTTTTTCGAGATTTTGGTACGCCGCTTTTAGAGCCAACTCCATGCCCACAATATTATGTACACTTTCGGTACCTGCCCGCAAGCCGCGCTCTTGTTCCCCTCCGTAAATCATAGGTTTTAACCCACTGTTTTTTCTAATAAAGGCAAAACCGACACCTTTTGGCCCATGGAATTTATGTGCCGATGCCGCCAAAAAGTCCACAGGAATATCCTGTAAATCCAAATTATAATGCCCGACGGATTGTACCGCGTCTGTGTGGAAAAGCACATTGTTTTCCTTGCATAGTTTAGCAGTTCGTCTTAAGTCTAAAATATTGCCAATTTCATTGTTAATGTGCATCAAGCTCACCAAAGTTTTATCGTCGGTTTTCAATAAATTTTCCAGATGTTCGAAATCCACATTCCCATTTTTGTCAAGGCTTACATAACTCACGTTAATTTTATAATCAACCTCCAATTGTTGAACGGTATGCAAAACGGCATGGTGTTCAATTTTTGAAGTGATGATACGCCGAACCCCCAAGTCCTTAACTGCACTTTTCAACACTAAATTATCGGCCTCGGTTCCCCCCGAGGTAAAAATAATTTCACTAGCAGATACGTTAAAATGACTAGCAATTGCTTTTCGGGATTTTTCAATTAACACTTTTGATGAACGACCAAAACTATGTGAAGATGAGGGATTACCATAATTTCCATTCATTACTTCAACCATTCCTTTAATCACCTCATCCCGAATAAGGGTTGTTGCCGCATTATCAAAATATACCTGTTTCATTTTAAAGTGTAAACTTAATGCCCATTAAAAAAAATCATGCTTTTAAAACTTCAAAAGTACTTGAAATAAAATTATTTTCAATACGCTACGTTATAAATAACAATTCTGTTATTTTTGCCTAAAAACCACACCCCATGCGCAAGTTATTTTTAGCTGTTTCAACTTTTATACTTCTCCCTCTTAACTCTTGTGACGACGGTGATGTCATCACTTTTGAGTTGGATTTTGATGATGATTTTCAAGTTTGCGAGAGCGGTGGCGATTTGGTATTTTACAAAACTAAGAACGATCCATCTGAATCTTTATCGCTTAAGGTTACCGATTTAACTATTGCAGATATTTTGAAAGTTGATGAAAAAAATGAATACAAAAAAGACATCACTATAAACGCCAACAACCCTTTTAACTACAGAACTTACAGCAACACCACATTGCCCAACGATTTGTTTTGCAATGCCATACCTAATTCTGAAGTAAAATTAAAAGAAGATATTGAAAGCACCAGTGGTACTGCAAAATTAAGAACGGAATTGATTGAAGACGATAACGATGGGGTGCCAGCTGAACTTGAAGACATAAACGGTGATGGCGATTTAGAAAATGATGATACCGACGGCGACGGCATACCCAACTATATTGACGCCGATGACGATGGCGACAATATTTTAACCAAAGATGAAAACCCAGACCCCGATGGCAACGGTATTTTTGATGATGCACAAGATACCGATGGTGATGGCATTCCTGATTATCTAGATGCTGACGATGATGGCGACGGTATTTTAACCCGTGATGAAGAAGGCGACACTCAAGACAACAACCCCGCAAACGATATTACCAACAGCGAAGTGGGAGCCGATTATTTAAACCCTGCTGTTACAACTTTGGTACCCGCAACAGCCTACAGAGAACACACTATCAACAGAACGTTTACCGTAACCCTGGTGATTGAAAATTTTGATCTAACTTTGATTTCCTTAGACGTTTTTAATTTTGGAACCCTTGAAAGCAGTGCCATACCCGATATTTCGAAAAGCCGGAAAGTAACGCCCGAATTTAATTAATCACTGAGGATTTTGGTAAACATACACTTCAGTAGCGCCCAAGCCATATTTTTGGTAATTGGCATCATAAAACTTTAGGTTGCTATAACGACCAAATAAATATTCCAACTCCAGCTTTAAAACACCCTCGCCCACCCCGTGGATGAATACTATTTTTTGAATGCGATTGGCTATGGCAAATTCTAATTTACGCCGCGCGGTATCCAATTGAAGCGTTAACATATCGTGGTTGCTCATGCCCCGCGTCGATTTAACTAGTTGATGGATATGCAAATCGACTTCCATTGCTGGAGCAAAACGTTCCTTTGCTTTCTTTTTGGGCTGCTGCTTTCTTTTGGGTTGTTCTTTTTCTGAAATTATAGAATCTAACTCCGAATGTGCCAACCACTGAGACTTCATGGTTTCCTTAGCTTGTTTTTTTACCAATTCGTGCGTTTCAAATTCCAACACAAAGCCTTCTTCAGTTTCTATTGAAACCGTTGTTCCCTTAACGGATTTCACCTTTCCTGAAAGTTGTTCATCCAACACAAATACGTAATCGTCAGGTTTAAATAACATTAGTTTTCGTTTTCAGAATTCCCGGAATCTTCATCTTTTTTTCTACTGGGAATGGTCTTTGAAATACGGTAAACACCAATCATGAGCAACACTATTCCCAATATCAAAACAAATTGGTTTTGATTTGCCCCTGCCTTGGCGTAAATAGCCACAAAAGCACCAACAATAATCAATATATAATTTAAATATTTCATTATTTATCAATAAAATTCGTAGAACAAAATTACATTAATTTTAGTATTTAAGGCGCTTATCTCATAACTATGTTGAGCCTGAAAAACAAGAGGCTAGTCACTTTTTTGCCACATATCATTATGTAAGAAAATATAAATTCCGTATATTTGGTTACACCTACAATCTGCTGTTATGAACTCCAAATCCCTGTTTTTTTTCCTATTTTCATTGAATTTCGCCTTTAGCCAAGATCTTTACGTGGCCGACAATAGCTATCTTTTCGCTAATGATGTCGTTCTTTTTGTAAATGATGATATTCGATTGGAAACGCCAACATCTAATTTATACTTTCGCGGTGATGCCCAACTTATTCAAAGTAATGACATAAAAAATTCTGATGCAGGCAGCCTTTCCATTTATCAAAACCAAACTACTGGCATTTATGAATACAACTATTGGTGTTCTCCTGTAGGCCTAGGCACCGATGGCACAACTCAAGCTAATGCTGATTTCTTGGGCGGAAATAACATTTATGATCCTATTGATGACGCCGATGTAACAAATGTTAACTCAAGCTTATATGGTTTTACTTCAGACTATAACGGTACAGCTACCCAACTTTCAAACTATTGGATATACACTTTAAAAGACTCAGAAGGTTATTGGAATTGGCAGCAAGTTTTCGATACGGGCACTATTGAAACGGGTTACGGTTTTACATTGAAGGGAAGCCCAAATACCAATAACGTTTTGGATTTTAGAGGTCGACCAAATAATGGTACCTTTACTGTAAGCTGTTCGTATGACGGTACAGACAACCAACCTTCAGGCTTGCTAAATCACGCCCAAACTTTAGCAGGAAACCCTTACCCCTCTGCTCTGGATTTAAAATTATTTTTGGCTCATGCTGATAACCAAACCAACTTAAATGGTGAAATTTATTTTTGGGAACAAAAACAAAAAAGCTCTCATTATTTAGCTGATTATGAAGGCGGTTATGGTGTATATACCCCAGGTAACTTAGGTGATTTAAACGACAATGGCACTTATTCAACTGCTCTTTTTGAAAGCTATAATGGCGACGGAAGCGACAATGGAAACACGTCTGGTACAACCACAGATTTTGGAAGTATAAACACCTATGAAAGGCGCTTTGCTGCAGTAGGTCAAGGTTTTATTATAGCAAGCGACAAATTTAGTGGATTCGCTACCTTTAACAACTCGATGAGAGTGTATGCCGCCAAAGATTTAGTAAATGGTTCTGTATTTGCTAAAAGCAAAAATAAAAAGGCTGAATCTGAAGAAAAAAAACACCCAATTTCGCACAACGGTATAGATTACAAAGCCATTTTTGAAAACCCAACGATTGTGCCTGAAATTAGATTGCACACCCATATTAACAACAGTTATTATAAAGAAAACGTTATTGCTTTCAGGGAAAGCACTCCGAACAACAGTACCTACAACAAGTTTTTTGATGGTAGAAACATAAATAATCTAGCTACTGATGTTTACCTTATTTCGAGCAACGAAAAACTGGTTGTAAAATCCATAAAATATGGTGAATCGGTTAGTTTACCTTTGGGGTTTAAGGCCGGGAAAGATAATAGCCTATTCAGCTTAAAAATCCATAAACTAAACAATGTTCCTGAGCATGTGGACGTATATGTTTATGACCGTGAAAACAACAGCTATACCGATGTAAAAAACGGCACTTTTGAAATCATCCTCAATCAAGGAACATATAACAACCGATTTGAAATTACTTTTTCTAAAAATGCTTTAAACCTTCCAGTTATTGCCGAAAACAACTTTAAAGTATTCTTTAATAAACCTGCCTCTGAAATCACCATTTTAAACCCCGAACAAATAGAACTTAAAGCCCTAACACTTTTTGATATTTCCGGGAAACAGATAGTAAACCGTAAACATTTTCATTCAGAAAAAAGGCATGTAATATCAACAAAATCTTTAAACGTTGGTACTTATTTGGTAAATATTGAAACTTCAGATAATCAAAGCATTACCAAAAAAGTGGTTGTTCATGATATTACAAAATAAACTTCCTTTGTATCTTTTCTTTTTATTAAATTTGCTTGGGCATTTCACTTCAAACATTAACTATGGAAAAATATATGCTACCTTGTCTGAACAAAAAACTGTTTGGCATTGAATGTTTAGGCTGTGGTTTGCAAAGGGCTATCGCCCTTGTGTTTCAAGGAGAGTTTGTGGCAGCTTTCAAAATGTATCCAGCCGTTTATAGTTTATTAATACTGTTTACTGTTATGGGCGTAAATATTTTCTTTAAATTTAGACATTCCAATAAAATCATTGGAGCATTAGCCATAATAACGGTAACGACTATTGTAATAAGCTATATGGTTAAATTAATCAATAATTAAATATGGAACAACAAAAACTCAACCCAAGCCTTGTTTATGTTTTAGCAATTGTAGGCCTTTTGTGCTGTTGCTTTGGTGGTGCTGGCGCTATTCTTGCTGCTGTGGCCTTTTTCATTGCCAACAGCAAACTAAACGCCGTAAAGTTAAACCCTGAAAATTACGAGGCAAACAGTATAAAAGCCATGGGAACCGCCAAAACAGTGGCTTTAATCATTTTAATCATCAATGTTCTTTACCTTGTTTACACCATTTATCAGATTTCAACTATTGGTTGGGACGAATTAATGCAGCAATCGCAAGAAATGATGGAGCAGATTCAAAATCAACAAAGTAATTAATTACCCAAAAACTCAAGAGGTCGCCTAAAAATTACTTTTTAGACGACCTCTTTTTTTATCGTACCAATTTTTTGTACTTAATTCGTTTCGGCATTAAATCGCCTCCCAATCGTTTCTTTTTGTTTTCTTCGTATTCAGAAAAACTACCTTCAAAGAAATACACTTGGCTATTGCCTTCAAAAGCCAAAATATGGGTGCAAATTCTATCTAAAAACCAACGGTCGTGACTAATAACCACTGCACAACCTGCAAAGTTTTCAAGACCTTCTTCCAAGGCACGAAGCGTGTTTACGTCCAAATCGTTAGTGGGCTCATCCAAAAGCAGCACGTTGCCTTCTTCTTTTAGGGTCATTGCCAAATGAAGTCGGTTACGCTCACCACCCGAAAGCAGTTTCACTTTTTTATTTTGCTCGCTTCCGCTGAAATTAAATCGACTCAAATAAGCTCGTGAATTGACTTGCTTTCCTCCCATCATCACCAATTCCTGCTCGTCGCTAAAGTTTTGCCAAATGGTTTTTTCGGAATCAATATTGGAATGGCTCTGATCCACATAGGCGATTTTGGCCGTGTCACCAACTACAAATTCACCTTTATCTGGTGTTTCCTCACCCATTACCATTCTGAAAATAGTGGTTTTACCAGCTCCATTTGGCCCAATAACACCTACAATTCCCGCTTGTGGCAAATTGAAATTTAAATCTTCATATAATAACTTATCGCCATAGCCTTTGCTTACGCCTTTGGCTTCAATAACGTTGGTTCCCAATCGTGGGCCGTTTGGAATGTAAATTTCCAGTTTTTCATCCAACTGTTTTTGGTCTTGGCTCAAAAGTTTATCATAATTCTTTAAACGTGCCTTTTGTTTGGTTTGTCGGCCTTTAGCGCCTTGACGTACCCATTCCAACTCACGTTCCAAGGTTTTTTGTCGTTTTGAAGCGGCTTTACCTTCCTGCGCCATGCGCTTTGATTTTTGATCTAACCAAGACGAATAATTCCCTTTCCACGGAATGCCTTCACCTCGATCGAGTTCTAAAATCCAACCCGCTACATTATCCAAAAAGTAACGGTCGTGCGTTACCGCAATCACCGTGCCTTTGTACTGCGCCAAATGGTGTTCCAACCAATGTACCGATTCGGCATCCAGGTGGTTGGTAGGCTCATCCAACAGTAATACATCGGGCTCTTGCAACAACAATCTGCACAGTGCTACACGGCGACGTTCACCACCAGAAAGCACACCTATTTTTTTATCTCCTTCGGGCGTGCGCAAGGCATCCATCGCTATTTCCAATTTGGTGTCTAGCTCCCAAGCATTGGCGGCATCAATCTGGTCTTGAAGCTCGGCTTGGCGGTTCATCAATTTTTCCATTTTATCTGGATTGGAATACACTTCTTCCAAACCAAACATATCGTTTATTTTATTATATTCGTCAAGAATGGCAACTGTTTCGGCAGCGCCTTCACGAACTACTTCCATCACCGTTTTTTCTTCATCCAACTGCGGTTCCTGCTCTAAGTAGCCGACTGAGTAATCTTGCGAAAACACCACATCGCCCTGATAGTTTTTATCAACACCCGCAATGATTTTCAGTAAAGTAGATTTACCCGAACCATTAAGCCCCAGGATACCGATTTTGGCCCCGTAGAAAAAACTGAGGTAAATATTTTTAAGCACCGGTGTATTGGCACTCTGGAATGTCTTGGTAACACCAGACATTGAGAATATTATTTTTTTATCGTCGCTCATTTTATTTTAAGTAAGTTTTAATTTAAACACGTCCCTTTAAAGCATTAAATACCCAAGCCACAGCGAAAAAGCCCAATCCTACAGCTGCAAATCCCCAACCTGCTACTTCCTGATATTTAAAAGCTCCCATGGCAATTAACCCTAGCCCCACAAAAATCATAATCCATGTAGCCCAAGCCAATACCGTGTTTTTATTCATTGCCATAATCTTTTTCTTTATTTGGTTAGTTATAGGCAAATATCGGTTATTAACCATAAATTAAAAAGCATCTCTTCATTTTATATATTTCTTTTTGAAGAAATCGTTTTTCATTCAAAAACAGTTTAACAGGCATCAATTGTACAATATCATTTCTCAAAATATTGCAAAACGATAATTATCGAGGTTGTATTTTACCGATTTCTGAATTAACTTTTATTTATCATTCGGCAAGCGTTCAATTAATGCATTGGTGTGTATTTTTGTCGTTTCTAAATCTTTGAACGCTTATGAACAAAGCATTACTATCATTAGCCATTGGCGGTTTTGGCATTGGATTGACCGAATTCGTAATTATGGGCATTTTGCCCGAGGTGGCTACGGCATTCAATATCAGTATCCCCCAAGCAGGACATTTTATTTCGGCATATGCTTTGGGCGTAGTGATTGGCGCACCAACCTTAACGGGAATTGGCAGCAAATGGCCCGCCCATAAAGTACTTTTGGCACTTATGGTATGGTTTACGGTTTTCAATACCATTTCGGCGTTCGCCAACGGTTATTACCAATTTTTGATTTTACGATTTTTATCCGGCTTACCCCACGGTGCTTTTTTTGGTATTGGGGCTGTGGTAGCGGGCAAACTTTCCAAACCCGGAAAACAGGCACAAGGCATTGCCATTATGTTTAGTGGATTAACCATCGCTAACCTTTTGGGGGTTCCATTGGGCACTTATTTAGGAAAAGGATTCAATTGGAACGTTTCGTTTTTAATGGTTGGTTTTGTTGGCTTTCTGGCAGTTTTAAGCGTGAAATTTTGGATGCCTGAGTTGAAAAAATCTTCGGCAACCCGTTTTGTTGAAGAATTTAAAATTTTTAGACGACTGGAATTGTGGTTAATTATTTTATTGACCACCATTGGTACGGGCGGATTCTTTGCGTGGTACAGCTACATTGCGCCTCTGATTACCGATGTTGCAGGACACCCAAAGGAAATGGTATCGCTGGCTATGATTTTGGCCGGATTGGGCATGTTTATCGGAAATTTTATTGGTGCCAAACTGGCCGAAAAATTTTCACCAATTAATGCCATCATTATTACCCTCATTTTTATGGTAATTTGTTTGGGCCTCAATACCTATTTGGCTTCAGACAAAATTATGGTTTTGGTTATGACCTTTATTATCGGTACGATAACCTTTTGCCTCTCCACCCCTATTCAGGTGGCTATCATCAATGCATCAAAAGGTTCGGAAACTTTGGGATCGTCGCTTAACCAAAGTGCGTTCAACATTGGAAACGCTACCGGAGCGTACTTTGCCGGTATCCCAATTGCCATGGGATTCGGTTACACGTCAGCCGATTGGATTGGCGCCGCTATGGCTTCTGTAGGCGTTATTATTGCCTTCGGAATTATCGCTTTAAGGCAACAGCAAAAACGAAAGAATAGTGAGTTAAAAACCTGTTACTCATAAAAAATGGGTGTCTAAAAAGTAATTAATTAGCCAGGGAATGACACAATAGTCAAAAAAATTATTCTCATATAAAACTTTTTGATTGGAAATCTGTAGTGGCTCATTCACACTCAAAAACACCTTGACAATCCGTTTTTCAACACCAATTTTTTTTTAAGGATATAAACATTTTATCGGAGTTAATTGATAATTAAGCATCATATTTTGCTGTTAAAAAACCATTTAGTTACTTTAAATCTTCAAAAACATTTTGGTAAACTTATGAAACTAATTTTAACCCTTTTGCTATTATTTTTTTCTAATATACTTATTTGTAACGCCCAATTCATTTCTGCGGATGACAGACTACATTTAGGAGCAGGAGCTTTAGTTTCTGGAGTGTCTTATACTGTGTATTCAGCTACCAAAAACAAGAAAAAAGCTTTTTGGTATAGTTTGGGCGCGTCTGCTTTAGCCGGTATAGCAAAAGAAGCTATTGACCTTGGCCAAAATGAACGGTTTGACACAGGAGAAATTGTTGCTACTACCGCTGGCGGATTGTTTATGAGCACCACTTTGAGCCTTTTTATTGGCAATAAAAAGAAAGCCGTGGCATTGGTCAACTAATCAGTCGCCTAACAATTTCTTTAGTCGGTAGAATTTTATTAGTGTGCTCAATACTGGGGCCCGCCACCCATACGGTTTTGTAAGTAGCCTGTTTTGCCGCTTTTTCGGTAGCACGCATACCAATGGCAAAACGAATCATTTTTACCCACTTTTTCAGTTTTCTATTTTTGTTCAGGATGTTTTCAAGCCATGTGGCTTTAGTTCCTATTTTTTGAACATAAGGCGTATTGATAACGGTACAGGGTGTTCCCGAAATACGCTCGGTCATTACAATATCATTGGCACCGTAATTTACGCACGCTTGCTTGTAGTCTATGGTAACATTGGCCTCTTCTGAAGCTATAAACGGACTTCCCACCGAAACGCCATCGGCACCGTATCCCAACATTTTATCTAAATCGGCTTTACAGCCTACACCACCGGCCGATATTATGGGGATGTTACAATGCGCCTTTAATTCTTTTATTAGATTCTCGGGCGATAAATTCCCTCGGTGCCCTCCGGCTTCATTGTTAACAGCAATTATGGCATCGGCACCTAATGTTTCGACCTTTTTTGCAAACTTTAAATCCACCACATCGCAAAACACTTTAATGCCAACTTGGCGCGCCCGTTTAATGGTTTCTTCAGGGCTTCCAAGCGAAGTGATAATAAAATCGCAACCTTCTTCGCAAATGGCTTCCAATTGCCCTTTATATTTTACATTCGATCTGTTAACAATAAGGTTAAACCCAAACGAACCGCCTTTTGGTTTGGCTGCTTTTAATTCCCTGATTGCTATTCGTAATTCGTCCACTGTACGGTAATTTAAAGCGGGAATGCAACCGGCAATTCCGCAGTGCATTGCTTCCTTTACCATGGCTACATTAGAAACCAAAAACATTGGCGCTTGAATAATAGGATGTTTAATATCGAGAAGTTGAGTAAGGCGTGTTTCCATTTATTGAACTTGACTTCAACAAATATAACAAATATTATGCATGCATAACAGCACCACTATTTAATTTGAAAACCGATAATATCCGCACTTGAGATAGGCGCCTTCGGGAAATCCTACAGGGTGATCCATATCGTGATGTGTTTGAAGAATCATTTTAAACGGACGGTTTGAAGCCAACAACACCTCATTATTAATATCGAAAAACGCTTGCGAAACCACTCGGGATGAACATGAAGCCAATACCAAAAGTCCATTTTTAGCTGTTAATTTTTCACCCAATTCGGCAAGTTGGGCGTATTTCTTTTTGGCCAAATCGATTTCCGAAGCTTGTTTTGCAAAACTTGGTGGGTCAATTACCACCACATCGAATGTTACGCGCTTTTTAATAAGTTTATTTAATTCTTCAAAAGCATCGCCTCCAATGGTTTTATGTACGCCCGAATAGGTATTGAGTTTACCGTTTTCAACCGCTATTTCCAAGGCTTGTTTGCTTATATCTAAACTGGTCACTTCTTTGGCTCCATTGGCCAAGGCATGTACCGAAAACCCGCCTGCGTAACTAAAAACATCTAAAACACTTTTATTTTTGCTCCACTCACCTACTTGCTTTCGGTTGGCTCGGTGATCTAAAAAATAACCTGTTTTATGACCTTTAATCACATTAGCCGAAAAATTGACGCCATGTTCCACAAATTCCACAACCTCGTTTTCAAGTGTGCCGTAAACTACCTCGCCATCTTTTAACCTATGGTTTTTTGAATTTTGAAGCCCTCTACTCAATCTAATTACTACCGATTCAGCTTTTGAAGTACTTTGTAAAATGGGCATAACAACATCCAAATACGGCAACCATATTTCAGAATACAGTTTTACTACCAAAACTTTAGCATATACATCGGCTATCAACCCCGGAAAACCATCGTTTTCACCGAATAACAAACGATAACTGTTGGTGTTTGTTTTCTGTAACTCACTCCTTTTTTGAAATGCTTCGGTAATTTTTTTTTGAAAAAATACTTCGTTGATTTCTACCTTTTCAATACCGCTGTGGAGCATTTTTATTCGGATGGGAGACTGTGCATCGTACAATCCCAAACCCATTACACGATTTTTATTTTTACTGAAAATTATAGCCAAATCGCCCGTTTTGGCATCATCATTTATTTTCACGATACTGTTTGAAAATACCCACGGATGGCCTTTTAAAACAAACTGTTCGCCTTTGGCATTGAGTTTTACGGCCAAACGTTTGGGTTGGCAATTAGATTTAAGACTTAATGAAAATGGCATTTCAACAAATTAAGCTAGTTAAAAAGTAAATCTTTTTTCGGGTGAATTTACAAATAACCGTATGGAACTCATTTAAACTGACTGAAATTTGTCTATCCATTATAATTACCATTCCCAATAACCGATTTGACCAACTGAAGGATTTTTTCGAATTGCTCCTCGAAAGTCAGGTCCGAATTGTCAATTTCAATGGCATCATCTGCTTTTACCAAAGGCGAATCTTCACGGTTCGAGTCAATATAATCGCGTTCCTTTACATTGTTTAAAACATCTTCGTATGCCACTTGGTCCCCTCGCTCGATGAGTTCCTTAAACCGACGTTGGGCACGGGTTTCGGCCGTTGCCGTCATAAACAATTTCAATTCAGCATCTGGAAACACCACAGTACCAATATCGCGCCCGTCCATAACCACGCCTTTATCAGCACCCATTTTTTGCTGCTGCTCCACCAGTTTTTGGCGCACTTCTGAAATGGCCGCCACTTGGCTCACAAAACTGGACACCTCTAGCGTTCGGATGTCTTTTTCAATATTCACGCCGTTCAAATATACTTCAGCAAAACCCAATTCGGCATTAAACTTAAAACTGATATTAATTTCCGGCAAATGGTCTACCAAGGTTTCCACATTAAAAGCCTCAGCATCAATTAATCCGTTTTGCATGGCATAAAGCGTCACCGCCCGATACATCGCCCCCGTATCAACGTATACGTAGCCTAAATGTTTGGCCAACTGTTTGGCAACGGTACTTTTTCCTGTGGACGAAAACCCGTCAATAGCAATGGTGATATTTTGCATGATTTAATTTTGAAGTGCCAAAAATACTTAAAATGCTTAAGCCTTTAAAATATTGGGATATTAAAAGTTTTTTACTGTAAATCAATCTGCAAGCCGAAAAAATTAGAATTGCCAGCACTTGTATATTTGGCGTGGGTATAGCTAAAACGCATTTTGTTCATTTTTATGGAAATACCTGCCGAAAGCCCCGAAAAATTACGTTGGTCTAAAATGCGTAAATCCTCGCCCCGCCTAAAATTATATCCTAAACGAATGTTGAATCCTCCCTCGGGAAAAATCTCTGCCCCAACAATAGTATGGCGAATCACTTGGCCAATAAACCCGATGCTTTCTTCGGTTGAATTTCCCGATAAATCGCTGGTAGTTCGGGCTGGGTTTGGTCTGGAAATGGGCCATTCCTGTAAATTATCTAAAGTTATATGCCAACGGATGGGTACGTTTTCCATGAGTTGCGACATCCCAAAAGCCACTTCAAAAGGTAAGGGCTCATGAAGTCCCGCATACGTAGTGATCTGCGAGCCCAAATTTCGAACCACCAAAGCAGCATTAAAATCGAGGTATTCATTAATATAAACCAACCCTAAATCGACCGCCGCACCAAAGGAACCGTATTGTTCCAGTTTTGAGGTGATGAGCTTTAGGTTTCCACCGAAATAAAAATCGGAATAACCAATTTGTGTAGCGTAGCCTAAAGATAATGCGGTTTCGCTTCCGCTGAACGTTCCTGTTGAATTTCCGTCCTCGTCATAGCCTTCAAATGAACCATAATTAATGTAAGTAATACCACCATGGAAGGTTTGTGTACGCCTGTCGACCGTATAAGCATAAGCGGCCGTTCCGTAACCAATCCCTCCTAAATAGCTTGTATAATTCAGTGCCAATTGGTTATCCATTTCCACATTGATGGTCGCCGGGTTGAAAAGGGCTTGTGTTACGTCGTAATCCACATTGGTTAAAACCTTTCCGCCCAAGGCCGCCTGACGGGGCGACGATACCAAATTCAGAAACTGATAGGTATGCTCTCCCCCAACCTGCGCCCAAGCAAAAGTGGTTAATGTGAGGCTAAAAAATAAGACGAATGGTTTCAGCATATTTACGAACACAAAGAAAGTAAATCTATCTTAAAACGGCGGTACGTATATTTTATTTTAGAATATAAAAAAACAGACTGTTTAAAAAAGCCGTCATTCTGAATCCCGATAGTTATCGGGAGAAGGAATCTTAAAAAAATCAAGCTAATGATTATGAGATTGCTTCGAAATATAAATTTCTCTTAATGACGTTTACAGGTTACTTTTTTAAACAGTCTGTAAACTTTAAATATTCTTGGCGTTTTTAACCTTTTGATTTGTGATGGCTAATTTAATCACCTCACTCATATCGGATACATAATGAAATGTCAAGCCTTTTAAATACTCTGGTTTGATTTCCTCAATATCGCGACGGTTATCTTCACACAATAAAATCTCTTTGATTCTGGCACGTTTAGCCGCCAAAATCTTTTCTTTAATACCACCAACGGGAAGCACTTTTCCACGCAAGGTAATTTCTCCAGTCATGGCGATGCTTTTCTTTACTTTTTTCTGAGTGAATAAAGACACCAACGAGGTTAACATGGTGATACCTGCACTTGGCCCATCTTTTGGGGTGGCTCCTTCCGGAACGTGAATGTGTACATTATATTTATCGAATGCAGCTGAATCAATACCGAACTCGTCTGCGTTCGATTTGATGTATTCCATGGCAATGGTGGCGGACTCTTTCATAACCTTACCCAAGTTTCCGGTTACGGTTAAGTTGCCTTTTCCTTTTGATAAAATGGATTCGATAAACAGAATATCACCACCAACACGGGTCCAAGCCAAACCTGTTACCACGCCAGCCACATTATTGTTTTCGTATTTATCGCGCTCCAATTTTGGTCCGCCTAAAACTTCAACAATATCTTCGTTGGTTACTTTAATATTGTATTCCTCTTCCATGGCAATGTTTTTGGCTGCAAAGCGTACCATTTTGGCAATCTGTTTTTCCAAACCACGCACACCCGATTCGCGCGTATAGCCTTCAACTATTTTTTCCAATTGTGGCTTGCCAATTTTTAAATCTTTGGAAGACAACCCGTGCTCCTTCAATTGCTTTGGCAACAAGTGCTGCTTGGCAATTTCAACCTTTTCTTCAATGGTATAGCCCGTTACGTTTATGATTTCCATTCGGTCGAGCAATGCCGGCTGAATGGTCGATAAGCTATTTGAAGTGGCAATAAACATCACTTTAGAGAGGTCGTAGCCCATTTCTAAGAAATTGTCGTAAAATTCGCTGTTTTGCTCGGGATCTAATACCTCCAACATGGCAGACGACGGGTCGCCCTGGTGCGAATTGGATAGCTTGTCGATTTCATCCAATACAAACACGGGGTTTGAAGTGCCTGCTTTTTTCAAACTTTGAATGATACGCCCTGGCATAGCGCCAATATAAGTTTTTCGGTGCCCACGAATTTCAGCCTCGTCGCGCAATCCACCCAACGACATACGCACATATTCACGCCCCAAAGCTTCGGCTATGGATTTCCCCAAAGACGTTTTACCTACACCCGGAGGTCCATAAAGACACAAAATAGGCGATTTCATATCGTTGCGAAGTTTCAGTACCGCTAAATATTCAATGATGCGTCGTTTTACGTCTTCCAAACCAAAATGGTCTCTATCCAAAATTTTCATGGCGCGTTTTAGGTCGAATTTATCTTCGCTAAACTCGTTCCACGGTAAATCCAAGAATAACTCCAAATAGTTACGTTGAATAGAATATTCGGCCACCTGCGGATTCATACGTTGCATTTTCGCAATTTCCTTCTCAAAATGCTTAGCTACTTTTTCGTCCCAGTTTTTCTCTTTAGCCGCGATGCGCATTTCCTCAATCTCGGTATCGTGGCTTACACCGCCCAATTCTTCCTGAATGGTTTTCATTTGTTGGTGCAAGAAATACTCACGCTGCTGTTGGCTCATATCCATTTGAACCTTAGACTGAATATCGTTTTTCAAGGCTAACTTCTGAAACTCAACATTCATATATTTTAAGGTAGCCAGAGCACGTTCTTTTAGATCATTGATTTCTAAAAGCTCCTGTTTTTCGTCTACAGTAAGATTCATATTTGATGACACAAAATTCACCAAAAACGAACTGCTTTCGATGTTTTTTATGGCAAACGAAGCCTCGCTGGGAATATTTGGACTTTCCTTTATGATATCTAGAGCCAATTCTTTTATGGACTCGATAATGGCATTAAACTCTTTGTTTTTTTGAGCTGGCCTTGTTTCCGGAATATCCCTAATAGTGGCGTTCATGTAGGGCTCTTCGGTGATGACTTCGGCCACCTGAAAGCGTTTTTTACCCTGAATGATAACGGTAACGTTGCCATCGGGCATTTTTAAAACCCTTAAAATACGAGCTACGGTTCCAGTTGGGTGGATGTCTTTTGCGGTGGGCTTTTCTACATTTTCGTCCTTTTGGGCCACTACGCCAATTACCTTTCCGCCTTTGTTAGCATCGTTAATCAGTTTTATGGATTGGTCTCGACCAGCGGTAATAGGTATCACCACGCCCGGAAACAATACCGTATTTCGTAATGATAAAATTGGCAAGGTTTCGGGCAGCTCTTCGTTATTTATGGCCTCTTCATCTTCTGGTGTCATTAACGGAATCAATTCTGCATTTTCGTCAAACTCCTGCAATGACAAACTGTCAAGATTCATGATATTCGATTTCTTCATATACTATATTAAGCCAATCTGTCATTAAAAACAGATGGTTTTGATTTTTAATTTAACTCTAAAAGTTTTAAAATGCTGAAAACAGGCGGTTTAAACGAACACACCTATTCTCTTTAATGTAGTAAATTCAATTGCTGTGCCATAATTGGATTTTGTAAAACCCAATTTGAGGTTTAGTATCACATCTTCCCCATTTTCTTCAATACAAAAAGCAACACAATGGGAATGGCCAACAAAACGACCATTAGCAAACTAGTTTTGAACAACCACGGAGAAAGGATTAAAGTAATGATGTAACCACCTATAGCACCTCCAAAATGCGCATCGTGACCAATATTGCCTATACGGTTTTTCATTCCGTAAATGGAATACAGCAAATACCCAATACCAAAAACATACGCCGGAATAGGAATGGGTATAAAAAACAAGTACAAACTCATATCCGGTCGCAATAATATGGCGGCGTAAATAACTCCAGAAACCGCACCACTGGCACCAACGGCACTATAATGGTATTCATTTTTATGGAAGTATAACGACAACAAGTTACCCAACAATAAACTGCCCAGATAAATTAAAACAAACTGAGTAGTGTTCAATAATGTAATAACCACACCGGCAAAAAAATACAACGTAAGCATATTAAATAGCAAATGCTGCGTATCGGCATGCAAAAAGCCGGAACTGAACATTCTTACCTGTTCACCGCGTTTTACCGCCCCTACATTGAATTTGTACTTTTCGAAAAACGAATAATCTTGAAATCCTTTGTATGAAATAATAACGTTGGCCGCAATAAGAATTATGGTTATCAGATCTATGTTACCCATGGGGAATATAAGTTTGAATTAGTCTATATTTGCAAATCTAAAATTTATTCATGCAATTTCTAGTTTATATTTTGGTTTATCCGCTATTGTGGATGGTTTCCAAATTGCCGTTTCGGTTGTTGTATTTGCTTTCCGATGGCCTGTACCTACTGCTGTACTACGTTGTGGGCTACCGAAAAAAGGTGGTGACCGAAAATTTAAAATTGGTCTTTCCCCAAAAAACCGATCAGGAAATTACCGCTATAAAAAAGAAATTCTACAAGCACCTTTGCGATATGTTTTTGGAAATGGCCAAAACCATGACTATTTCTGAAAAAGAACTGGAAAAACGCTTTAAAATCACCAACCCGAAAGAACTGAAACGCCTTGAAAAACTTAATAAAAGCATCATTTTAATTTTTGGTCATTATGCCAGTTGGGAGTGGTCTATCGTGTTGCAGAACTATATCAATTTTAAAGGTTTTGCGGTTTACAAAAAATTGGCCAACAAGCATTTCGATAAATTGGTTCGTGATATCCGCTCGAAATACAGCACCACCCTAATCAGCACCAAAGAAACTATACACACCATCACCCAAAACGAGTTGACTGGAACAAAATCCATTACCGGTTTTTTAAGCGACCAATCGCCCCGATTGAGCAAAGAAGTATATTGGAGCACATTTATGGGGATAAAAGCACCTTGTTTTACGGGCGCCGAACGCTTGGCTAAAAAGTTGGATTTTTCAACCGCTTATTTAAAGGTGAACAAGGTAAAACGAGGCTATTACGAAGCTGAAATCATCACTTTAGCGGAAGATTCGAGAATTTACAAAGATTACGAGCTAACCGACCTATTTTTACGCGAGGTTGAAAAACAAATATACGAAGCACCCGAATATTATTTCTGGACGCACAAACGTTGGAAGCATCGGGTTTAGGGTTTAAAGTTTCGGGTTTAAAGTTTAAAGTTTCGGGTTTTGGGTTTTGGGTTTTGAATTTAGAGTTTGGAAACTAATTTAACGTGAGTTCGAAATAACTATCCATTTATTACACGTTAATATCAATAAATTGGCGTTTTGTGTCAGGTTGAGCCTTTCGGCTTCGCTCAAGATAAACTAAAGTCGAAACCTAATTGAAATCCTATTTTTTCAAGACCTTTCGTTTTGCTCCGCAAGGTGCTTTCAAAGAAATATATTTCTTATTCAACCAATGCTCAAGGTGACAACAGTCAGTTTTATTGGGAATACAAACGGTAAATACGACATTATTATCGAAATCACGCTAAATATAAATTAGAGAAAACCTTTGTGTCTTTGTAACCTTCCCTAAAAATAAGACAGTTTAAAATTCGAAATTATTAATTTTAAACCAATAAACTGTCAGATGAAAAAAAGTAGATTTACCGAAAGTCAGATCATCAAGATCTTAAAAGAAAACGAAC
>NZ_JAAVJS010000100.1:0-583 GCF_012037625.1 Tamlana crocina
AAATATTATCCAGTAAGCTCAACCGGGTTATGTAGTTCTAATTTGCAACAGGCGCGATTGATTGATAAGATCGGCCAGGTTGTCCACCCGTAATTTTTTAAGTAATCTCGTCTTATACGTGCTAACTGTTTTTTCGTTGATATCTAAAGCTTCGGCGATATCTTTATTTCTTTTTCCGGTGGAAAGGAGGTTAAGTACCTCAATTTCCCTCGTAGACAGTTTTTTGTAGCGGGAAACCAGATTGTTGGATCTGGTAGTGCCGGACTTGATCTTTTCGCTGATCTCCTTGTTGAGATAGATCCCACCTCTTGCAACCTGATGCACGGCCTCACTAAGAATTTCTGTAGATGCCGTTTTTGAAAGATATGCAGCAGCCCCGGCCTTTATGGCGTTAAGAGCATACATTTCTTCGGGATGGCAGCTAAGAATAAGGATCTTGGTGCCGGGATTTTCAGCTTTTATGGTTCTTAGGGCGGTAATTCCGTTAATGTCCGGAAGATCGATCTCGAGGATCACCACATCCGGATTTTTGGTCTTAAGAGCCTTAAACAGATCCTTTCCGTTAGTTACTTTTCCTACTACT
>NZ_JAAVJS010000101.1:0-583 GCF_012037625.1 Tamlana crocina
ATTCAAGATTCAAGATTCAAAATTCAAGGTTTCAAGATTCAAAAATAAGATTTTTTAAGATGAGGCAGTCTTGGTTCCTGGTTCTTGTACGAAGCGGTCTTTTTGTCCAAAAAAAAACGCCTCCCAATTTATTGAAAGGCGTCTCTTAATGTTATTGAATCTCTTCCCCGTCGTTGTCGTGAAAGTGGTATTCAAGATACGTGTAAGCATCTCTAGGCACTATTTTTACCCAGCGCTTATGGTCAAAGAACCATTTCGAGCGGGGTGATGGAAAACCTTTGGTTAAAAAGGCTGCTATAAAAGGATGAGCACTAAGCGTGATCTTTTTATAGTCTTTTTTAAGGAGCTTTTCCAGATCCTGGTTGATCCTGTTTACCAAAACAATTGGAGCTTCAATTTCTTCTCCGGTCTTGTTGGGATTTTCTTCCCTTGTTTTGATATTCATCTCTGGTCTCACTCTTTGTCTTGTAATTTGTACAAGGCCAAATTTACTCGGCGGCAAAATCTTGTGTTTTGCCCGGTCGTCACTCATCTCTTCTTTAAGATGATCGTACAAAGCCTTACGGTTTTCGGCTCTGTTCAT
>NZ_JAAVJS010000102.1:0-582 GCF_012037625.1 Tamlana crocina
TTAGGCAGCAGATCAACCACTTCCGGATCTATGGGATAACCTAACTTTTCGAATACTTCAGCATATCGCTGATGAGTCGGCTTCAGTTGGATGAAGACTTTATTTTCCTTTCGGGTGAGGGCTTTCCTTTCTCTTCGGCCTTTATCCAGTTGTTTTACGGGAATTCCCTTCAGCTTAAAGAAAAGCTTTAGAATGTTGGAGCGTAGCACGTTGTGAAGATCGGCTACGGCATCAATTTTAAGGTCCAGTAGTTCTTCAGAAAGTCTTTTTAAACCCCCAATTCCTTTGTGCCTGCCCTTGACTTCAGCAGCAAACACATCGACATTCTGCAGGTCTTTAAAGAGCGGGACAAAAAATCCGCGGGTGAGCAGGGTGATCTTTACATCGGGATATTTTTCAGAAAAAGCCTTTAGCACCGGCACCATCATGGCCACATCTCCCATGGCAGAGAGACGGATGACTAAAATATGGCCGGGCCTTTCCATTGAAAAATGTTATTTTTTGGCTCCTCTTAATACAGGGTTAAGCTCGTCATCGTTGTACATCTTCATTTGTTTGTACACCTTCATGTATTTGTCCCCA
>NZ_JAAVJS010000103.1:0-580 GCF_012037625.1 Tamlana crocina
CACATCAGACCGTATGAACAACATTCCCGATAATATTCCAACCAGCACCAGCATTATGGCTGCAAAGCCTTTCATTCTCGGGTTAAAGGTGAATTTCTCCTCTTTCTCAATATTCTCTTCAGAATAGAAGCCAATGAGTCCTTTTGGAAGATCTACTTTTTCCATAATCGTATCACAGGCATCGATACAGGCGGTACAGTTGATACACTCCAGCTGAGTACCATTCCTAATGTCGATCCCGGTAGGACATACATTCACACACTGGAAGCAGTCGATACAATCTCCTTTTCCCAAAGCCGCGCGATCTTCATTCTTCTTGAATTTTGAACGGCCCTGTGTTCTTTCTCCCCTTTTCCTGTCATAAGCCACAACTACAGATTTCTTATCCAGCAGTACACTCTGTAATCTCCCGTAGGGGCAGGCAATAGTACAAACCTGTTCTCTGAACCAGGAGAAGATAAAATAGAAGACACCGGTAAAGATCATTAGGGCAGTGAAGGTGCTAAGGTTTTCCAGCGGCCCTTGGGTAACGTACTGCAGTAATCTTTTGCTTCCCACGAGGTAGGCTAAGAACACATTT
>NZ_JAAVJS010000104.1:0-579 GCF_012037625.1 Tamlana crocina
CTACCGCAAATTCCATAGGTAATTTGTTCAATACTTCCTTGCTAAAACCATTCACGATCAAGGCGATCGCTTTTTCTGTATCGATCCCCCGCTGGTTGCAGTAAAAGATCTGGTCTTCCCCGATCTTACTGGTAGTTGCCTCGTGTTCTACCCGGGCGGTTTTGTTTTTAGCTTCTATATAAGGGAAAGTATGCGCTCCACATTTATTGCCCATTAACAGGGAATCACACTGGGAGAAATTTCTCGCGTTTTCTGCTTTAGCATTGATCTGTACTAGACCCCTATAGCTGTTCTGGCTTCTTCCTGCAGAAATACCTTTGGAGATGATCGTACTCTTAGTGTTCTTTCCAATATGTATCATCTTAGTCCCGGTATCTGCCTGCTGATAATCGTTGGTCACGGCAATGGAGTAGAATTCTCCCACCGAATTATCACCTTTCAATATACAACTCGGATATTTCCAGGTCACTGCCGATCCTGTTTCTACCTGCGTCCAGCTTATTTTGGCATTGGCTTCACAAAGTCCGCGTTTAGTTACAAAGTTGTAAACTCCGCCTTTTCCTTCCTTGTCACCGGGAT
>NZ_JAAVJS010000105.1:0-578 GCF_012037625.1 Tamlana crocina
GTGGGCCACATTACTGCTCCCTGTAGGGCATCAACATCTGGTGCACTTCCTACCTGAGAAAGGTTCATAACGCTTCCGCCTTCAAAAGTGCTGTGGAAAGGGGTGACCCCCTGTGATGGATCAAGCTCCTGGGATTCAGTGATCACCGAATTCTGAGGATTATTCCAGTCAACATTCAGCAGCCATATTTTTAGATGATCCACATTTACTCCGGCCCAGGCATCATCCTGAAAATAAATTATGGGCATATTTCCCGGGGGTGGCATTTGGTCTCCCACGGCATTTAGTGCCGCCGGACTGTAGAATCCATTGATCCTTATCCCCGGAAGCGGAAATCCCAGGTGTCTCGCTTCGGCACCCTGCAAAATCCTGTCCCGTTCAAGTACAAAGACAACTTCTTCTACAGCGTCATCTTCGGGATCCTGATTGGTAGTGACATAATATCCGTCGCTCCAAACGAAGAATTTCGGATAATCGGGGAAAGTTCCCGTGGGAAATCTATAAGTGTACCAGCCGTCATTCACGGGATCGGGACCTTTAGAAATGGCAACCAAAAGTGCATTAGTGGGATCTATTTT
>NZ_JAAVJS010000106.1:0-577 GCF_012037625.1 Tamlana crocina
TTAAAGTTTTGCATCCTAAAAAGGAATGTCTTCTTTTATTATTGTACCAAGTTTCTGTCCATGTAAAGATTGATAACTCAGCTTCGGATCTTAGCTTGTAGTAGTGCCCATAACCCCATTCCACCTTTAATGATTTAAAGAACGATTCCGCCACGGCATTGTCCCAACAATTGCCTTTGCGGCTCATGGATTGTTTAACCAAACCATCGTAACCTTTAATTAAAGAGGTAAACTTATGGCTGGCATATTGTATGCCCCGATCGGAATGAAATATTAAAGGCTGGGTCAATGTTGTTTCTTTACTGCCATATGCCAAGCTTTAATAATAGTATCTTCTGTACTTAGATTATCGCTTAGAGCCCACCCAACAACTATTTTTCTTGTCGCTCAGAAGATGCTGATGGCCTTTTTTAAGATGTCACGTTCCAGTTCGGCTTCTTTTAAAGCTTTCCTTAAATGGGCTATCTCTTTTTCTTCATCGGTCATTTTTGGTTTGCCTCGACCAGGAAAACTGTTCTTTCCGTAATCCTTTAGCTCGCTGCGCCAGCGGTAAAGAACGGAGGGGTAGATGTCTAGG
>NZ_JAAVJS010000107.1:0-576 GCF_012037625.1 Tamlana crocina
CTTTTAATAGTTCGATATTTCTTTTAGACAATAAACCAGAATCCGCTACTACCGTTAAATGTTGTGAATGGTATTTTCCAGAAAAATGATCCACCACTGGTAAGAGCGTATCACCTTCATATTTGTTTCCTTCAAAAATGTGATAATCGATAGGATATCCTCCATCACTAACCAATAATCCCAGAACAATCTGCGGATTTTGA
This sequence comes from Tamlana crocina, assembly GCF_012037625.1. Classification (NCBI taxonomy): domain Bacteria; kingdom Pseudomonadati; phylum Bacteroidota; class Flavobacteriia; order Flavobacteriales; family Flavobacteriaceae; genus Tamlana; species Tamlana crocina. Next base: position 204 of record NZ_JAAVJS010000107.1, read on the forward strand.
TGTTTTCCATCTTTACTAAAACCAGGAATTCTAAGATCATCCTCCTTTGAGGCTTCAAAATACAGGGTAGTAACATCGTAGAAAACTACGGATAAAACATTTCCATACAAACTTAAAGTATGCTGAAGGCTGATCGCTTTGATGTGCTCCATTTGTTCTTTATGAAGCTTAATCAAGATACCGGTATACACTGTAAACACTTATTTCTATACCTTTGTACTTGAATAAATAATCAACCGTCCGGAGCTTACTAACCGGATAAATTAAACGTGTGATAACTAAATGGCGAAAGAGTTCCTCCTGAACTACATCAAACCCGATTTCATTAAATATTTTACCCAAAAGTAATTCAGGACCTACCAGATTAAAGGTG
>NZ_JAAVJS010000108.1:0-576 GCF_012037625.1 Tamlana crocina
CATGGGACCCTTCCCCTACTTTTACCCCTCCTGCCAAAACTGCTCCCGGGGAGACATGTACAAAATCTTCCAGTACACAATCATGTTCTATGATACAGCCTGTATTTACAATACAATGTTCTCCAACAATAGTATCGGCATTTATGGCAGCATTTGCCATTACAACAGTACCAATTCCCAGTTCAACTGTTTCGTCTACTACTGCAGCTGCATGGCTAATACCCCTAAAAAAATTCCCTTCGAAATTTATGGCTATTTTCTTCCGCGTAAAGTTGTTCCCTACAGCAATTAAAGTTTTCCTTCGAAGAACATCAGGCGTGATATCATGGATTACCGAATAGTTGTAGATACCGGTAATAGCTCTGTTATCATCCAGGATATTATGGATCTCTTCCATCCTGGATTGAACCAGATCAATGATCACTTTTCCATGTCCGCTGGCACCGTAAATATTCATTTAATTATTTCCGTTAAAAGGTTCTGTCGTAGCCATATTTGCTGTGTTTACTCCTTCAGATTTTACCACCTTTAAAAATGTCTTCCACAAGATCTTCAGATCAAGCAGAAAAGATAAAT
>NZ_JAAVJS010000011.1:0-157141 GCF_012037625.1 Tamlana crocina
AATCCCTGGGCAATAAATCACCCAGGGAATATAAACCTCGATTCGGGGAAGAATTCTTCCCCGAATCGAATGATATTAATGAAAATTTATTGAATTTAGCTGTGTCTTAAATTGGGTAAGGCTACACGGGTACCGAGCTAAGTGACCGTAAATATTTTCAAACTTATTGAGTTTCAGTAAGTGGTTTATAAAAGTATTATTCGCGGCTACCATCCACGGGTTTTTCCAAATAAAGTAAGCTACTTTTTTAAGGGGATGGGTTTCAATGAAACGGTTGAATTCATCCAATTTTTTCCGAATAGCCAGAGTAAGTTCTTCGGCTTTCGTCTGCCTATCAAACAATGCACCGTATTGTTTTATCAATTCGACACTGTCATCAACGGTAAAAATATCGGAAACATGAACCGGACAAATGGCTTCGCAAGCCTCAACAATGGCTTTGGTATTTTCCTCTTTATTGCAAAGAATGATATCGGGCTGTAATTCACGGATTTTATCCAAATGAATTTGCTTAGTACCGCCAACAATAGTCGATTGACCTTTTATATGCCCAGGATGCACACAAAATTTAGTGACCCCAACCACTTGATGCTCCAAACCTAAATCGCATAACAACTCCGTTTGGCTGGGCACTAACGAAACGATTCGCTTGGGAAGCTTGTTAAAACGTAATACTCGCCCAATTTGATCGTTAACCGTTACCAATGCTTTTTTCTGTTAAAAGTTAGCCTAATTCAACGGCCATTTCCTTTTGAAGTGCTTCCGCTTTGCTTGCCGCAGCTGCCGCAAAATCTTCGCCACTGGAAGCATAAATGATACCTCGTGAAGAGTTAATCAACAGCCCAACATTCTCGCTCATCCCATATTTACAAACATCCTGTAAATTTCCGCCTTGAGCACCCACACCGGGTACCAATAAAAAACTATCGGGAATAATATTTCTGATCTCGGCCAAATACTCTGCTTTGGTCGCCCCGACCACGTACATTAAATTTTCGGCATTTTCCCAAGTTTTAGAGGTATCCAAAACTTGTTTGTACAATTCTTTTCCCTCAACGGTTTTTGTTTGAAAATCGAACGCCCCAGCATTAGACGTCAGTGCCAAAAGGATAGTATGTTTATTTTTAAAAGCTAAAAATGGCTCCACCGAATCTTTACCCATGTAAGGCGCTACGGTTACCGAATCGAATGCTAAATCTTCAAAAAAAGCTTGAGCATACATGGTGCTTGTATTGCCAATATCTCCGCGTTTGGCATCTGCAATCGTAAAAATTTCAGGATATTTTTCGTTGAGATATTTTATGGTTTTTTCGAGCGCTTTCCAACCTTTTAATCCGTAAGCTTCATAAAATGCCGTGTTGGGCTTGTAAGCTACACACAAATGGTGCGTCGCATCAATAATGGCTTTATTGAATGCAAAAATAGGATCTTCCTCTTTTAAAAGGTGCTGCGGAATTTTATTTAAATCGACATCCAGCCCAATGCAGAGAAAGGATTTTTTTTTACGGATTTGGTTGATAAGTTCGGTTGTGGTCATGCCTCCTTAATCCTCCGAAGGAGGAAACTATTATGTGATTACTCTAACTTCTATATTGAATATGTAAGCAATCACTGTTTATAAATTAATTACTTTACCCGCAATAGTGTCTTTCCCTTCGGGAAAGAGTCAGATTGGGCCTATATCGTATCGTCACTTGCCTTTAACTTTTCGGTGTTTTCGGCCAATTGCAACTCGTCTATTATTTTTTGGATATCGCCATTTACAATATTCGATAAATCGTAAAGGGTCAAGCCGATTCTGTGGTCGGTTACACGGCCTTGCGGATAGTTGTACGTTCTAATTTTAGCACTTCTATCTCCACTGCTTACCATGCTACCACGCTTGGCGGCATCTTCCTCCTGCTTTTTGGCCAACTCTAAATCATACAAACGCGAACGCAGTACCTTAAAAGCTTTTTCTTTATTTTTATGTTGCGATTTTTGATCTTGACACTGTGCCACCAATCCTGTTGGAATGTGCGTTAAACGCACCGCAGAATATGTAGTGTTTACCGACTGTCCGCCTGGCCCCGAAGAACAGAAATAATCGATACGGACATCTTTTGGATTGATTTCCACGTCAAACTCCTCAGCTTCCGGAAATACCATTACCGTGGCGGCACTGGTATGTACACGGCCTTGGGTTTCGGTTTGTGGTACACGTTGTACACGGTGCACACCCGCTTCGAATTTTAATGTGCCATAAACGTCTTCGCCCGACACTTCAAACTGAATTTCCTTAAATCCACCATTGGTGCCCTCGCTAAAATCGACCGTATCTACGCGCCAACCTTTACTTTCACAGTATTTGGTATACATTCGAAACAAATCGCCAGCAAAAATACTGGCTTCGTCACCTCCGGTACCTGCACGCAGTTCAACCACCGCATTTTTAGCATCTTCAGGGTCTTTGGGTATTAAAAGTACTTTTATCTCTTCTTCTAATTTTGGGATGCCTTCTTTCGCTTCTTCATACTGCATTTTGGCCATTTCTATCATTTCTGCATCATTACCGTCTGAAATAATTTCTTCAGCCTCAGCCAAATTGTTGGTCAGTTCTATATATTGTTCGCGTTTATCCATCAACACCCGCAAGTCTTTATACTCCCTGTTCAACTCGATATAGCGCTTTTGGTCTGAAATGATATCCGGCTGAATAATCAAATCGCTAACCTCATCAAAACGCTGTTTTATTATTTGTAATTTCTCTAACATCTGCCTTTTTTATTGGGAATCAAAAATACGATAATTTATGAATTTACCATGCAGGAATTATTTGCTGAAAATTGACAAATTCCTATCTAAATTTGAACTACAAAAAAAGGAAGCTAAATAGCCTCCTTATTTGTTATATAAGATATCCTTCTCCAAGGGAATACATTTACCCACATTTTGAAGACCCGCAATCCTTACAGGTTAAACAGCCTTCTTGATAAATTAAGTTTTCAGATTTACAGTTGTCGCAGTGCTGCCCTTTGGCTTGGGTACCATCTTCCACATAACGTTTTAAAGCCCTGCCCACACCGTTTTTCCAAGTGTTTATGGACTCGCTGTCGAGCTGCAAACTGTTAATTAAATCAACAATTTTATCGATAGGCATACCATGGCGGAGCGTACTCGAAATCAGTTTGGCATAGTTCCAATATTCGGGGTTGAACTTATGCGACAGCCCTTCAATGGTGGTTTTGTAACCTCTTTTATTTTTATATTGAAAATCGTAACGCTTCGTGCCGTCTTCATTTCTGTTTTTGATAATCAATCCGTTATTGGCCCAACGCGGAATTAAAATACCATCCTCATCATCGGCTAAACCAGTAAAAATTTCATAAGGCTTACCGTCAATTAAACCGATAAATGCAATCCATTTTTCCTTATTATTCTGAAAACGCACTACGTCGGCTTCCAAAATTTGTGGACGCTTAGTCGGAAAAGTGGTTAAAGTTTCTTCTGCAGGCGCTTCCTTTTTTTCTTCGTTAGAAATCAACACCCCCGAGCGCGACCCATCGCGGTACACCGTTACACCTTTACAACCTACTTCCCAAGCTTTTAAATACAATTCACCCACCAATTCTTCGGAAACATCACTTGGCAAATTGATGGTCACACTAATGGAATGGTCCACCCATTTTTGAATGGCGCCCTGCATGCTAACCTTACTTAACCAGTCTACATCGTTGGAAGTTGCTTTATAATACGGTGATTTTTTAATCAACCCATCGAGTTCATCTTGCGAATAATTTTTTGAAGTATCAATATTATTCACTTCCATCCATTGTTTAAAACGATGGTGAAACACTACATATTCTTCCCAAGAATCGCCCACTTCATCAACAAAATCTACCCGAACATCTTTATCGTTAGGGTTTACTTTTCGCCTTCTTTTGTACACTGGCATAAAAACCGGCTCAATACCAGATGTGGTCTGTGTCATTAAACTCGTGGTTCCGGTAGGCGCAATGGTCAATAAAGCAATGTTACGTCGACCGTATTCCAGCATTTCGTAGTACAATTGGCTGTCGGCCTCCTTCAAACGGTTGATAAACGGATTATTCTTTTCGCGTTCGGCATCAAAAACACCAAAAGCACCACGCTCTTTGGCCAAATGTACCGACGCCCTATAGGCCGCAATAGCCAAGGTTTTATGCACTTCTAACGAAAAGGCGTTTCCTTCCTCACTTCCGTACCTAATCCCCAGAGCAGCCAACATATCGCCCTCGCCAGTAATGCCTACTCCTGTTCTTCGGCCTTCTTTGGCTTTCTTTTGAATATTCACCCAAAGGTTACGCTCAATCGACTTCACCTCATCCATTTCTGGGTCGGCATCTATCTTCTCTAATATTTTATCGATTTTTTCCAGTTCCAAATCAATAATATCGTCCATGATACGCTGAGCGGCAGCCACATGCTTTTTGAACAATTCGAAATTAAATTTAGCATGTGCCGTAAACGGATTTTCAACATACGAAAACAAGTTGATAGCCAATAGCCTACAAGAATCGTAAGGACATAACGGAATCTCGCCACACGGATTTGTCGATACCGTTTTATACCCTAAATCGGCATAACAATCTGGCACAGACTCGTTAATAATGGTATCCCAAAACAAGATGCCTGGCTCGGCCGATTTCCATGCGTTATGCACTATTTTTTTCCAAAGTGAAGTCGCCTCGATGGTTTTCGACACCTTTGGGCTGTCACTAAAAATGGGGTATTTTTGAATATAATCTCCACCGTTTTTAACGGCTTCCATAAAATCGTTGTCAATGCGAACCGAAACATTCGCTCCGGTTACTTTTCCTTGCTCCAACTTGGCGTTGATAAAATCTTCGGAATCGGGGTGGTTAATGGATACCGAAAGCATCAACGCACCACGGCGCCCGTCTTGTGCGACTTCTCGGGTGGAATTGGAATAACGCTCCATAAAAGGCACTATGCCCGTTGACGTTAATGCCGAGTTTTTTACAGCCGAACCTTTGGGGCGAATGTGCGACAGATCGTGCCCTACCCCACCACGGCGTTTCATTAACTGCACTTGTTCTTGGTCAATTTTCATGATGCCCCCATAAGAATCAGATTCACCGGAATTACCGATAACGAAACAGTTTGAAAGCGATGCAATTTGGTACGGGTTGCCAATACCAGCCATGGGACTGCCTTGTGGCACGATGTATTTAAAATCCTTAATTAAATTGAAAATCTCATCTTCTGAAAACGGCTTGGCATACTTGACCTCTATTCGGGCAATTTCTTTAGCTATGCGCCGGTGCATGTCGTTGGGGGTAAGCTCATAAAGATTTCCATCGGAATCTTTCAAGGCGTATTTATTCAACCAAACACGCGCTGCTAAATCGTCATTTTTAAAATATTCCAGAGAAGCATTGAAGGCTTCATCTTGGGTGTAGGTTTTAAGTGAAGTGTTGGCAAGTTCTGCTTTCATTGACAAACTGTATTTTTAGGTTAATTAACACGATAAATTAATCATAAAGATACAATTTAAAACATGACAAAAATCATAAAGCTTTCAATTAAAAAACACAAAATACTGTAAATGAAAAAGTTGAATGTTATCAACAATCAAAATGTTAACAAATTTTAGAAACACACTATAACTTACAATAGCCCTAAACCTTAAATGAACAAATAGATATTTTTAATAATTCATCGGAATCACACAAAAAAGCATCTTTCTATAATCTATTCATTTTGTGCGACATACGAATTTAACTACTCAAAATACAACTTTACTTACTCATTTTGTCCAAAACACGTATATTTACTCCATTAATATTTAATTACAAATTATGAAAAAAACCTATGCATTAGTTTTATGCTCAGCCCTATTTCTTAACTTTTCCTGCAGCAAAGACAACAAAACAGACGATGAAATCAACGGATCTTTAAGCGTTGAAGAAGGCAAAACACAGCTAGAAGACAACAGTATTGCCTTATTGAACAAGGTAGAAGATTTCAAAAACGACGATGCCTTAAACGATATTGTTGAACTGGCAGAATACCTAAGTTCACCAAACGCCTCTAAACCTGGAGGATTCAAAAAAACATCATTAAATACCATCTCCAACCTATCAGGAGCCAAAGCATCTAAAAATGGGCTTTCGGTTCTAAACGCAAAACAGGCTGTAGCACTTGTAGCAGACACGCCTTTAGCAGACGATTTTGAAGCCGAAAAGGGCGTTTACCAATGGAACAGCGAAACTGAAGATTTCGATAAAACTGGAGAAAGCGACGACATTGTTTACAATATTTCATACAACGGGAATACAGCCGTATTCAGTTTTACTGATTTTAGTACTACCGTTGCTGGAAGTGGAGACAACGAAACCGAAGCACCTACGCTAGCAAAAGCGAACCTAAAAATCAACAACAACACCGTTTTCACACAAGAATTTACAGCCTTGTTCAACAACGGCAAATTAATGCCTGTTAGCATTAACAACACCACAACTATTGGTGCGTTTATTTTTAACACCTCGTTCAATAACACCAATAATACGTCAATCGAGCAAGCTTTTGATGTGAAAATCGACAACGAAAGCATCTTAGGTTACAACTACACAGTTAACGGAAACTTTAATGATGAAGAAAACATTGAAGACAAAAACGCTGAAGATGTTGTTGACAACGCCTCACTTTCATTGATATTTTTAAACGCAAAATTAATGGTGACCGCTAATGATACAGGACTTGATTCTGACCAAGACCTGACCATAGACGAACAAATTGACCTATTGAACAACAACACCTCTGCAGTATTAAGCGTAAACAATAAATCTGTAGCTTCTTTGGAATTTTACAAAGATCAAGACACCTATACACATTTCGTGTACAACCAAAGCACACAGCAATATGAAGAAACCGAGGTAACCGAGGATATTGTTAATGCGAGATTTTTGTTTGGAGATGAAACCAGTAGCGATTTTGAAACCTACTTTGATGGTTCTTTTACTTCAACCGAAAACAAATTCGAATCTGTATTTGATGCATACGAAGCGCTTTTTGCAGATGTTGAATAAAAAAAGAAAAATAAAGCCTATATTCCTAAAAGCCAACTTGATGTCAAGTTGGCTTTTTGCTTGTTACTCCACCTTAAATTTAAAGGATACCGTATTCTCGCCAGACCAATACCCAAAAGCTCCATTACTGATATTAGTTGACACTCGATCTGTAAAAGATGTGCCTTCCAAAACACTAGTTTCATCACCTTTTACAGACTTCCAAAAATCGAACTGCTCTTTGGTAATTGCTATAATTTTAAGCTCAATTACCTCTCCTAAAGTCATTTGGTTTACCTTTTTACCTTCATCACCAAGCTTAATGTAAGATACTATAACAGGAAATGTTTCAGTAGAAATGTTCTCTGTATTAACGATGAAGGGCTTGGCATACTCAAAGTTCTCTTCTACCTCTTTTTTTATTAAAATTTTAAAATATCTATTCTTTCCCTCCTGCGGATTAGCTATGGTCAATTTTATGCTTCGCGAGTTTGGGTCTTTCACTCCGTCTTCAGTCCATTCAATAAACTCCATGCCAGGCACATTCGCTTTTTCGGGAACCGTAGTTTGCGATAAAAACTCCTTACCCCTTATCTTAACCGTTAAAGAGTAGTTTCTCCCTAATTCACCCTTAATAAGATTACTTCTGTAATACAAAAACGGAAACCTAGAATCGTCCCGCTTCAGTGTCAACACCTCTGAGACTTCTCCATCAGAAAGCACCACTTTTGCTTTAGATTCGATAGACCTTGCCACCTCTAACGAATCAATAACGCCTTTAAACGCCAAACCGTTAGTTAAATTTATCTCGGCAAATTTACCCTCTTGTATCTGCCCTTCAACGGTAAGTCTATCGGGTTTTAACGTATGGGGCTCTACAACCGTACACCCCATCAGCAAAAACACAAAAAAGATTCTGTTCATAAACACATCACTTTAAAAAGAAAACAACCAATTAACCGTTGGCAAAAAAGGAAAAAGATAATCTCTGTTTTCTTTAATTTCAATATACGAATCGTCTACATTTCCTTCTGTTGAAAATGAAGTCTGAAACAAGTTTTTGTTGTTATAGGCATTGTACAGGGTTAAGTTCAATTTTGAGTTCCATCGCCCTTTCGGTTTAAACGAATAAGTACACGACAGATCCAAACGGTGGTAATTAGGAAACCTCGAAGCATTTTTAGCTTCAAAATTTATTATTGGCCTTTCGTTTACAATCCTAATATCCTGTGGTCTTGTATAATTTTGCCCACTTGTAAAAATAAACAATGCCCCCAGCTCTATCCTATCGCTTAAGGCATAGTGCGCTATAGCACTAATATTTACAGGTCTATCGAACGTCGCTGAAAAATAATTGCCTTGATTTATTTTATCAAATTTCGCAATGGTTTTAGACAATGTGACCGAAGCCTGTGCCGTTAATTTATTTATCTTTTTGTTTAAACTGGCTTCAAAACCATAAGAATTAAAATGCCCTGTTAAAATATCGTCATAAAGATTGTTTGAAAGCAGGTTATTCAAAGAGCCATTTTCAAATTCCGTGTAATTGGAAACCCGTTTAAAATACAATGCCCCATTTAACTGCAAACTGTTTTTTTCGTAAGAGTGCCCCAAACTAAACTGGTTTACAAATTGCGGTTTTACGGCTTCTGTACTCACCACAAAAAAATCTGCTGGTAAACTAAATGCACCAACCGATGCCTGGTGTACAAACTGTGCTAACCTATGGTAACTAACCTTAAGCGCTTGGTTGTTTAACAAACTATACTTAAAGCTAACCCTAGGTTCGAAACTAAAGAACTCCTCCTTCCCTACCAGCGCATTTTCTTTTGTTATATAAGAGGTTAGTCTCAAGCCCATTTTAGCCTCTAATTTACCGCGAACGGCAAACTCTACATCTCCAAATACACTTGCTTCATCATAATTGTAAGTTTCTTGGTTTAAAATTTCAAAAGGAGAGCCTTGAATATTGGCTGCTACTTTTTTTGGAAGCACTTCATTTTTATTATACTCTGCGCCTATTTTTAGAACATAATTTTCCTTATCCCATAAAAAATGATGTTTTACACCAAAAACATTAAAAGAACTATGTGCATTATAGTTATACGGAAAATCATTATCTGAAAAAGATATTTTATAGTTACTGAGCGACATTGTTGTCTGAGAGCTAAGACCGTCCCCAACCCAGTACTTAAAAGTGGTTCCCAACAACAAATTACCCCAACTAAGCCTTCTGTTACGACCTTTTGTTAGATCTTTAAAGTCATCTGAAGTCAAATATAAAGTAGTTTGGAGAGTACTCTTTTCCGAAAGTTCTGAATCATGCTTGGCCAAAAAGTCGTATAAAAAATAATTCTTTTTCTTTCCCAAAATCGAATTCTCATCGTTAAAAAAAGGTTTAAAAATCTCAAGGTAGCTTCTTCTTCCCGAAAGCAATAAACTATTTTTTTTGTTAAGCTTTATATTTCCCGTTAATTTCGCAGACAACAAACCTATACTTCCCTGAAAATGCGTTGTATCGGGCTGCTTTAAAGTTTTTAAATCGGTCACTGAAGACAAGCGCCCTCCGTATGCTGCATCAAAACCTGCTTTGGAAAACTCCAAGGAATTTACAAAATCTGAATTTACAGCTGAAAAAAGCCCTCCCAAATGAGCGGTGTTGTGCAAGTATATATTATCCAACAAGGTTAAATTCATACTGGCATTGCCCCCTCTAACCAAAATCCCCGACTGGCCCTCGGAAGCCTGCTGCACCCCTGGAGTATATTGTATTAATTTGATTACGTCTTTTTCACCCAATACAAAAGGCAACTTTTCTATATCGTTTTGCGACAAATAAATTTGATCCGGCACTACCCTTTTTAATTGGCTACTCGAAAAACTCCTCAGCAAGACCTCCTTTAAAGCACTGACTTCCTGAAATAAGTAAACATCGCTTTTTAAATCTCCAGCACGAACCTGCTGTGTTGTATAGCCTATTTTAGACAAGACGAGCACATCATGGTCAGCAACGCCATCTAGCGTGAAGAAACCATCTTGATTGGAATAAGTTCCCTTATCGGTATTTTGTATTCGTACGGAAACATCTTCAACCACATCATTTTTATCAAAATCAAGTATTCGCGAAGTTATTGATTTCTGTGCCCTTGCAACATTTCCAAAAAAAAGAAGGATAAATATTGTGCAAAATATTTTAGCGGTATCCACCTGCGGAACTATCATTGATTGGGACTGATTTTGCATGCGAAAATAAACACAATTAAATCTCTCCCAAACAAATTCTTTGATTATTTACTTTTCTTAAAAGAAATCAGAAACAAGTTAAAAATCTACAGCAAAACCAACCCCTAAAAACTGTTTCCACTGCACTTTGGCACCGGCCTCATCAAACTCACCTTCTTCGGTTTGCGATGGTACTTGCGTTTTTATATCGTCGTCGTATCTAAGATGAGAACCGAAAGTAGCCCTAACAAATTGGTTCACTTTAAAATCGAAATCCAATCGCCAATCGATATCCACATTTCCGAAGTTATTAACATAATCGGAATACAAACTCATTTGGTTTTTTAAAACAATATTTTCCACCACTTCCATTTCGTAGCTATTGGTAAGCAAAATACCAACCTCTTTTCTAACGCGCTCTCCCGGAACAATCACATTGCCGTTAACATCCAGAACGGCAGGCGTAACCCCAAATGCACCTGAATTTGCCAAATCTCCATCCAAAACAAAAGTGGCCTTTAAGGTTAACGGCGAAAAATATAACGATACTTTATCCAAATCTTTTCCATACTCCATTCCTCCACCAAAAAACAGGTAACCTGGAGCCATTAATCTAGAAATGGGCTCATCTTTGTTGGGGTATTTGTATCCATTGGCCAACTGGGTTCTAAAATTCAATCGTGCTGAATAAAACCAGTGCGATCCAGTATTTGGGTTATAACCAAGATTGGAATTAAGCTCAAACAAATCATCGGTTTTTCTCAATTCTTGAGATTCCTGTTTATTGATTCCATAGCGCACAACTACGTTATTTCTCCAAGAAAAAAACAGATCGGAATAATTGGCTGAAGACTCCAAACCTAAAAGTCCGGAAATGGAATTGGTACCCCCAGAATTCCAATTAACAAAAGCTACCTCGCTTAAATCGACCGTAGCTTTATTTTTCTGAACCCATTGTGGGCCAGTGTATTTTTCTTCGACTTTTTTAATGAATAGGGAATCGGGTTGCGCACAGACAGAATGAAAAACGAAGCACAGCAATGCTAAAAACGTATATTTCATAATTTGTTGGTTTATTTTAAAAATTTACATTCTAATCAACAACCATTCCATTTTAGCTAAAATTTGGAATAATTAATAATTAAACTCACCAAACTCCGATTTTATTGTGAGTTTTTTTTCTTTTGAAGCATCCACCCTGCCAATAATTTTTGCACTTACATTAAAGGATTTTGATATTTCAATAATCTCATCGGCAATTTCCGGAGCAACATACAGTTCCATTCTATGTCCGCAATTAAACACTTGGTACATTTCCTTCCAATCGGTTTTTGATTGCTCTTGGATTAATTTGAACAACGGAGGAATTGGAAACATATTATCTTTTACGATATGGAACTGATCTACAAAATGAAGAATCTTGGTTTGTGCTCCACCAGAACAGTGCACCATGCCATGAACGGTATCACAATTAAATTTTGAAAGAATTTTTTTGATGATGGGCGCATAAGTACGTGTTGGTGACAGCACCAATTTTCCAGCATCAATCGGGGAATCTTCAACCGCATCGGTCAATTTCACATTTCCAGAATACACCAAATCTTCAGGCACAGCGGCATCAAAACTTTCTGGATATTTCTCGGCCAAATATTTACTGAATACATCGTGGCGCGCAGAGGTCAACCCATTACTGCCCATACCGCCGTTGTATTCTTTTTCGTAGGTGGCTTGTCCAAAGCTTTCCAAACCAACAATAACGTCGCCAGCTTTTATGTTGGCATTGTCAATAACATCGCTACGTTTCATTCGGGCGGTAACGGTAGAATCGACAATAATAGTACGCACCAAATCGCCAACATCGGCTGTTTCGCCTCCTGTGGAATGGATTGTAACACCAAAACTTTTTAATTCTGAAATGAGCTCTTCGGTTCCGTTGATGATAGCGGAAATCACTTCACCGGGAATTAAATTTTTATTCCGCCCTATGGTTGAAGACAACATAATATTATCGGTAGCTCCCACACAAAGTAAATCGTCGATATTCATAATCAAGGCATCCTGGGCGATACCTTTCCAAACAGAGACATCGTCCGTTTCCCTCCAATACATATAGGCCAAAGATGATTTGGTTCCAGCACCGTCGGCATGCATAATCAAACAGTAATCGTCATCATTCGATAAATAATCCGGAACGATTTTACAGAATGCTTTAGGAAACAATCCTTTATCAATATTTTTAATTGCACTGTGAACATCTTCTTTTGATGCCGATACGCCGCGTTGGGCGTAACGTTTTGATACCTCTTGACCCATAATGTTGAATTGTGGTGCAAAGGTAGTTTTTTGAATGAAAAAATCCTGCATTTTTAAAGCAGGATTTTTTAACTATCTGGTAAATAACAGTTCTCTGTATTTAGTGAGCGGCCAAAGCTCATCGTCCACCAAAAGTTCCAATTTATCGCAATGGTAACGAATCTTTTCGAACAAGGCTTTCACCTGATTACAGTACGCCATGGCTCTTTCTTCAATATTTTCAATGGCGTTTGCTTCACGACGTTCGTCAATCATTTTGGTAACATTGGCATTAATACCTTCAATATGATTTGAAATTTCCTCGATTAACTTTATCTGTTCCTTTGAAACCGAAGTAAAGTTTTCATCGAATATTTCTTTTAAGCCCTTTACGTTCTCTATCAATACATTCTGATACTTCACTGCGGTAGGCACAATATGGTTTCGAGCAATATCGCCCAACACCCTACTTTCAATTTGAACGTGTTTGATGTACGATTCAATCTCGATTTCATATCGCGCTTCGGTTTCTATTTTACTCATTACGCCCATTTCTTCAAATAAGGCGATGGTTTGCTTCGATACTTTTGCCTTTAAAGCCTCTGGAGTGGTTTTGTTGTTGCTGAGCCCTCGTTTTTTCGCTTCATCTTCCCATTCTTTTCCGTAACCATTGCCTTCGAACAAAATGGCTTTTGTCGATTTAATATACTCACGCAACACGTTAAAAACGGCCTCGTCCTTTTTCAGTCCCTTTTTATCGATCAGAACATCTACTTCTTCCTTAAAATCCTTCAACTGTTTGGCCACGATGGTGTTTAAAACCGTCATGGGGTCTCCACAATTTGCTGATGAACCTACTGCCCTAAACTCAAATTTATTACCCGTGAATGCAAATGGCGAGGTTCGGTTGCGATCGGTATTATCCAACAACACATCCGGGATTTTCCCCACTACATTCAGCTTAAGTTCTGTTTTTTCCTTTGGGGACAATTTACCCTTGGTAACCCCCTCCAACTCTTCCAAAACTTTGGTTAATTGATCACCAATAAATACCGAAATGATTGCCGGAGGCGCTTCGTTCGCTCCCAATCGATGATCATTACTGGCTGATGCCACTGCCGCGCGCAACAAAGCTTCATGTTGGTGTACCGCCTTAATGGTGTTGATAAAAAAGGTTAAAAACTGAAGGTTGCTCATTGGGGTTTTTCCTGGTGCCAATAAATTGATTCCCGTATCGGTAGTCAAGGACCAGTTATTGTGTTTCCCTGAGCCGTTAATTCCCGCAAAGGGCTTTTCGTGCAACAATACTTTGAAATTATGCCGAGACGCAACTCGCCCCATAATATCCATCAACAACGAATTATGATCGACGGCCAAATTGGCTTCTTCATAAATGGGCGCCAATTCGAATTGGTTTGGTGCAACCTCATTATGCCTTGTTTTGGCCGGAATGCCCAATAACATACATTCATTTTCCAAATCGCGCATAAAATTGAGTGCCCTACTCGGAATAGATCCAAAATAATGGTCGTCCAGCTGCTGCCCTTTTGCCGACGAATGCCCTAAAAGCGTTCGGCCTGTTAAATTAATATCGGGGCGACTGGTAGCCAACATTTTATCGACCAAAAAATATTCCTGCTCCCACCCCAAAGAGGAGGTCACTTTTTTCACGTTTTTATCGAAATACTTGCACACATCGTTAGCAGCGGCATCAACGGCATGTAACGCCCTTAAAAGCGGTGTTTTATAATCTAAAGCCTCGCCCGTATAAGCCACGAAAATGGTGGGGATACAAAGTGTAGTACCATAAATAAATGCCGGTGATGTAGGATCCCATGCCGTGTACCCCCTGGCCTCGAACGTGTTTCGAATACCTCCACTCGGGAAACTTGAGGCATCCGGCTCCTGCTGTACCAACTGCCCGCCACCAAACATTTCAATGGCCATACCATCGCCAGATGTTTCAAAAAAGGCATCGTGCTTCTCGGCCGTGGCCCCTGTTAAAGGTTGGAACCAGTGTGTATAATGGGTAACCCCTTTAGAAAGAGCCCAATCTTTCATAGACGATGCTACTTGATCGGCAATACCACGGTCTATTTTCTTCCCAAAATATATGGCATCGGTTACCTTTTCAAACGCATCTTTGGTTAAATATTGGCGCATTGTCTGCTCGTTAAATACGTTATTTCCGAACAGTTGCGACCTGCGCTCTTTCTCATCAACCACCAGTGGTTTATAGGCGTAGGTTTCTTTTATGGCATGAAATCTTAATGTAGACATTCCTGAGATTATTCTATTAAAAGTTTTGAAAATGAATTATTAAGCAAAAATAAAACAGCCGAGTGAATTAAACCACAAACAGCAAATTTTTATGTTAACAATTTTTCAGTAAAGCCTGAAAATAATCATCTTTTTTTAAAATAATCCTTAAAAAAATAGGGTATAAATAAAAATAACTTGTACTATTGTTAAAAGACCCCCTCAAAATTCATAGTGCATTCGATAAACCATATATTTGTTACTCGAAAATTATTATTTCATCTAAAAAATAAATATTTATTATGGCAAAAATTAAGCTTGAATACATTTGGTTAGACGGATATTTCCCTACCCAAAATATGAGAAGTAAAACCAAAGTTGAGGACCACGAAGATTTCAAAGGAACTCTTGAAGAAATAGGAAACTGGTCTTTCGACGGTTCTTCTACAAGACAAGCTGTTGGTGGGTCTTCAGATTGTATCTTAAAACCTGTTGCTATCTATCCTGATCCAGAGCGCATCAACGGATACCTTGTAATGACTGAGGTTTTAAATCCTGACGGAACACCACACGTTTCTAACGGAAGAGCTACAATTGATGATGAAGATGATGATTTCTGGTTTGGATTTGAGCAAGAGTACTTTAT
This sequence comes from Tamlana crocina, assembly GCF_012037625.1. Taxonomy (NCBI): domain Bacteria; kingdom Pseudomonadati; phylum Bacteroidota; class Flavobacteriia; order Flavobacteriales; family Flavobacteriaceae; genus Tamlana; species Tamlana crocina. The sequence continues at coordinate 15,469 of NZ_JAAVJS010000011.1, forward strand.
TATGGATACTAAAACCGAATTGCCTTTAGGTTTCCCTAGAGGAGGGTACCCTGCTCCACAAGGTATGTACTACTGTTCAGTAGGTGGTTTAAACACTCACGGACGTGATTTGGTTGAAGAGCACGCCGATTTATGTATTCAAGCAGGCTTGAACTTTGAAGGTATTAACCAAGAGGTTGCTTGCGGACAATGGGAGTTCCAATTGTTTGCCAAAGGTGCTAGACAAGCTGGTGACGAAATTTGGATTGCACGTTACTTACTAGACCGTTTAACTGAAAAGTACGGTTACTATATTGAGTACCACCCTAAGCCTCTAGGTAGAGATTTAGATTGGAACGGTTCTGGTATGCACGCTAACTTCTCTAACACTTTGTTGAGAACTTGTGGAAGCAAAGAAGTTTACGAAAAAGTTTGTGAAGCTTTCCGTCCAGTTGTAAAAGAACACATTGAAGTTTACGGTGAGTTTAACGACCAACGTTTAACTGGTGACCACGAAACACAATCTATCGATCAATTCTCTTATGGAGTATCTGACCGTGGTGCATCAATCCGTATTCCAATTGCAACGGTTGAAAGAGGTTACAAAGGATGGTTGGAAGACAGACGTCCAGCTTCAAACGGTGACCCATACAAAATCGCTGCTAGAATTATTAAAACGGTTAAATCTGCAGACGTTTAATATATAAACGACAAAGTTTTGTTCATAAAAAAAGGCTATCACAACAAAAAGTGATAGCCTTTTTTAATGCACTATAAACTTATCTATTCAATATGCTTTTCAATTTTTTCTTGATTACTTTCTTAGTTTGATCAACATCATTTGATTCGAGTGCCTCAATTTTAGCTTTCACCTCTTCTTCATTGCCTTCAAAGGTTTCGTACTCAACAGATGCTTCTCCATTTTTGGTTGTGATTGTTGTAACTACCGCCTTAACCGTGCCGTCTTCATTCTTATCAATACTAACTTTTACGTCTTTTATCACTTCAATTTTATCAATTTGCGTATTTTCTGAAGCATATGCGGTTAAAGTGCTATCCTCCACCAAACTTGGTGCGATTACCAACGCCACAACAGACATCAATTTCAAAAGAATATTTAGAGACGGTCCAGAAGTATCCTTAAATGGATCACCAACAGTATCGCCCACAACAGCTGCCTTATGCGCTTCCGTTCCTTTTCTACCCTGTTCTTCAATGGTTTTCTTGGCATTATCCCAAGCACCACCAGCGTTAGATTGAAAAATCGCCATCAACACGCCACAAGTAGTCACTCCTGCTAATAAACCGCCCAGCATTTCAGCGCCTCCAATAAAACCAACCGCCACAGGAACGGCAATAGCCAATAACCCTGGCAATACCATTTCCTTGATAGATGCTTTGGTAGATATAGCCACACATTTATCGTATTCGGCCACTCCATCGGCAGCATCAAAAACCTTTCTATCAGCTTCAGAAGCTTTGCTCATATCGGAATCATACTTACGCATTACCACCAGAGCTGCTTTTAACTGTGGGATATCTCTAAATTGACGACGCACCTCTTCAATCATGGCCATAGCTGCACGCCCAACCGCATTCATTGATAATGCCGAAAACACAAACGGTAACATACCACCTACCAACAAACCTGCCATGATATCGGGCTGAGACACATCTATAGTCTGCACTCCTGCCGTTTCCATAAAGGCAGCAAATAAGGCCAGAGCCGTTAACGCTGCCGAAGCAATAGCAAACCCTTTTCCAATGGCCGCAGTCGTATTTCCAACGGCATCCAATTTATCGGTACGCTCGCGAACTTCACTTGGCAACTCGGCCATTTCGGCAATACCTCCAGCGTTATCAGAAATCGGCCCGTAGGCATCAACAGCCAATTGAATACCAGTATTCGCCAACATCCCTACCGCTGCAATCGCAATTCCATAAAGCCCAGCAAAGTGATGCGACACCAAAATAGCCGCAGCGATTAAAATAATAGGGATCATAGTCGACATCATTCCCGTACCTAAGCCCGCAATGATATTGGTTGCCGATCCTGTTTCAGACTGTTTTACTATGGAGTTTACTGGTTTCGTTCCGGTTCCTGTGTAATACTCAGTTACTTTTCCAACTAACAGACCCGCTACCAAACCAGCGATAGTTGCCCAAAACACGCCCATAGCACCGTACTCAACACCTTTAAATGTATAGGTTTCCGGCAGAAAAGCATTTATTATAAAATAGGATGCCACCACCATTAATCCAGCAGAACCAAACTCTCCAATATTTAGAGCTTTGTGTGGCGAACCACCATCTTTAACTTTCACAAAAAAGGTTCCTATAATAGACATGATGATGCCAATAGCCGCCAATACCAATGGCAAATAAACCGCTCCCAGTCCGTTAAACCCATCAGTAGCAATCAATGCGCCTAAAACCATAGTCCCTATAATAGAACCGACATAAGACTCAAATAAATCGGCGCCCATACCGGCCACATCACCTACGTTATCTCCCACGTTATCGGCTATGGTTGCAGGATTTAAAGGGTGATCCTCTGGTATTCCTGCTTCAACTTTCCCTACTAAATCGGCCCCCACATCGGCAGCTTTGGTATAAATACCGCCACCAACACGGGCAAACAATGCGATAGACGAAGCCCCCAGTGAAAAACCGGAAAGCACATTAAGCACTTCGCTAATGCCCCAGCCCATTTCGCTATAAATCATAAAGAGACCGCTTAAACCCAGTACGCCCAAGCCTACTACGCCCAGCCCCATTACGGCCCCACCTGCAAAAGCAACTTCCAAAGCTTTTCCTAAAGAATTTCTGGCGGCACTGGTCGTTCTCACATTAGCCTTAGTAGCTACTTTCATGCCTATAAATCCAGCCAAGGCAGAACAAATCGCACCAACCACAAAAGACACAGCTACCATACCATTCGACCCCGCTTCCGAACTTCCTTTAAAGAACAACATAACGGCCACAGCAATAACAAAAATCGACAATATTTTATACTCTGCCTTTAAGAAAGACATAGCGCCATCGGCAATGTTTTTGGCTATTTTTTTCATTTTTTCGTCCCCCTGGTCTTGTTTAGAAACCCAAGAGCTTTTAATAAATACAAACGCTAGTGCCAATACACCAAACAGCGGTAAAAACTTTACTATTAATTCCATATTCGTTTTGTTGGTTTTAAATTATTTTTTTTTAATGGAGCTAAAAATAGAAAAATATAAGTGATAAAAAAAGCCATCTTAAATTTAAGATGGCTTAATAAAATTCTAATATGTTTGAGAATATAATAATCTAGATGGTGAACGTTCGCTTTTTCTTGTGTTCACTTTCATCGTAGCGTTGTACACATTCGTGGTAAATCTTTCTAGCTTCCTCAGCATTTCCCCAGCCACCAACATCAACTTTCTTTTCTTCCAAATCTTTATAAACTTGGAAAAAATGCTCGATTTCCTTTAAACGGTGCGGGTTCAAATCAGATATATCACTACGGTGACTCCAAACCGGATCGGAAACGGGTACACAGATTATTTTTTCATCCGGACCTTTTTCATCTGTCATATGGAACACACCTATTGGGCGCACTTCCATAACCACCATAGGATAAGATGGCTCGGTTGACAATACCAAAACATCCAATGGGTCTTGATCTAAAGCCAAAGTTTCAGGAATAAATCCGTAATCGCCAGGGTACATCATCGATGAAAACAAGGTTCTATCGAAACGGATTTTATGCAATGTAAAATCGTATTCGTACTTATTTCTACTTCCTTTAGGGATTTCAATCAAGACATCAAATGTCAGTTTATCTTTCTTTGCCATATTTTGTTTCTGTTTTGGGTTGCAAATGTAAAGAACGCTTAATCTTAAAACAACAAAAAGCAGTACGTTTTGTCCGTTTTTTCAATAATATAACACGGATTTAACCAAAAGGAACATTTTCGCCTTGAATGAACAATTATTTCATATCTTGTGAGAGACTAATTCAAATAATTATATGATGATACGATTACTACTCTCGGTACTTGTAGCAGCTTACTTTACCTCTATTTTAAATGCACAGAACCAAACTTGGCAGGGTAAATTTGAACCTATAGACCGCCTAATTGCCCCACCAAACACCTACAGAACCGCTAGTGGAGCACCTGGAAAAGCCTATTGGCAGCAACGCGCCGATTACCATATTATGGTAACACTCAATGAAACAAACAACACCATTTCGGGCGAGGAAACCATTACTTACTACAACAATTCGCCTGACGATTTAAGTTATGTTTGGGTTCAGTTGGAGCAAAACGTCAATAAAAAAGGGAACGAAGATTTTGGCACTATAAACAACAACATCGAGGACGGCATGAGCACCCGAAAAATGCAGTTTCTTACCCGAGCCATTGATTTTCCTGCAGGCTACTCTATTAAATATGTAAAAGATAGCGATGGAAAACCGCTAAAGACCTTGGTAAACAACACCATGATGAAGGTGAAACTGAACAAAACACTCAAATCAGGTGAATCAGCCCAACTTTCCATTTCGTGGTCTTACCACATCACCGATCGTAGTTTGTTTTTATTGTCTCGCGAAGGTTACGAATATTTCCCTGGAGACGACAACACCGTTTACCTGATGGGGCATTGGTTCCCCAGAATGGCGGTTTATAACGATACCGAAGGCTGGCAAAACCAACAATTTCAAAAATTGGGTGAATTCGCTTTGGAATTCGGAAATTATCACGTTGAAATCACCGTACCCGAAGACCACATTGTTGCTTCAACCGGCAAACTTATAAACCGCGAAGACGTTCTTACAAAAACACAATTAAAACGCTTTAAATCGGCGGAAAAATCGTTTAACAAACCCGTAATGATTGTTACCGAAGAAGAAGCTATTGCGAATGAGAAGCAAAAATCGACCAAACAGAAAACATGGAAATTTAAGGCTGAAAACGTTCGCGATATTGCTTTTGCCTCGTCACGCAAATTTCTGTGGGATGCCCAAGCTGTAAAACTCCCCACCAACACAGCAATGGCAATGTCGTTTTACCCCAAAGAAGGCTTACCAGTTTGGCAAGAGGAATCGACCAAAGCCATTAAACATGCTTTAGAAGTATACTCTGAAGCGACTTTCGATTACCCTTACCCCGTTTGTATTTCCGTGAACACATCGAACATTGGCATTGAGTTCCCCATGATAAGTTTTAACGGAGGAAGACCCAAAAACGGCAAAATTACCGATGTCGCCAAACAACGCATGGTAAGCACGATAATACACGAGGTAGGCCATAATTGGTTCCCGATGATTGTGAGTTCAGACGAACGGAAATGGATGTGGATGGACGAAGGCCTTAATACCTTTTTGCACCACAGAACACTCGCCGAGCGCTACCCGAGTTTTAACAGGTACACCCCAAAAACCATTATCCCTTTTATGAGTGGCGACAAAAGTATTTTACGCCCTATTATGACTACTTCAGATAATGAGTTGTTCAATCAATTTGGCATGAATTTTTATGTAAAACCCACCGTTGGTCTGCAAATGCTAAGAAACTCCATTATTGGAAAAGAACTGTTTGATGAAGCCTTTAGAGAATATGCCAACCGTTGGAAATACAAACACCCCAACCCCGCAGATTTGTTCAGAACACTGGAAGATGCCACCGCCACCGATTTAGACTGGTTTTTTAGAGGATGGTTTTTTACCACCGACCATGTTGACATGGAATTAAGCAATGTAAAATGGTTTAAGGTTTTTGAAGAAGAATCGAATATTGAAGACCAAAAAGGAACTTCGAAAAGTAAAATTGCCACTACCGAAAAAAGCAGCGAAACGGTTACCGAAGATTTCTCAAATGGCCCAGAAATGATTACCGTTGCCAATACGCCCGACAAAAACTACGGTCAGTTTTTATCCCGTTTGGACAATGATGCCGTTCGAAAAGAACTTGCGGGCAAAAACATTTACGAGCTTACCATTAAAAATATTGGCGGTTTGGTTATGCCGGTAACCATTGAATGGATTTTTACCGATGGCACCACCGAAACTGAAACCTTGCCCGCTCAAGTTTGGCGAAGAAATGAATATGAAATCACCCCTACGTTTGTGAAAAACAAAGCAGTTGCCAAAATTAATTTAGACCCGAATTTTGAATTTGCTGACACCAACAGCATGAACAATAGTTTTCCTAAAACAGAATCAAAATCTGATTTTGATACTTTTAAAAACCGGAAAAAGGAATAATTCGAAAAATAAGAGAAGTAAAAAAAAGGATAGATTATTTTAATCTATCCTTTCTATTTTTGCACCAATGGCACGTAAGCGTTCGTCTATATTTTCGTAACCACGGTCTATCTGTTCTATGTTTTGAATGGTTGATGTACCCTTTGCTGAAAGCGCGGCAATCAATAAGGATACTCCTGCACGGATATCAGGCGAGGTCATGGTGGTCGCTTTTAACGTTGATTTAAAATCGTGACCAATAACAGTAGCTCGATGTGGATCGCAAAGAATAATTTTTGCGCCCATATCAATTAATTTATCGACGAAAAACAGTCGGCTTTCAAACATTTTTTGGTGCACCAAAACACTGCCTCGTGCCTGTGTGGCCACCACTAAAATAATACTCAACAAGTCTGGTGTAAACCCAGGCCAAGGTGCATCGGCAATGGTTAAAATAGACCCGTCGATAAAACTTTGTATTTCGTAACCATCGGTATGCGCCGGAATATAAATATCGTCGCCTTTTCGTTCTACCGTTATACCCAATTTTCTGAACGTTTCAGGAATAATTCCCAAATCTTTCCACGACACATTGGTAATAGTAAGCTCGCTTTTAGTCATCGCTGCCAAACCTATCCAACTTCCAATTTCAATCATATCGGGCAACATGGTGTGCTCGGTACCTCCCAAACTTTCCACACCGTCAATAATCAACATATTCGAGCCTACTCCACTAATCTTGGCCCCCATTCTATTAAGCATTTTACACAATTGCTGTAAATAGGGTTCGCAGGCAGCGTTGTAAATGGTGGTTTGTCCTTCGGCCAACACAGCAGCCATTAAAATATTGGCGGTTCCTGTTACCGAAGCTTCTTCAAGGAGCATGTACGTTCCTTTTAGTTTTTTCGCTTCAACCCCGTAAAATTGTTCCTCCCGACTGTAACCAAATTTAGCGCCTAATTTTATTAAGCCTTCAAAGTGGGTATCCAATCGGCGACGACCAATTTTATCACCTCCGGGTTTTGGAATATAGCCTTTCCCGAATCGTGCCAACAAGGGGCCAACAATCATAATCGACCCGCGTAAACCACGGCCGTCTATTTTAAATTGATCGGATTCCAGATATGCTAGGTTTACATCATCTGCTTGGAATGTATAACTACCTTTTTGAAGTTTTTCAATTTTCACCCCCAATTTGCGTAACAAATCGATAAGCTTATTAACATCAACAATATCGGGAATGTTATTTATGGTAATTTTTTCTGGGGTAAGCAGTACAGCACATAATATTTGGAGGGCTTCGTTTTTGGCACCTTGTGGCTGAATGCTTCCTTTTAACTGGTGCCCGCCTTCAATTTTAAATACTCCCATATCGATTAGTAACGCTTACGTTGACGATTGCTTCCTTTTTTGTGATGGCTTTTTTTCCCACCAGAATATTTGCTTTTACTACGCATTAAACTCGACGCGTCTGACAGGTCTTCCTCTGAATTTTTCAGATTAATTTTTCCTCCGGAAAGCTCAAATAAATGATCGTAAATTACATCGTCTTCAACCGTGTCTTTGTTCCAATTTAAGAAACACTTTTTCATGTGGTTGGCAATGGTATAGATCAACGCTTCTTTTAAATCGCCATCGTCCCAAGTATTGGCCACATCAATCATGGTTTTAATATTGTTTCCGTAAAAACGGTATTTCGGATGATTTTGTGGGTATTTTAGTGGCTCTGGTCGCTCTTCAAAAAGTTCCTTTGTTGGCTTTTCATAAGGCGAATCGACATCCAATTCGAAATTGGACATGATAAACAACTGATCCCAAAGTTTATGTTGAAAATCGGGTACATCACGTAAATGCGGTTGCATATTACCCATAACCGAAATAATGGCCTTGGCCACTTTATTACGTTCTTCTTTACTTTCAATGGCTTTGGCGTAATTAATCATTTTTTGCATGTGGCGCCCGTATTCCGGAATGATTAAATGTTCACGCTCTGTATTGTATTCTAAATTATCGATCAAAATTAAAATGTGTAGAAATTAATGGTTTGCATGTAGTTATTATGCCTGTGCAAAATACAAAAAATAATTAAAGACTGATGACACCTTCTACTTTTTCTGCAACCTCTTTGTACTTTGTAATTACCGCATCTGGATTTTTCATCCTAACATTTATCGAAACACTAGTGTATTTGCCGTTTTTAGATTCGGTGGTACTGATCACGGCACCCAAATTATTGAAAAGATTTTCAATTTGTTTTATTTTTGCCGTATCGGAAATTACGATAAACTTATAAAGATATTCTGAAGGCCACATTGCCGTATCCTGCAACTGGGCCTTTAATTTTTTATAAAATTCTTCTGAATTTGGAGCTGTTCCCATAGCTTTGTTTTAGACGGCAAATATACGTTTTCCTTTCTATTTTTTTTATAATAGTTAAATTCCGATTTTTACAGCAAATATAGGCACATTGAACACAAAAAAAATTGTTATTACCGGAGGGCCAGGAACGGGCAAATCGACCGTAATCAATAACTTGATAAGCAACGGCCATAACTGCATGGAAGAAATTTCGAGGCAGATTACCCTCGATGCCCAAAAAAAAGGTATTGATCAACTGTTTTTAACCGAACCCTTACTGTTTAGCGAACTGCTTTTAAAAGGACGGCAAAAGCAATTTATTGATGCCGATATTTACAAAAACCAAACCGTTTTTTTTGATCGGGGCATTCCAGATGTGCTAGCCTATATGGACTATATCGGCGACACTTATCCACAAACCTTTGTTGACGCTTGCAAAAATACCAAGTACCATCAAGTATTCATATTAAAGCCATGGCGCGAAATTTACACCAGCGACAACGAACGCTACGAAAGTTTTGAGCAAGCTTTAAAAATACACGACCACCTTATTAGTGCCTACAAACGGTTTGGCTACAATTTAATTGATGTGCCTTTTGGTACGGTAAACCATCGTACCGAATTTATATTAAATGCCTTAGAACAGTAGCCATGGAGCACCCCATTAACATATTGGAACGTTATTGGAACTTCACCTCCTTTAGGGCGCAACAGGAAGACATCATTAACTCGGTAATACATGGCGAAGACACCTTTGTATTGATGCCTACTGGTGGCGGAAAATCGCTATGCTTTCAAATTCCTGCTTTGTCAAAACCTGGTATTTGTATTGTTATCTCGCCTTTAATTGCTTTAATGAAAGACCAAGTGCAAGCGCTAAAAGATAAAGGCATAAAGGCCATGGCCATAACCAGCGGTATATCTTACAATCAGCTCGACACGCTTTTAGACAATTGTATTTACGGCAAGTATAAATTCCTTTACCTGTCGCCCGAACGTTTACAGCAAGAATTGGTGCAAGACCGGATTCGGCAAATGAACGTGAATCTAATCGCAGTAGATGAAGCTCATTGTATCTCGCAGTGGGGTAGCGATTTTAGGCCAGCTTATAAAAATATAGCCTTATTGCGGCAATTACGCCCAAGCGCCAATGTGGTGGCGCTTACGGCTTCGGCACGTCCTGAGGTAGTCGAAGATATTGTTCACGAACTTGATTTTATCAATCCTAAAATATTCAAAACATCGTTTGCTCGCCCAAATTTGGGATACATGGTGCTCAACGAAAACGATAAACACTACAGGCTGGAATCTATTTTAAAAAAATACAAAGCCCCTTCTATTGTTTATGTAAGAAACCGAAAACTCACCATTGAGCTAAGTGATTTTTTAAAATCGAAAAACATAAGCGCTACCAGCTACCACGGCGGACTTTCAAACAGTGAAAAGGAAAACAACATGAATTCGTGGCTGCATGAGCAAAGTCAAGTTATGGTGGCGACCAATGCTTTTGGAATGGGAATAGACAAACCCAATGTAAAAACAGTTATCCATTTTAATCTGCCGGAAAGCCTGGAGAGTTATTTCCAGGAAGCCGGTCGTGCCGGCCGAAACGGAGAAAAATCGTTTGCGGTTATCTTAAAAAACGAAAGCGACAAGAATTTGGTGAAAAACCAATTTTTGAACGTGCTGCCCAATGTCGATTTTGTAAAACAAGTGTATCGTAAGCTGTGCGCCTATTTTCAAATTTCGTTTGGTGAGGGCGAATACCAAACCTTCGATTTCGATTTCAACACCTTTTGCAAGACCTATAATTTCAATACACTATTATGCTATAATGCACTGCTTGTGTTAGACAGAAATAGCATCATTTCATTAACTCGCCAATTTCAAAACAAAACAACAGTTCAGTTTATCACTTCCAACCAATCTCTGTTCAGATATTTGGAAACACACCAAAATCTGGACATTGTTGTAAAATCTATTTTACGCCTTTACGGCGGAATTTTCGATCATCCTACAAAAATAGATTTGAGTAAAGTTTCAGAAAAAGCATCCATAAGTCAAGCCACAATAATAAAAGGATTAACGCAGTTGGAGCGCGACGAGATTATCATGCTGAATCTTACCAAAACCGATGCACAAATTACGTTTATCGAACCTCGGGAAGACGATAAAACCATTAACCGTATTGCCAAAACCATCAAACAACAAAACCAGCTGAAGCAGTACCAAGTGGAGGCCATGATTAGCTATATTGAAAACGATTCGGTTTGTAAAAGCGAGCAACTTTTAGCTTATTTTGGTGAGACAGAAACGAAACCCTGCGGTATTTGCTCGGTTTGTACCAAGCCCAACAAAGCAAACAAACCGCAAGATTTAAATGCGATGAAGAAAAAACTTGTCGGCATTCTTGAAAACGGCGAACAACCATCAAGAACCCTTGCCGAAAAATTAGACTGTACAGAAACCGAATTAAAAACAGTTTTAAAATTATTATTAGAACATCAAATTATTAGCATAACACCAACCAATACGTATAAACTAAGTCATTTGTAAAACACCCACGTTAACCCGAACACCAATAAAGAAGCAAGAACAAAGATGAAAGATTTAAGAATTGTATTTATGGGCACTCCCGATTTTGCAGTGGCCACTTTAAAAACACTCGTTGAGAACCATTATAACATTGTGGGCGTGATTACCGCACCCGACAAACCCGCAGGCCGCGGCCGAAAACTTAATGAAAGTGCCGTAAAAAAGTATGCTTTACAGCAGGATTTAAATATTCTTCAGCCCACCAATTTAAAAAGCGAAGATTTTTTAAGCGAACTAAAAGCCTTAAACGCCAATCTTCAAATTGTGGTGGCCTTTAGGATGCTACCTAAAGTGGTTTGGCAAATGCCGGAATTCGGTACCTTTAATCTGCATGCCTCGCTATTGCCCAACTACAGAGGGGCCGCTCCCATTAACTGGGCTATCATTAACGGCGAAACCAAAACCGGTGTTTCCACATTCTTTATTGATGAAAAAATCGATACCGGGGACATGATCCTTCAAGAGGAAATTAATATAGATCCCAATGAAAATGCTGGTAGCCTACATGACAAACTCATGGATATTGGAAGTCAACTGGTACTGAAAACCGTGTCATTGATTGAAAAAGGAAATGTTGAAACGGTTCCGCAAAAAGAAACCGACGACATTAAAACTGCTTACAAACTCAACAAAGACAATTGTAAAATTAATTGGCAGCAACCTGTAGATGCCATTTATAATCATATTCGCGGTTTGAGCCCCTACCCTGCGGCTTGGTGCATTATGCAAAACAAACATGAGGACTACGATATAAAAATTTACAATGCCGAAAAAGAAAATGCGAGCCACAATTTAGAAATTGGAACTATAGTTCGCAGTAAAAAAGAACTAAAAGTAGCTGTTTCAAACGGTTACATTATTATTAAAGATTTGAAACTTCCGGGAAAACGAAAAATGGACGTAAAATCGTTTTTAAACGGTTTCAACTTTAAAGAAAATGCCAAAATGCTGTAAACCCTTATAATTACTGACTTCTATAAAACACCGATGAAATGCCTTTCATTTATTAACAAATGCTTCAAGTTATTAACAAAACAGCGTTTTTCCCTTGCTATTACTTGCATGGTTGCATAATCCGTATAAATTTGTAGAGGATTTAACGAGAAGTTTAACCAATTTATTAATAATTAAATTTTACATCATGAACAAAACAGATTTAATCGATGCAATGGCAGAACATGCAGGAATCACTAAAGCTGCTGCAAAAAAAGCTTTAGAGTGTGCGCTAATTGAAATTGAAGGAGCTTTACAAAAAGGTAACAGAGTTTCTTTAGTTGGATTTGGATCTTGGTCAGTTTCTAAAAGAGCTGCAAGAGAAGGAAGAAACCCTCAAACAGGAGATACTATCAAAATCAAAGCTAAAAACGTAGTAAAGTTTAAAGCTGGTTCAGATTTATCAAATGCAGTAAACTAATTTTTACTCTTTATAAAAAACAGAAAGCCCCCACAAATTGTGGGGGCTTTTTTTATATCTGCTCCAAAGAGTTGTTTTTTTAATAAATAAATATTAGATTTAGTTACTAATTCCTGATATTATGGTTACAACAAAACCCAAAAAAGGAAATTTATTGATTGCCGAACCAGCAATTATTGGCGATGTATCTTTTAATCGCTCCATAGTTTTATTGGCCGACCATTCGCACGAAGGCTCTATTGGCTTTATATTGAACAAACCACTTGAATACAATATTAATGATCTCATTCCTGAAGTTGAAGCCACTTACAGGGTTTACAACGGCGGCCCCGTAGAGCAGGACAATCTTTATTTTATCCATAAAATACCGCATCTTATACCCAACAGTATTGAAATTTCACTGGGCATTTATTGGGGTGGTGATTTCACAAAAGTGGCCGAATTGATAAAAGACCACACCATTAAAGAAACCGACATTAAGTTTTTTCTGGGCTACTCGGGTTGGGAAGCCAATCAATTGGAAAACGAACTCAAGGCCAACTCATGGGTAGTTACCGAAAATGTTTATGAAAAGAACATTATCGAAAAAGATTACGAATCGTTTTGGAAAGAAAAAATGTTGGAGTTTGGTGGTGAATACAGCATTTGGAGCAACGCCCCAGAAAACCCCAGTTTCAACTAACCCAACCTAATCTTTACATTTAGTTTTTGAAGCAGTTGCTTGGCCGTTTCATTACCAAACACTTTTTTTCTGTATTTACTAACCGGTTGTATTCCAGTAATGACATTAGTGATGAAAATCTCATCAGCTTTTTGAAGTTCGAATGGAGACACTGATTCTTCAACCAACTCAAAATCGGGCAAGTTTTTTATTAAGTTGATAAGCTGGGTGCGCATCACCCCTTTTAAGCAACCGTCGCTTAACGGTGGTGTTTTTATGGTATTGCCCTTTACCAAAAACACGTTTCCGTTTAATGCTTCCACCACTTTTTTATCGGTGTTTAGCAAAAAACAATTATTCAGGTTATTTTCATTAGCAAAAACACTTCCCACTACATTCAACACTTTATTATTCGTTTTTAATGTGGAAAGCAAGGAAGGCGATACATAATAGTCTTTAAACAAGTCGACTTCGTAAAAACCATCGTTTATCAAATAGAAATGTTCTGCCAAGCTTTTTGCCGAAATGATATACTCTACTTCGTTCGTTTCCGGAGTGTAGAGTCCGCCCTCACTTCTATGAACACTCAACTTAACCCGCGCAGATTCATTTGAAAATCCATTAACCTCGATGGTTTTTGTAATTTCTTCTTCTAGAAATTCCATCGTGAATGCCATAGGTATTTCCATCCGCAAAATTCGCATAGAGGCCATGAGCCTAAAGTAGTGGTCTTCCCAAAATAAAATTTTTCCGTGGCTTACTTTTATCGTTTCAAAAAGCGCATCGCCATAGGCATAGCCTCTATTTTGAGTTGATAAAATATTATTTTCTGCTGCCAGTGTTCCGTTAAAATTTATCATAAAAAATCCCGCTAAATTAATGTTTCAGCGGGACAAATATAATTCAATTTATACGATTGATGCTATGCCGAGCCCAATACTTGCTTTAAGCTGGATATTTGATTTTCCCAAAGCATTTTGGCTTCTTCAATTTCATCTTCTTCGGCGTAATCGGTAATCATTAACGAAACATCTTTTGTGATTTCGTCTACTTGAATTCTGATTTCAAAATAGTAAGATTGCTCGTCTTCCACATCTTCCATCCACCTAAATTTTACGCGCTCGCCACTTTTCTTATTTAATAATTTGGCCTTTTCTTCACTGCCATCCCATATAAAAGTGAACATTTCGCCTCGCGAGTTTACGTTGTCTGAAAACCATTCAGATAAGCCCGATGGCGTTGAAATATACTGATATAGCAATTGAGGGGAAGCGTGTATTGGGAATTCTATGTCAAATCTAATTTTATCGTCCATGAGTCAGTGTCAAATTTATACTGCCCAATATATACATTAATTGATAAGAATAACAATAATTTTTAAGAATATTTTCTGTGGGTTTGGTTTGGTAACATGGATTTTGTTTTTATATTTGCAGCCACAAAATTAGGCGAGGTAGCTCAGTTGGTTAGAGCGTCGGATTCATAACCCGGAGGTCTCGAGTTCAAATCTCGATCTCGCTACTAGATAAACAAAGAAAAACCCAAGATTTAATGTCTTGGGTTTTTCGCTTATATTCAACATACGGCCGATACCATAAACCTAGTTAGTACGAAGTTTGTTTTCCCAAATGACTTCGACCCTTCTGTTCAATTTTTCTAATTTTTTATTTGTAGAATTTTATTTTAGACTATCATCTATTCTCAGAGCAAAAGTACATATGAAGATAGTAATGACACTCTTGCACATGTATCTTTAAGGATGAAACATTAGTGAAAATTGAAGCCACTTCTTATGCGCTGTTATTAGCATACTCAAAATTATTTTGGATACTATCATCTGGAAACTTTGATGAACTCACATATGCAATAACTGTAATTGAGTTCAAACCACATGAATTTAGTATAGATTCGACACCAATAAGTCTATTTGCTCAAAGCCCTACCTGAATCATCAAAAAGATGCTTTACAAAAATTCTATATTATCTTTTTACAGTTGGGTCATATATCTAACTTCGGATAATACTATTGGTAAAACTCCACGGTTAAAACAAAACTTAAACGACAACAGATAACATCTGTATGCCATATTAAGTCTTGTTCATTACATTTAAACTCCACTAAACCAAAAATTTATACTTAACAACAAATGTAACATCTAAGACATTCTTTAGGAATTAATGATCTTTACTTTTTATTTTATCTGATTGATCCATATTCATTTCGTGGTCGTATTGGCAGCATTCAGGTAAATTGTTGTAAGCCATATTATTAGCTGCCACTTTTTCGGTATCATAACCAGATGCGGCTATTGCCTTATGAATTGCCACAGCACCTGTTTTATCACCATTAAAGGATACATCTATTTTCTTTTTGTCTTTATTCCAGCTTGCAGCAATAACACCTTCTACACTATTGGCTGCTTTTTCAATGGTACTTTTACACATGCCACAGTTACCTCTTACGCCAAAAGATAAATTTGTCATTGTGATTTCTTTTGATACTTCCGTTGTTGTCGCTTCTTCAACTTTTTTAGTTTCTTTTTTACAACTTGTTAATCCGATAGCTGCTATAATAGCTACACTTAAAATTACTTTTTTCATTTTTTAAAAATTTAATTATTGTCTGTGTTTATTTATTCTATTGTTTGTTTAACCCCACCACATTTAAGCATTGCGTCACCAAAATATGGATTGATTACTTTTTCTTCTTTGCTTAACCAATAGGCTCCGTTATTGTTATCTGCCATAGGGCAAAATTCTACATATACCTTTTCATTTACACCAAATATTTGAACCGCTTTTATTAAATGAGAAGACAAATATTTAAAGTGATTCCTTTGTGTTTTAATGTCTTGAGAACCGGCTATTGATGTCGTAGAAGCTTTTATGTCGCCAACTAATGACATCCAGTGATTGTGTGCTTCATCCTTAAGCAATTTCATATCTGTCTTACTCAAATTTGATAGTAACGAAGTTGCATTTTGCGAACTGCCTTTTGCGTCTTCTTTTACTAAAGCATCTTTTAAATTGATGTAATCATTGTATATCTCTTTTAATTGCTCTTGAAATTTCTCTGATACTTTTAAGCGTTCATTCATATTAGTATGGTCACTTTCTTTTTTTGATGTATTATTATCCATACCTAAATGACCTTCGTGACCTGTCATTGTTTTACCACCTTGCTTGTTCATCATTGACTTTTTGCCCTGTAGTTGTGCAGCAGCATCCACCGTAAACGTTCCGTTGGTAACAATTTCATTTCCTGTAAATAATCCCTCTAATACCTCATAATTATCACCGATTTTATTACCTAAAGCCACTTCTTTCAATTCAAAAACAGGTTCGTTTGGATTTGCTTTGAGATAGACTACAGAGCGTTCGCCTGTCCAGAGTACTGCTGATGATGGAATTGTCAACACTCCATTTCTATCAGTTTGAGTACTTTTAATTTCTGCGGTCACAAACATTCCTGGTTTAAATATATCATCGGTATTATTAAGAACTACTCGTAAGGTTACAGTACGTGTTTTTGTGTTTAAAACAGGGTTTATAAAATCTACTGTGCCTTTAAACTGTTTATTAGGATAAGCATTTGTTGATACGGAAACTTCTTGCCCTTTTTTGAATTGTTCAATTTGATTTTCATACACATCAAAATTTGCCCAAACCGTATTGAGATTAGCAATTTTCAACAAAGGCTGACCTTGCTTAATATAATCGCCTTGTTCCACTAATTTTTCAGTCACCGTGCCTGAAACGGTAGCATACACAGGGAAATTTTCAATGACTTTTCCAGAGGATTCAATTTGGTTGATTTGAGTTTCAGACAATTTCCAAAGCTTTAATTTATTACGAACCGCTTTGTATAAAGCAGGTTGCGATGCTTTTAAAGAAGCCGCTGTAATCAATTCTTGTTGAGCTGCATATAATTCTGGTGAATAGATTGTTGCCAACAATTGACCTTTACGTACTTCTTCACCTGTAAAACTGATATTCAACCGTTCAATTCTACCAGAAAAATAACTCACTTGTACTGCATTTGCTTCTTCATTTTCAGCTATTTTACCCGATAGTTTGATGATTCCATTTTCTGCTGAACCATTACCTACAATTGTAGTTTGAATGTTTGCTAAAGCCATTGCATTAGCTGTTAATTTAAACTGGTCTGCTGTTAATCCATCTGCACCAGCCTCGGCAGGAATTAAGTCCATTCCACAAATGGGACAATCGCCTGGTTCTGGTTGCATAATTTGTGGATGCATAGAGCAAGTCCACATTTGATTAGTTTGTGCAACTTCATTGTGATTATGGTCTGCTTCTTCTTTTGATGAACCGCCAAATAGCAACCAACCTAATAATAAACCAACTGCTAATATTCCTAAATAGATTAGTATCTTATTTGTTTTCATTTTCTAATCGTTTTATCATTGCTTTCATTTCTTCTATTTCCTTGCGTTGTGCTTCAATAATATCTTCTGCCAGTTTTTTTACTTCTGGGTCTTGAATATCTGCCCTTTCACTTGTTAAAATAGCGATAGAGTGATGAGGAATCATTGCTTTCATCCAAAGGACATCACCAATAATTGGTGCTTGTGCTCTTACTAACCCTAAAGCCCCTATAAACAGAATAAAACTACCTGCAAGAATTGCTATATTTTTCTTTCTATCATTATACATTTTTCGCATAAAAAACCACATTATTACTGCCATTGCTGAAATACCCAAGCAAGTCATATAGAATCTTGTTAAACTAAAATACACGTGGTCTATTGAATAGGTATTTAAATACATTGTAATGTACATTGCTACAAATGAGCAAGCCAACATTATAAAGAAGGTTTTATAGTTTCCTTTGTTTGAGTGTTCTTTTGAATTTTCCATATTATTTAATTTTATGGTTATACTTTAATTGTTCTTAATCGTAATGCATTACCTATAACTGAAACAGAACTAAAACTCATTGCTAAAGCTGCAATCATTGGTGATAATAAAATTCCAAAAAATGGAAATAACACACCTGCCGCTATAGGAACGCCCAATGTGTTATAGATAAGTGCAAAAAATAGGTTTTGTTTAATGTTCTTCATTACTGCACTACTTAAATGACGAGCTTTAACTATACCGTGTAAATCACCTTTTACCAATGTAATCATAGCACTTTCAATAGCGACATCTGTTCCTGTACCCATTGCAATACCTACATCACTTTTTGCCAATGCAGGTGCATCGTTGATACCATCGCCTGCCATAGCAACCACTTTACCATTGTTTTGAAGTTTCTCGACTTCTTTTAATTTATCTTCGGGTAACATACTCGCTTTAAAATCTGCCAGATTCAACTCTGATGCTACCGCTTGGGCTGTATCGTGATTATCTCCTGTAAGCATTATCACATCAACACCATTATTTTGCAGTTCTTTTATAGCTTTTGCACTGGTATATTTGATTTTATCACCTATAACTACATAACCAACCACTTTTTTATCGATAGCTAAATATGAGACTGTTTTCCCTTGTTTTTGATAGGTTTTAGCTTCTTCCTTCATTTTAGAGGTGATTTCAGCATTTGCGTATTCCATCATTTTTGGATTACCTAAAGCCACTTTTTTATTATCAATTTCAGCTTCTACGCCCTTTCCTGTAACTGCACTAAAATTGGCAGATTTTAAAATTTCAGCATTAAGTTCTTTACCATATTTTACTGTTGCTTCTGCTAATGGATGTTCACTGTTGGTATTTAACGAGACGATGTATTGAAGTACCTTTTTGTCGTTATAATTATCACTAAAAGAACCTACGGTTTCAACTGTGGGTTTACCTTCTGTTATAGTTCCTGTTTTATCTACAATAAGGGTATTTACCTTATTCATTTTTTCTAATGCTTCTGCATTTTTAATCAATACACCATTTTGAGCACCTTTACCCACACCAACCATAACTGACATTGGTGTTGCCAAACCTAAAGCACAAGGACAAGCAATAATTAATACTGCGATGGCATTAACAAACGCATATACATAGGCTGGTTCTGGCCCCCAAATACCCCAAACAATAAAAGTGATAACAGAAATAATGACTACCACAGGTACGAAGTAACCCGATACTTTATCTGCAAGATTTTGAATAGGGGCACGACTTCTACTAGCATCGTTTACCATATGTATGATTTGGGAAAGTAATGTGTCGCTACCTACTTTTTCCGCTTTCATCAAAAAGGCTTGGTTGCCATTTATTGTACCGCTACTGACTTTATCTTCTTTAACCTTATTAACTGGGATAGGTTCACCAGTAATCATTGATTCGTCAATACTGGTTTCTCCCTCTGTAATAATACCATCAACAGGGATTTTATCACCTGGTTTTACTTTAAGAATATCGTTAAGTTCTATCTTGTCAATACTCACTTCAACCTCTTCACCATCAACTATTTTTATAGCTTTGTTAGGTGCTAATTTCAGTAATTCTTTTACAGCGGAATTGGTTTTACTATGCGCACGAGCTTCCAATAATTGACCTAACAATACCAAGGTTAAAATAACTGTTGCCGCCTCAAAATACACGTGAACTGCTCCCGATTCGGTTTTAAACTCATTGGGGAACACATCAGGAAATACCATACCTACCACACTAAATAACCACGCTACACCTGCACCTATACCAATAAGTGTAAACATATTGAGGTTCCACGTTTTTATACTTCGATAAGCACGTTCAAAAAACATCCAAGTTGCATAAAATACCACTGGAATGGATAAAACGAATTGTACCCAATTCCAATATTTCTGTTGCATTATATTGTATAAAGGATTGTTATTAAGCATTTCGCTCATTGCTATTAAGAAAATAGGCAAAGTAAAGGCTGTTGCTATCCAAAATTTTTTCAATAGTTTTTTATAGGTCTTTTCTTCAGCAGAAAGGTCTGGTTGCATTGGTACTAAATCCATACCGCAAATAGGGCAAGAACCCGCTTCATCTTTTACGATTTCTGGATGCATTGGACACGTCCATTGCTCTTTTTGCGATGTAGAAATATTTTGTTCTTCAACCAAATCCATACCGCATACAGGACAATCACCTGGTTTGTCGTAGGTTTTATCACCCTCGCAATGCATTGGGCAATAAAATGTGCCTGTTCCTTTGCCTTTTGGGGTTTTCTCCGTTTTAGGTTTTGAATGGTGATGATGTTCACCTTGATTATGGATACTATATCTACCACCATCATCTTTTAAAGCCTTTTGAAAGGATTCTAAAGAAATATGCTGTTCCATTTCTATAATGGCTTCGGCTTTTTCTAAATTAACCGATGCCTTTGAAACACCTTTTACTTTTGAAAGTGTTTCTTCAACGTGACTGCGACAACCGTTACAAGTCATTCCGTGTATATGATATGTATGTTTCATTGTTTTCATATTTTAAAGTTAACCCACAAAACTACCTTTCACTTGCCAGTATGGTTTTCCTAATATTGGATAATATTTATACAATTTGGTCTAATGGTTTTCTGCTATCAATTTGTAGGTTTTTAAAATCAGTCATAGACATTCCCGTTACTTGCTTAAACTGTTTTGCCAAATGGCTACTGTTTTTATAATTGAGACTATATGCTATTTCTGAAAAATTCAGCTCTTGCAACTGGATATATTCCTTAACCTTTTCAATTTTTAGGTTGATAAAGTATTTTTCTAATGTTATACCTTCTGACTTACTGAAGGTTTTACTCAATATGGAATAGCTCTTGCCCATTTCACTTTCAAGTTTAGCGAGTATAACATTTGTATCGTTCTTTTCTATGTGTTCAATAAGATTCACCTTAATCTTTTCAACCAATGCTTTTGTAGGGTCTTTAATCAATTCAAAACCTAGAACATTTAAATTCTTTTCAAATTTTAAATAATCATTATTTGGATTTTCTTTAACTGTTATTTTTCCAAGTTGGATAGCTTCTACTTCAAAACCTTCATCATTTAAAAGTTTAAGAATTGACATTTTACAGCGATTACAAACCATATTTTTTATAAATAATGTATGTGTCATTGCCAAAAAGGTTTTAGTTTAAACTATCTTTTAATTGATTAAAATATTTGATGATTTCTTGTTTTTTAGTATTTGTAAATACGGCATTACTATGAATAAATGTATATGATTTTAAAGGCATTTTGTCATCCTCTATTTGGCTGATTATTGACCTCAACTTACTATTCTTCCGTCGGCTGGAATAAGAATCCCATTCACTAAAATTCAATTCTTCTTTTCCTTTTTTAATATGTCCTTCAAGAAACCAAGCAACAGGTTGCACCTTATTGTACCAAGGATATTGTGTGTTATTACTATGGCAATCGTAACACGAAACCTGCAACGATTTTTCAACCGTTACAGGTACGTTGTTCACGAGCATAAAATCGGTTTGTGGTATGGTTTCACTTTGGTTGTAATCCACAGGAAAAAACTGTATGGCAACCAAAGCAATTAATGCTATCCACGCTATGATTTTTACAATCTTCATTTAGTTGATTTCACGCTGTACTTTACCACATTTTAGCATTTTATCACCGAAATAGGGATTTCTGATTTCTTTGTTCATACTCAACCAAGCACCACCCTTGTTGTTATCGTACATTGGACAATACTGCTGGTAAATGGTCATTGATGTTCCGGTGATTTCTACCATATCAACCATATCCTTGCTCAATACTTTAAAATGTTCTCTTTGGTGCGCTATGTCACTTTCTGAAATATGTTCTGCGTGTTCAGTGGCATCTTCAATAATATCCTTTAGTTCGCTTTGCTTATCATCTGAATATTTAGAAGTATCAAAAGCCTTAAGTGATTTAGCCAATGTGCCTCCTAAATTTTTCGCTTTTGCGTTGTCATCGGCTACCAAAGCATCTTTAAGGTTGAAATAATCATTTAATACGACTTGTGAGGTACCATTTCCATTCATTGCCATTTCCTTTTTATCACCATCGTGATGACCATCGCTATTATCGTGATTCATTTTTGAATGGTCTCCATCTGCATTCATCTCTGAATGATGCTCTGTTGAATCATTCTTGTCTGTTTTGGCATCTTTACAAGACACTGCTGTAAGGGCTACAAATGCTATTGCAACTACTCCGAATACTAATTTTAATTTGCTCATTTTGTTTTGATTTTAACTATTATTTGTTTTTTGTTTCTTTTGGTGCTGATAGTTCCATTTCCCTATCATACTGACAACATCCTGGTAAATTATTATAAGCATTTTCATCTGCTTTTACTTTTTCTGTGTCATAACCTGATTTTGCTATTGCTTTATGTAAAGCCATTACATCTGTTTTTGTATTATCATAAGAAATAGACATTTGTTTGGTTTCTTTATCCCAAGATGCTTCAAAAACACCATCGATATTATTTACAGATTTTTCAATGGTTGATTTACACATTCCACAATTACCTCTAACACCAAAAACAGTTTCTGTTTTTGATTGTGCAAAGCCTACTGTTAGTGTCATAATTAATACGATTGATGTTAAAATTGTTTTTCTCATTTTTTCTTTTTTTAATTATTACTTATTTACATTTTAAATTAGAATCTTGCTAAAAGACCACCACCCCAACCATATCGGTTGTTATAGTTTCCTTGAATTGAAAAGTTTCTTGACAGGATGTAAGAAAGGCCAACCAACCATTGTGTTTCACTCTCATAAGAGCTATTCCCTATATCATTTACCCATCCAAAGTCTGCTCTATATTCATACTCACCTTCCAGAAAAATTCTTGGGAAAAGCAATAGCTCTCTATCCAAACGTACTCTTGGGCGTAGCTGATTATCCATACTCACATCTACATTAAACCTATAAGGTGTAAAGTATTTTACACCAATAAGACCAACTGTATTGAACTCATCGAAGGAATTTGGTATTTCTGTTTCTGTATTAACACCTACGTAGAGACGTACCCAATCATTTAGGTATCTATCATAGTTTACTTCGGCTTCAAGATTTCTGTCATAATCGAACTCTGCTCGTAAACCAAATCCATTTCGGATATTAGTTGACATCAAAAAGAGTTCGTTAAAGTTTGAGCCTGCACGCAACAATCCCCAGGAATAGTAATGGTCTGTTTCATCAACGAGTTTTTGAGCGGGAAAATCCTTCATCCTTACATCCCTTGGGGTATCATAACTAAATACTCTTGCCATACCACCCATCATATGATATAGGACGTGACAATGAAAAATCCAATCACCATATTCTTCGTTGTAGAACTCTATAACCACTTTTTGCATTGGCGGCACGTTAACCGTATGCTTTAATGGTGAACGTTCTCCATTTTCGTTAATCACTCTAAAATAATGACCGTGAAGATGCATTGGGTGATGCATCATTGTTAAGTTATTTAATGTTATTCTGGTAACCTCTCCTCCTTTAATTTTAATCTTATCTGTTTCAGATAATGGCACGCCATTTATACTCCACACATAGCGTTGCATATTACCTGTTAGGTTGAGTAAAAGGTCATTTACAGGTAAATCTTCCTTATAAGTGGTATTTTCTTTTGCCTTTAAAAAATCATAGTTGAAATAGGTTTTACGTGTATTGTAATCAAAAGACCTAGAGTCTTTCTCCATCATAGACATATTATGGCTCATTGGCATAGAATCCTTTTTCATATCCATCTTTTTGTCCATTTCCATTTGCATATGATTATCATTCATATTCATTTGGTTATCCATCTTACCATCTTTCATCGACATCTTATTATTCATATCCATATTCATCTTACCATCTTTCATATCCATTTGCATTCCATACCTTTTCATTAAAGCTTCAGGTGTATTTTTCTTTTGATTACCTGCCATTGCTGGCGCTCCCATTTTCATATCCATTTTGGCCATTTGCTTCATCATAGCGACCTTGTCTGGTCTCTCCATTCTTTTTGCTGGATATAGCGTTCCCTGACCCAATCGTAAGGAAGTGCTTCCAGAGCCATCCTGTGTTGTGGCGGTAACTTCTAAAGTACCATCGGGAATGGTTACGATAACATCGTAGGTTTCGGCAATACCAAATAGAAATCGGCTTTTAGATACGGGTTCCACATCGATACCATCTCCTGCAACAATCATAGGGTTTCCACCACCAAAGTCCATCCAATAATAGGTAGAGGCAGATGCATTGATAAAGCGAAGCCGTACTTTTTCGCCTGGTTTGAATTCTGGATATTCTGCTAACGACTTTCCATTGGTTAGAAAGGCGGGATAGTAGATATCGCTAATATCAGCCCCTTCCATACGGTCTCTCCAAAATTTCAGTTGAGCACCAAAAGCACCTTCTGAAATGACTCTACTCAATGGTACTGCTGTACCTTTTTTAACTTGATACCACTCGTTACCTCTTTTAAGGTTTCGTAGCACGTTCAATGGTTTCTCGTTTGTCCAATCAGAGAGTAGCACCACCAAATCTTTATCATATTCCAAAGTTTTTTCTTTTGGATGAATGATAATAGACCCATAAACACCTTTCTGTTCTTGTAACATTGTATGGGAATGGTACCAATACGTACCTGACTGGTTGATAGGGATTCTGTATTGAAAAGTCTCTCCTGGTTCGATTGGGGGTGTATTTAAATAAGGTACGCCATCATAGAAATTTGGAAGTATCAACCCGTGCCAATGCACAGAGGTTTCCACATCCATTTTGTTGGTAACATTAATAATAGCAAGGTCGCCTTCATTAAATTCCAAAACTGGTCCGGGAATACTACCGTTGATAGTCATACCTTTGGCGGTTACACCAGCTAGTGTCATTTCATTTTCCTCAATAGTGAGATTATATTCTTTTATTTTCCTTCCTTCTTCATTTCTATCATCTCCATTTGTCCCTACTTGGGCAAATGCAATTGACGTTAGGAATAATAGAAGTATTGTGTTTAATGTTTTCATTGTTTACTGAATTAAATAATTAATTATGACACTTTGAACATAGTAGGTTTTAATGGATTCTATTTGGTTCATTTGAAACTTTAACTGCAATTCTTGAATATCAAGGACATCGTTAAAATCAATCGTGCCAGTTTCGTAGCTTTTGATGAGAATTTGCTCTGCATCTTTAGCTTGTTTTAGGTTTTTTGTTGCTGTATTATTGCTTATTCTTGCTGAAATTCGGTCGTTAATAGCTTTATCTAATACCGTTTTTAAATTGTTTAAACGCTCTTGTTTTTGATAATTGATTTCTTGCTGTTCCAGTTCGTTTTGTTTGGAAATAGATTTGTACTTTTTATTGAATATTGGAATTGACACCGATACCATTGGCATTACAATATCTTTCCCGTTATCCGAGAAATTCATATCTGGTCTTTCGGAAACATTTATATAATCTAATCCAAAACCAATCATTGGACTGCTTTCTTTTTGATTTAGTAATTCTGACTTTTCTACAGACTGGTAGAGTTTATCAAACTTTACTAATTCAGGATGTATTGATAAATTTTCAGTATTGATTTCAAAATCTTCTATCGGAATTGTTAAGCTATCTACCACAGTAACTACAACATCATTTTTCCTATTCAAAAGGTTATTAAAATTAGTTTGTTCTGCTAAAAACTGTTGTTGCAACACATCTTTTAATTGCTGTAAATCGTTTTGTCGCATTTGCAAACGCAATACATCTACTGCTGACGCTTTACCTACCTCAACAGAAGTCAATGCCATTGTTTCGTAGGTTTCCAACAATTTAATATTATCACTCAATATTTGCTTTTTTGCTTGGTTTGCATACAGTTTGTAATAGGATTGCGATACTGAAGCCATTAGTTTACGTTTGGTAATAACGATGTCTTCGTATTTCGCATCTGCCAATGCGGTTACATAATCTTCACGAGAGGTAATTGTACCAAACCAAGGTAACATTTGTTTTGCTGATACTTTAAACCTTTGAGCGCCTGTGCGTGTTTCGGGTTCGCTAACAAAGTAACCGACGCCAAATTCGGTGTTTGGAATGGTGTTGACTTCATTCACTTTTTCTGAAACTCGTTTGTATTGCAACTCAAATTTTTGAATTTCGGGATTGTTTTCTAACGCTTCATCAATTAATGTTTCTAATTGTTGAGCGTTTACAAAAAGACTCAAGAAACAAGAGCCAAGAGCCAAGACGATTTTTATGTGTATTGATTTATATTTCATTTTGATGCTCTTTTAAGTTGAACTTCGGCTTTCAAGCTATATAAAACTGGCACAACAAATAAGGTGATTAAAGCTATTAACATTCCACCGAAACTCGGTATTGCCATAGGAATCATAATATCACTACCTCGTCCTGTTGATGTGAGTACAGGCAAGAGTGCTAAAATGGTTGTTGCTGTAGTCATTAAACACGGTCTAATACGTTTTTCACCTGCTTCCACAATAGAGGCTCTAATTTCCTTTTTTGTTTCTGGTGAATTTCTGTCGAATGTCTGTGTTAAGTAGGTTGCCATAACCACACCATCGTCGGTGGCAATTCCAAAAAGCGCAATAAAGCCTACCCAAACAGCTACACTTAAATTAATGGTATGCATTTGGAATAAATCACGCAGGTTTTCACCAAAGACACTGAAGTTTAAAAACCACGATTGTCCGTACAACCATATCATTAAAAAACCACCTGCAAACGCTACTGCAATCCCTGTAAAAACCATTAAGGATGTACCGACAGAACGGAATTGGAAGTACAGAATTAAAAAGATGATAGCCAATGCTAAAGGCACAACTATCGATAAGGTTTTTTCGGCACGTAATTGGTTTTCATAAGTTCCTGTAAATTGATAGTTAATGCCTTTTGGTACAATTAATTCACCTGCATCAATCTTGCTTTGAATCATCGCCTGTGCATTTTCAACTACATTTACTTCTGCATAACCATCCATTTTATCGAATAACACATAGCCTACCAAAAAGGTATCTTCACTTTTTATGACTTGTGGTCCTTGTTCGTAACGAATGGTTGCCAATTCGTTTAAAGGTACAGGACTGCCTTTTTCAACAGGTACATAAATTTGTTGTAAGTCGGTTGGATTTGCTCGTAATTCTCTTGGATAACGTACACGAACGCCATAACGCTCACGACCCTCAACGGTTTGGGTTAATGACATACCACCAACAGCTACTTTTAATACGTTTTGCACCTCTTCAATACTTACACCATAACGTGCAATTTTTTCTCTGTCAATATCAATAAGTAAATACGGTTTACCTACAATACGGTCTGCAAAAACGGCTTCATCCTTTACACCTTCAGCTTCTTTTAAAATGGTTTCTAACTGCATTCCAAAGGCTTCAATTTCTTTTAAATCTTGTCCTTTTATTTTGATTCCCATTGGTGCACGCATACCTGTTTGTAGCATTACCAATCGAGTTTCAATAGGTTGTAATTTTGGTGCTGATGTGACACCTGGTAATTTGGTGACTTTTACAATTTCGTTCCAAATATCGTCTGGTGATTGTATTTCTGGTCGCCAGTTTCTGTAAAACTCGCCATCATCGTCTGGGATTAGTTGTTCTTTTGCATTTAGAGATTGCCACGCTTCACGGTGTTCCGCTCGCAATGACATACCATTTTTTAATATGTATTCACCGTCTTCATTGACTTTGAAACGCTGACGTTCTCCTTTATCATTCAGCATATATTCTGGTTTGTATTGAATGATGTTTTCATACATTGATAATGGTGCAGGATCTAAAGCCGATTCAGTTCTTCCTGCTTTACCAACAACAGTTTTTATCTCTGGAATACTTGCTACTGCCATATCCAATTGTTGCAAAACGCGCTTATTTTCTTCTACACCCGAATGTGGCATTGAGGTAGGCATTAACAGAAAAGAACCCTCATTTAATGATGGCATAAACTCTTTACCTGTATTTTTCATTATGAAAAATCCTGCAATGACAATTGCTGTAGGTATGGAAAGAAATAATAATTTATGGTCTAAACACCATCTTAAAATACGTGTGTAGTATTTAATGAATAATCCAAATACACCTAACAAACCAAAACAAATAATAGCTACAAAAATGAGGTTTAAGAAGATGCTTTTATTTACGCCTAACGGTCGCCAATATTCTGCTAATAAGAATACAATTGCTGAAGCCGAAATGATGATGTTGGCAAAGTTTGCCTGTTTATCTGAAATCTTGTTTTGAAGATTCAATAAAGCTGTCACACCAAAAGCGATGAGTATGACACCTAACCAATATCCATAAATTATTGCTGCTATTCCTAATACTATTAAAACACCGTTTAAAGCATATTTAAAATGTTTTTGAATGCTCTTTTTTCGGAATAAAAAGGCCGCAAACGGTGGTATTAGAAATAAGGCTACAATTATGGACGCTGTTAAAGCAAAGGTTTTAGTAAATGCTAATGGTCTAAATAGTTTTCCTTCTGCACCAATCATTGTAAATACAGGAATAAAACTGATAATGGTTGTCATTACTGCGGTTACGATTGCACCAGATACTTCTGCTGTTGCGTTGTAAACGACTGTGTTTATTGGTAATTTGTTTTCGTTTTCGTCTAAATGCCTTACGATGTTTTCTGAAAGTATGACACCAACATCTACCATTGTACCAATAGCAATAGCAATGCCTGATAGTGCTACAATATTGGCATCGACACCAAAGAG
Organism: Tamlana crocina; assembly: GCF_012037625.1. NCBI lineage: Bacteria > Pseudomonadati > Bacteroidota > Flavobacteriia > Flavobacteriales > Flavobacteriaceae > Tamlana > Tamlana crocina. Next base: position 44,338 of record NZ_JAAVJS010000011.1, read on the forward strand.
CTTCATTGCTATAAATACCATTAACACCGCAACAGGTAATAGCCCTGAAATCAATACGGAAGCACGAAGATTAAATACCATTATGATAATGACCAAAATGGTAATGAGTATTTCTAAAGTTAAGGCTTCATTGAGTGTACCCAATGTTTCTTGAATCAATTCTGTACGGTCGTAAAATGGTACTATAGTTACTTGTGATGTTCTACCATCTGCCAACGTTTTTGTAGGTAGTCCTGCGCTTAATTCGTTTATTTTGGCTTTTACATTATTAATCACTTCCATTGGGTTAGCGCCATAACGTGCTACTACAACACCACCAACCACTTCTGCACCTTCTTTGTCTAAAATTCCACGTCTTGTTGCAGGACCTAAAGACACTTTTGCCACATCTTTAATTTTGATAGCTGTGTAATCTTCTGAAGTTACAACTGCATTTTCGATGTCTGCTATGGATTTCACATAACCCAAACCACGTACCAGATATTCGGCTTGATTGATTTCTAAAGTCTGTGCTCCAATATCTCGGTTACTTTCTTTAACTGCTTTTACAATATGGTGCAAGCCAATATTATATTGACGCATTAACTCTGGGTTTACATCAACTTGATATTCTTGCACGTAACCACCAATAGATGCAACTTCAGATACACCACTTGCAGATGACAATGCATATTTTACATAGTAATCTTGAATACTACGTAATTCGTGCAAATCCCAACCACCCGTTACATTTCCATTTTCATCACGACCTTCGAGTGTGTACCAAAATATTTGACCTAATCCTGTAGCATCTGGTCCCAAAGCAGGATTAACACCATCAGGTAATAAACCACTTGGTAAGGAATTTAGTTTTTCGAGAATGCGACTTCGACTCCAGTAAAACTCTATATCTTCTTCAAAAATGATGTAGATACTGGAAAAGCCAAACATAGACGAGCTACGAATGGTTTTTACTCCAGGAATACCCAATAATGATGTGGTTAATGGATAGGTAATTTGGTCTTCTATATCTTGTGGTGAGCGACCATCCCATTTGGTAAAAACGATTTGTTGGTTTTCGCCTATATCTGGTATGGCATCTACAGCAACTGGATTACTTGGTAAGAAACCAGTATCCCTATTGAAAGGTGCATTAACCGTTCCCCATCCTACAAAAAGGACGAGTAGCAGAACTGCAACGAGTTTATTTTCTATTAAAAATTTGATGCTTTTATTGAGCATTGGCTTTGATTATTAAACAGTTAGACATTGGTGTAAGAAAAACACCGAATACAGCAAATTATCCTTACGACATTGCAGTCATAGGATAAAAAAGTCTATTGTTTAAAAATCAAATTAAGTATGTTTCGTCAATCTTGTATAAATGCCTGACGACCAAAGGTGGTTTATACTCTATAAAAGAGTTTATATCTAAATTATACTTTTCAAAAAGGTTTATGTAAGTATATACGAAAGTTGCAATGAATACTTGTTGCTTAAAAGAAATTTTATCAACGGTTAATTGTAACTCATCTTGACCTTCAATTGATAATTGCTTATCGTCACAACAATTTTTTTTGGTAATAGAACAGCCTTCATCAGCAGATGGTTTTTCCATTTCCATGCCACAGTCTTTGGCTTTTTTAAAAAGAGCCATTTTTACTAAAGTATCCCCACAATAATGCATATCGATAGTAAACGACGTTGTAGTAATTAATACTAATACCGCCATTAACAAAGCCATTATTTTATAAGATAATTTTTCCATTAGCAATACAAATTTACGAAATTTAATTAATTGTAGAGGTTATGGGCATATTTTAAAGAAACGTTCTACAAATAACCTCTATCGTAATATCTTTCTTAGTTTTAGAATATAAAAATAGCAGTAAAGGATTTGCGCATCTTGCTAAAACTAATCATAAACGTGTCTTAAAAGTATGCTTATAAGCTAACTCAAAAAAAGACCGACGACCACAATGACGCCGGTCAAAAAGACTAATTCAGTATTAATAAATTACTAGACACTCATTACACTAAACTATTACATACTTGCTTTAACTTCTCCGCAAGACAACATATTTTTAGGGTAGTATGGATTTTTAATTTCTTTACTATCGCTTACCCAGGTAACACCTGTCATTGGACATACTTGCTGATGTAATTCAACATTATCTGCTTTCAGCTTATCTGCAATTTTCCAAAACTTTACAGAAAGACTTTCAAAAAACACACGTTGATGATTTATGTTTGAGGTTTCGGTTAACTGAGACGCTACTTCTATAAGTTCTGTTCGTATTTTTGTAGCCTCGCTCATTTGATCTAAAGTTAACTTTTTGAATTTAAAGAGGTTTAGGGAATTTTTAAACTCTATAGAATGAGATATCGCTCCTTCACTATCAGATTGTAATAGGTGTTCCTTTATTTTCAAATAATTATCTGTGATTTTCCGTTTAAGCACTTCTCTTTTTTCAACCAAATCCTCGGAAACTTCTTGGCTAGATGATAATTGAGCTTGTGAATAACTGCATATACCTAAAGTCAAGACTATTAATAATTTTTTCATGTTGTTTTATTGATTTTTTTATTGATTTTTTCAATCTCTATTAAAATAAACTCTAAATGAGATTTATTGATCCCCTTCTCTCCTTTTATTAATCTATTAACTGTTTTTTTTAGCTCTAAAAGGTGTTGCTTTGCATATAAAACAACATCACTTCGCTGAGCTGTGGTTAATAATTTTTCTGATGACGTTACGAGCAGCTTTTCTATTTTTTCAACATAGCTGCGCTGAAGGCTTCGTCTATAAAAATCAAATTTTTCATCACCTTTAAATTTTATCCAAACTGTTTTCTTTAAATCATTTAAAAATTCTGGAACCGTATAGGCATCCTCGTATTGAATCGATTTCTGACTTAAATTATAAAGCATACCCGAGCTCAATAACATTAATAAAACCTGATTTTGTTCCTCTGAGATTTCTTCACTTGTTTTTAAAGAAATTAATTGATCTATTTGCTTTGGGTACATCCATAAAGGTGCCTCAAACAATTGTCTTCCCACATAATCAATGGCTCTTTTAACCTTTTCTTTTGGTACTTGCCGATATACTGCTCCACTTTGCTCTACTGTTTTCTTTACTTCATAATCGTTTCCAATGTATTTTAAAACGTGATATAAATATCTTTGGTACTGCCTTACAACTACTTTATGCATATCAGATAGATTATTATATGCATCGTTTGGTTCATAAGTCCAACTTATTAAATTATCAACAACGCGCTTTAAGTTTTTAATTCCATAGTCACTTGCTAATACAACATCGTCGCCAAGGTCTTCTCTTTGGCTTTGCGGATTTCTATCTTTTCCTTCACCTCCAAACCATAATTTAGGATTGGTAGTTAAAGCTTCCGTGGTCATTTTTAACAACATGTCTTCTTCTTGGTACTCATCTTGAGCATTTGGAAAAAATCTATACCCCCAGTTAACAGCCCACTTATCGTAAATTCCTATTCTAGGATATATTCCTTTTGGGCTAATATTATCTTCTGGTTGAGCCACGTAATTAAAACGTGCATAATCCATTATTGAAACAGTATGCCCATTAGCTTCAACCCATTCCTTGTCTCTAAGCTTTTCCACTGGTGTTGCTATACTAGCCCCCATGTTATGGCGCAAACCTATAGTATGACCTATTTCATGCGAAGACACAAATCTAATTAGTTGCCCCATAACCTCATCATCTAAATGCATTTTTCTTGCTCTTGGATCGATAGGTCCAGCCTGAACCATATACCACTGCTGAACCAGTTTCATTACGTTATGATACCAGCCTACATGACTTTCAATAATTTCTCCACTTCGGGGGTCGCTTATTCTTGGTCCGTAAGCATTAGGGATTTCAGAGGCGTAATATCTAACTACCGAATAGCGCGCATCTTCTAGACTCATTGTAGGGTCGTCTTCTGGCCATTCTTTTCCTATAATGGCATTTTTAAACCCAGCAGCTTCAAAAGCTACCTGCCAATCATTGATTCCCGCTATTAAATAGGGTCTCCATTTTTTTGGTGTCGCAGGATCTATATAATAAACTATTTGTTTTTTTGGCTCTACTAGCTTGCCTTTAAGATACTTTTCTATATCCTCTTCCTTTGGCTCTAAGCGGTAACGCTGAACAATATGTTTTGATTCAACTCGCTGTTGTTCGTCGGAAAACAGCACATATTTATTAGCAAAATATCCAACGCGCTCATCAAAAAACCGTTTGCGCATTGGAACTTTTGGCAACAAAACGATGGATGTGTTCAATCTAAGCGTAATACTTCCTACAGAAGACAACGATTTTTTAAAAGTTTTAATGGTTTTAACCTCAACGTTAATAGCATAAACATTTATCTCTTCAATAAAAGATCTATCGTTTGCCTGTGATGATAATTTATGATCTGTCTTCTCTTTATCTGATAAAGAAAATACAGGGTTATCCTTTTTAAAAGCATCAGTTACCTCGATAACAATGTTACCTGTTACCGGATTGATTGACTTTATGGGAAAGGATTCTATAATGGGGTTCTCATTACTCCCAGCCAACGCTTTAGCTAACATAGCATCTTCAGAGCGTACATCTTGTTTGTATTCTAAAGATCTTAAAAACACGTTATTGTTATTCCCCTTCTGGAAATAAATAGTTTGTTCATTGGCCTTCTCTCCTCCAAAACGGCCCATGCCTTCTGGAGTTGACAGATATCTTGTTACCACTAACATATACCGATTAAATAAACTATCTGGTATTTGAAAGTATAGTTTATCGTCAACTTTACTAACAGAAAACAAACCCTTCTTGGTCAAAGAATCGTTACTTATTAGTTTACTATAAGCTTCGATACCTTTTTGTTGCGTGCTATCTGTCTGTTTGTCTAGGTCTGTTTGTGCAGTTAAACACTGTTGCCCTGAAATAACCAGGATTAGCATTGCATATACTAATTTGTTAATCATAATTAAAATGGTACTTTTTCGTTTGTATTTAAGGTAAGACTAGGATTCTTCTTAAGCGCAGACAAAGGGAATGGAATAATATATAATTTAGAATCTGGTTTTAAAACGTAGGTTTCCTGCGGAACGGTTTGATTCACAATAGGAAATACACGGGTTATGGTTTTGGCATACTCGGGTTCGTTATTAAATCGCTTAAGATCGAAAAAACGATGGAACCCAAAAAGCAACTCTTTTCTACGTTCGCTTATAATAAGTTCCATGGTCTCCTTTCTTGTTGAGGGCACTTGCAAATCTGTTGTTTCTGAAAGTATTCGTTTGGCTCTCAAAGTGTTTAAGATTTCAACAGCCTCATTCAACTTATTCTCTCTAGCGTAACATTCTGCTAGCATTAAATATACTTCGGTAGTTTTCATGCCTACCGTGGGGTTGAAGTATTTTTTGTAACGCACGTTCCAATATGCGGTATTGGATCCTGGATCTAAAAATGAAGTTGATGTTGAATTAAAAAACAAATTAAAACGTGCATCGTCATCTCCAAAAAGGTTAACCAATTCTGGACTAATGATAGAAATGAATGCAAAATTCATCTCGGTATATCCTGACATGTACATGTAACTTAATACTTCTACGTTATCTTCTGCAGGTACGGATACCGCATTTGGGCCTCCCTGTTCATTATAAGCTACTAAATCAAAAATTTGATTGTTATAGCTAAGAGACTTTTCTGCTGCCTGTTTTGCATCAGCCACCTCTCTTTTGAACAAATGTACCTTAGCTTTTAAGGCATAAGCAAAAGCTAAAGACGGATGGTATACATCTAGCGGAACTTCTTCTATGTATGGTAGAGCTGCTTCAATATCCCTTTGTATAAAATCATAAACCTCTGCTACAGTTGATTTTTTAGGTTGTGCTTCCAAATCAAATTTATCCATAATGCAAATTCCCCCATCTGTTGCAGCCGTATTTGGGTCATAGGCTTTGGCATAGGTGTTTACCAATAGAAAATGGTCGAAGGCTCGGTAAATTTTAGCTTCAGCTTTTGCTAATTGCTTGGTATATTCATCACCTTCACTATCATCAACCAGAGAAATAATTGTATTCCATCTATTGATATATGAGTATGCTTGATTGTAAAAAGTTGAACTTTCAAGTAAAGCAACTCTATCTGTAGTTTCATCAAAAGTAAAATTGATGATATCAATATTTGGTGTTTGCCCTATTACATTAGACTCTTTCATCCATTGATCATCTGATAGATATTGAAAGTTATTTACTGGATATGCTCTATTAGGCAGAGACACCATTTTATGGAAATCTGAAGCGGCATTGATAACCAGCGCTCCTTTTGGCGTAATATCAGTATAATCTTCGCAAGAAGATATTACTATTAACAGTATCGGAAAAATAAATTTGAATATATGTTTCATCGTTTTTTAAATGTTAAGGTTAAGTCCGACTAAAAAGGTTTTAGGTAATGAAGTACCTCGCGTACCAGAATTGGGCGAATATACCTCTGGGTCAATCCCATTTCCTGCGGCACTCCAATACCAAAGATTATTCACTTGAAATGTCATTTTCGCTGATGACAACTTAATCTTTTTTGTAACGTATTCTGGAAGGTTGTACGCTAATGAAATGTTTCTTAGTTTTACGTAATCGCCATCGACTACATTTACATCAGAATTTATCCATTGGGTACTAATAGTACTAGCATTATTTCTTACGCTTTCATCAAAGTCTACAAATAAGCGTGTATTGTTGTTTCTTTGAGAATCAGTATAGCGATCCGTAATTCTCATATCGGTTAGGTTATCGGAATTTAGAGACAACACATCCTTCCTCATGACGTTTCCACCTGAGAAAACAAGCAAGAAGTTTAATTCAAATTGCTTATATGAAAATCTTTGAGAAAAGGAACCCGTATATTTTGGGAGTAAACTACCCATGTTTACGAGAGCATCAGGACTTGTTATAGTTCTTACGCTATTAGACAAAGGATTTCCATCATCATCAAAAGTTATTGACGGTTCTCCATTTTCATCTAGTACATAAGGGTATCCATTAGTAATGCCTCCATGCTTATAAGCATATAAACTGTTATAAGTTTCTCCTTCGATGAAGTAATCTAATGGAGAACTAACATACACAAATGCATCTGATGGTTCTCGAGTAACTTTATCTACAGTAGTTTTATTAAAACTAAATATTAGGTTGGATCCCATTTGAAAATCTCCTCTGTTGTACCAATCAGAACCAATACTTAACTCTACACCTTTATTAAGCAGTGCACCTGCATTAATTCTCCTTGTTAGAGCTCCAACTGTAGGATCTAAATCGGTGGTTGTTAGTAAGTCTGTACTATACTTGCGGTAAACATCTATGCTTCCTCGCAATTTACTTTGTAGAACACTAAAATCCAGCCCTAAATTTGTAGTTTCAGTTTTCTCCCATCTTAACTTTGGGTTTGGCTGAGTAGTAATGTCAATATATTCTAATGACCGATATAGCCTGTCATTCCTCCATCTTGCAATAACGTATGGAGTTGTTGACTGATCAACGTTCCCAGTATAACCATGGGTCGCTCTTAATTTTAATGAGTTAACCCAATTTGTTCCTTCCATAAAATTCTCGTTAGTTATATTCCAACCTAGACCAACGGACCACAATGGACGATTTTTATTTTTTGAATCAACACCAAAAAGATCAGCTCTATCAACACGGTAACTTCCAGTTAAATTGTACCTTGATAACAAGGTATAATTAACCGCACTGTAAAGGGAAAAATATCGATGTAATATTTCTTGTTGAACGCTTGACGGAGCAGATAAAGTCTTATTACGCCCATATATGTAACTTGGAACACCTGTTTCACTAAGATCTTGCGTGTTTAACGTGGTAAAATTCAATGTTACAGGATTATATCCATAATTTAAACTTTCAACACTTCTTGGAACAAAAGTTTCACGCATTTCAAAACCAGCTATTGCGCTAAGAAAATGCTCGCCTTCACCAAATTCCTTTCTATAATCTAATTGATTTCTAAAGGAATGGTTTCTCGCTTGTCTTGTAGATTGTCTATAACGGCCACCTTCAGAAAAACCGTCCAAATAACTGTATGTATCGCTATCAGAATCATACCCTGTTAAAGTATTTATAGCATAGCGCATTTTATAGGAATCTTGCTCATAATATTGATCGGTATCTGTTCTCACAGCTTCATGTTGAAATTGGGAGCTAAGGCTAAGTCCTCTCCATAATTTCAATCTTAGTTTAGCAAAGGCTCTCAAGTTTAAAGATTTCCTTTGCGTTACGCCCTCTTGAAGTGCTTGTAAAACATTAAATGTTACTGGATTAAAACCATTTAAACCAGTTATTTGAGAGGCAACAATTGGGTTTATTTCACCGCTCGAAGTAAAACCATCACTAATACCTACAAATGGAGATAGAACAAGATTGCCTTTTTCATCTGTAATTCGTTCATATCGCTTTTGAATATTGAAATCTCCAAAACTTGAATCTGTAATATCAGCATTTCTAAGAGTTCCGTTAACCCCAACAGTTACATCTAAATTATTGTTTATTTTATAATTGCTTTTTGCATAAAGGTTAAATGATTCATCCTTATTATACTTTATACGATTGTCATTATGGTCATAATTAAACGAAACAAAAGTATTTTGTCTACTAGTTCCTCCTGAAAAAGAAATGTTATAACGTTTCCTGAATTCATCTTGCCAAACGTTATCTCTATAATCTTTTATGTAATCGTTATTTCTCCATTGGGAGATAGTATTATCATAAGCAGATTGAGATATATTACCTTCTTCTAAATCTCTATTTAACTGATACAAAGGACTGTAATATAATATTCTACTGCTACCTATTTCACCATAATTATCGAACATAGTGGCTATATCGCCAAACCTATTCCGCTCTCTATTGTAAACTGCTTGCTCAAAATCGATTATATCAGTTGTAGGTGCATAATTTAAATCTTTAAGATTAGGTTTTGTTGAGATAAAGTAATCTGCATTAATGCTAACTTTTAAATTCCCATGCCCCTTTTTGGTTGTTAATACAATGACACCGTTGGCTGCTCTTGAGCCATAAATAGATGCCGCTGCAGCATCTTTAAGAACATTTACGCTTTCTATGTCATAAGGATTAACTTGATCTAGCGTTAGCTCTGTGGGCAAACCATCAATCACAATTAGCGGACTATACCCAACCTCCACTGAAGAAAAGGTTCCGATACCACGCAGAATAGGCCTATCGGCAGATGCTCCAAATGGGTTTTTTTGATATAACAATCCTGCAACGCGGCCTTCAATGGCTGTTAACAAATCTGAATTAACATTTTGATTTAGAGTTTTTTGATCTACTTTAGATACAGCACCAGTTAAATGCTTTCTGCTTATTGTTTTATAACCTGTTACTACAACTTCATCCATCTCTGTTATTTTCTCCTCAACAATAAGTGTTAGTTGAGCTTCTCCTTTTATTGGAAAAGATTTTTTGGCTACGGTCAAACCTGAACATTCAATTATGCCATTGGAAGGCACATTTTCCATTGAAAAATTTCCATCAAAATCGCTTATAGTAAACTCATTGGTCTCTAATACATGGACAGTAACCCCCGGGAAGGGTTCATTATTTTTGTTTAAAATTTTACCTGTTACATTAATTAATTGAGCAGATAAGTTTTCAGTTTCAGATGAAGTAACAACAATTGTTTCATTGGCAAGTGTATATTTTAAATTTTGGTTTTTAAAAACTCCATCTAAAGCTTTTTTTAGGTTGACATTTTTAAGGCTAATGGTAACCGCTTTTGAGTCTTTAAGCAATTTTTGAGCATAAAAAACTTCATAATCAGCTTGTCTTGCTATTTCTTTTAAAGCTTTTTCTAGAGAAACCTCGTTAAAATTGACTGTTACATTTTGGGCATGACCTAAAACGCCCAAAAGCAGCATAAAATAAAATACACAACCTCTTAAGTTTCGAGATTCAATTACCCTTGAATTATTTTTCTCAGGATTTAATTTTGGCGTTTTACATTCTGAATTAAATTTCATACATTTACTTGTGTTTTTAGTTAGACATTTGTGAAAATATATACTAGCTACACATCTTTAACAACCAGAGGCAACGCAACTGCTTCTGGTTTTTTTGTAAGCTGGTATAATACTGACAAACTTCAGATTTTACGGGTACACAATAATAGTTTTCCCTTCAACCTCAAATTTTATATTGCTGAGCTCAAGTACTTTTAATACTTCAGATAAATTTTTATTCATAAAAGTTCCTCCGTTAAATTTCAAATCAGGTATATCTCCTCTATACTCCACTTGAATATCGTACCATCGTTCTAATTGTTTCATTACCATTTTTAAGTCGGCATTATCAAACTTAAACCTTCCGTTTTTCCACGCCACAGCAGTTGCTGTATCGACGCTGCCAACCACAATAGAACTTGTATCTTCGTTTACTTTAGCCTGTTGGCCTGGCCTTATAATGTTTTTTTTATCTTTATATGAGAGCGCAATACTTCCCTCTATCAAGGTGGTTTTAGTAAAAGATTCATTGTTATAAGCCTGAACATTAAAATGTGTTCCTAAAACTTCAATGGTTTGATTTTTAAATTTCACAAAAAATGGCTTACTCTTATCTTTCGCGACTTCAAAATATGCTTCCCCTTCTAATTCAACCTCTCTTTTATCTCCCTTAAAATGTGTTGGGTATTTTAATAAAGAAGTTGCATTTAAATAGACTTTGGTATCATCTGAAAGAATAATACTATATTGCCCACCTATTGGGGTTGATAAGGTGTTATAAGTATCTGGACCACCATTATTACCTGTACTAGGATCAACTTCATACGAAACAAGTCCGTTAGGATTCATTTTAATGGTTACCTCATCTTTCTCGCCTTCGCTTACAACGGTATCATTATTTGCCAAGTTGTCTAAAATAATTTGTTTACCATTAGATAGTGTCAGCACTCCTTTGTTTCCTCCTGGGGCTATTTCTTTTACCTCTTCCGTTAATTGAACTTGAGAGACTGATGTTTTTGTAAAATAATATAATCCGGTAGCCATTACCAAAACAACCGAAGCTGCTACAGCCATACGTTTCCATAGACCAATAACCTTTGGATTTCGTTTAACAGGCAGTTTAGACTTAATATATTTAAAACTGCTTTCTAGCTGGTTTTCGTTTAAACCCTTTTTACTACTTGAAGATTCATATAAATACCATGCCTCTAACTTATCCTTTTCTATATCAGATAAAGTTCCGTTTCTGTAATTTTTTAGTAAGGTTAAAATTTCTTCTTCTGTCATAATTAAAGCATAGTTTAATTGCCGTGTATATTATTAAGACAGGCAAAACCATGATTTGTCATAGATAAAATCAAAAAAAAAATAAAAAATCATTATTTCTTTGTTAAATCTATTTTCTTTACTGAAGGTTTATAAGCTAAAAGGAAGTAACAATGTTTTTTCAAACAGCTTTTAATCAAAAAAATATAGTTTAAAAATTACAACAATTAAAAACGGATTTATTTTAGCTCTTATTTTTTTTAATGCGTTATAAACTTGTTGTTTGGCTGTTTTATCAGAGATATTTAATTGATCGGCAATTTCATCATAAGATAAATGATTAACTTTTCTCAAAACGAAAACTTCACGCATTTTATCAGGAAGACATTCAATTTCTTTGGCAATAATAAGACGTAACTCTTCTTCTCTTTGATTAGCATCTGCAAAGGTGTAATTATTTTCTATAAAGCCTAATAGTGACTCTGCATAACGAGATACAACTTTTTCATGTGCTATATGATTTAATATTCTATTTTTAGTTGCCCTAAACAAATATGAAGCTAGAGAACCTTTAATATTTAATTCATATCGTTTATTCCATATAGCGACAAATACTTCCTGAACAATATCGTTTGCATCATCCTGACTTTGTAAAATTTTATAGGCATGGTTTGTTAAAAGCTTACAATACCTGTTAAAGATTACAGTATAAGCCTGATGATTGTCCTCTTTAAGAAAATCTAAAAGTAACTCATCAGAATATTTATTATAAACAGACAACAAAGGAAAGAATTTAATCAGCCAAATTAATAAATGTTGTTAATCAAAACAAAATTTATCATTTTTTTAAAGCTAGTATGTTAACACAAGCCTATTGAACTAGTAAACACAGCCCTGCAACTTTTTATCTAATTAAAGTTGCAATTTCATAACAGTTTTTGCAAGTTTTTTATTGGATAAGACAAGTTTAGAACCGATTAGCGAAATTAACAAAAAAGAGAACAACCATTTTAACGGAAAACCGTACTCGTTTTGAACACTAAATAGTAATTAAAAAACTAATTTTGAATATTCTAATCTCGCTACAACATGAATAGAGAAAAGCCCAAAATTAAATCGTGGGCTTTTTTATTTGTAAGTAACATAAAAAATCTATTCTTTTTAACAGAATATCTGGAACTATTCAATAATTTCACCTCCTTCTTCTGCCACTAAGGTGCCCCAATTAGCAATAGCAAGCAATACAGGCCTTAAGGTTTCACCAAATGGTGTTAATTGATATTCAACTTTTAAAGGTGGTTTTTGGGTATAAACTTTCCTGGCTATCAAACCATCCTTTTCTAGCTGCTTTAATTGCAGGCTTAAAGTTCGCTCGGTAATAGTCGATATTAACTTGTACAACTCGTTATACCGTTTCTTTCCGTTTAAAAGATAAATAAGAATAACACTTTTCCATTTTCCGCCAATCAACTCCATAGCAATGCTTGTTGAACACGAAAATTCCTTATCGTTATACTTTATCACCCGTTTTTTATACTCAATTTCCATAGCAAATCAACACTTTCAAAAACAAAGATACCAAACTATCATTTATTACACAACTATACTTTTTATAGTTATTTTAACACTCACCTTAACACATTGATTTTACTGGAAAAACCCACGATTTAACTACTCAAAAAACATACTATCATTTATGACCGTTATTGCACAAAACACAAACTACCAATACTTTTGTCACTATACTTTTGATAGTTAAAATTAAAAACATAAAAAATCAATTAAAATGAATACACCAAACATTGCACAAGAAGACATTTTAAACGCATTTAACTACAGACACGCTACAAAAGAATTTGATGCGTCAAAAACATTAACCGATGAGCAAATCAATTTCATCTTAAAAACAGCAAATTTATCACCAAGTTCTTTTGGTTTTGAACCTTGGCATTTTATAGTAGTGCAAGACAAAGAATTACGCGAACTTTTAAAACCTGTAGCTTGGGGAGCACCAGTAAAATTAGATACTGCAAGCCACTTTATTTTAGGTTTAGCCATGAAAGCGCCTATGGTAAAACACGATGCAGCATATATTGAGCACATGATGAAAGAGGTTAAGCAAATGCCTGAAGATGTTGTAGAAATGTACTCTAAATTTTATAGAGAATTCCAAGAGCGCGATTTTAATTTAGATTCAGATAAAAAGTTATTCGATTGGTCATCAAAGCAAACATATATAGCTTTAGGTAATATGATGACTGCTGCTGCATTAACAGGAATCGATTCTTGTCCTATTGAAGGATTTCATATTGAAGAAACCGAAGCTTTATTAAGAGATAAGTTTGATGTTGATACTGATAAATTCGGAATTTCATTTATGGCTGCATTCGGATACAGAAAAGCAGATCCTGAATTCCCAAAATCTAGAAGAGATTTTGATGAGATTGTAACTTGGAAATAAAATAATAATGAAATCAATCACAACAACATTAGTAATGCTGTTATTAAGTGTTACGGCTTTTGCCCAAACGCCAACAACAGACCACCGACAATCTAAAAACGAAGTCGTTACAATAGACCAAGTAGAGTGGAGCTGGCTAAACCCATTACGCGGTGATAAAAGTCCGGCTGCCGGAAAACTTTGGGGCGATCGCACAAAAAATGAACCCGCTGGTTTTTTAGTGAAATTTAAAAAAGGTTTTTCTTCGCCCGCCCATATCCACAACATTACGTATCGCGGGGTGGTGATAAAAGGTTTATTGCACAATGATGATGAAAAGGCCGAAAAGCAATGGTTGCCATCGGGTTCTTATTGGCAACAGCCTGCTGGCGAAGCTCATATTACCGCTGCTAACGGTGATGATAATTTAGCATTACTGGATATTCAGGAAGGTCCATATTTGGTAAAACCAACGTCAGAAGCGTTTGATTATGGCGAACAACCTGTTAATGTAGATAAAACCAATTTAGTTTGGTTAAGCGCTAACGATATCGAATGGGTTTCTGGAAAAAGTAAGGTTGAAACCGCATTTTTATGGGGAAGCCACGATAAAAATCAACTACGCGCCTCATTAATAAAATTACCTGCTGGATTTAAAGGGAAAATCAAAAATTTAAGTCCCAATTTTAGAGCTGTGGTTATATCAGGTAAAGTAACGCATCAATTTTCTAAAAAAGCCACCATAAACGTATTAGAACCAGGCTCATATTTTGCCGCCAAAAAACATGTTTCACCCTGCTTAAGTACTGATACTGAAACGGTAATTTACCTCCGTACCAACGGTGAGTTTAAGGTTAAATAGAAATTCAAAAAATTGATTGAAGATTAGTTTAATAATTGGTTAATAGCAGAAAAGCCACCAAATGTAAAATACATTCTGTGTGGCTTTTTTATTTTATAAACTTTATATATGAAAATAAGTAAAGCCCAAAATACCTGTTTTGAACAAAAGCTATCAAGTACGTATTTTGACAACGACAGAGGAAGTTCTAATAACGCACACCCCGATGCGTATAATGAAGATAAAATTAAATTATTACTAACTTTAACTGAAGAAATTACAAGTCAGTAACCTAATAAAATCAACCAAATACAGCCAATGAAAAAGGTACTCATACTCTTTGCGCACCCAAAATTTGAAAAATCTAGGGTCAATGCAACGCTCATCGAGCGGTTAAAAAACAAAACTCACGTCACTTTTCACGATTTGTACGAGCATTATCCCAGCTTTCACATTAATGTGCAACACGAACAAGAATTATTACTACAGCACGACATCGTCATTTGGCACCATCCATTGTACTGGTACAGCAGCCCAGCTATTTTAAAGCAATGGAAGGATTTGGTTTTAGAGTTTAATTGGGCCTATGGCCCGAAAGGAAAAGTACTTCATAACAAAACAATCTTTAACGTGATTACCACAGGCGGATCGCGTGAGGTGTATTGTTCTGAAGGCTATAACACTTACACCATAAATGAATTTCTGCGACCTTACGAGCAAACCGCTAATTTATGCGGCATGAATTATTTACCACCTTTTGCCGTTATGGGCACGCACCATTTATCGGATGAAGATTTATTGGATTACGCCAACCAATACGAACAATTAATCGATTTGTTGCAAGGTGATTTTAACACCGCGCAATTATCAAACTGTTCTTTTCTTAACGATTTAGAAATTTTAACTGCTTAACGTATGTCTGGAGGTTTATTATTTGAAGCGATTGTTTTTCTAGCCGGTGCCATTATTTGTGTATCCATAGCAAAACGATTAGGATTAAGTTCGGTGATTGGTTATTTGTTGGCCGGTGTACTTATTGGTCCTTATGTATTAGGTTTTATTGGTGAAGAAGGTGAAGATATTTTGCATTTTGCCGAATTTGGTGTTGTGGTGATGCTATTTTTAATCGGACTTGAAATTGAACCCAAAAATTTCTGGAACATGCGAAAATCCATCCTCGGTATGGGCGGCATTCAAGTTACATTAACCATTGGTTTAACTTATATGTTATTTGCTTTTTTAGGTTACGAATGGCAAGTAGCACTAGCCATTGGTATGGCTGTGGCGTTATCATCAACCGCAATTGCCCTACAAACCATCAAAGAAAAAGGCTTGATGAACACCACCTTTGGTTCCAGTTCATTTTCCATACTATTATTTCAAGATATCATCGTTATATTTATGATTGGTGCTTTACCATTGTTGAGTAATTCATCGGAACAAGCTAGTAATGACACTTCACATTCTGCATCAAGTTTAATTCAAAATTTACCTATTGGATTACAAACCTTAGCGATTATATTATCGGTAGCCCTTATTATTTTGGCAGGTCGTTTTGTAGTGGTGCCCATGCTACGTAAAGTGGCAAAAACAGGTGTTAGAGAATTGTTGATTGCGGCTGCATTTTTAATAGTATTTGGAATTTCATATTTAATGGAATTTGTCGGTTTAAGTCCAGCATTAGGTGCCTTCTTAGGTGGTGTTGTATTGTCAACTAGTGAATTTAAACACGAGTTAGAAAGTACGCTAGAACCGTTTAAAAATCTATTACTCGGACTCTTTTTTATGGCGGTTGGTGCATCCATAAACTTTGTAGTAATTGCTAATAGTCCGTTAACCATTGGTGGAATTTTACTCGCCATTATTGCTATAAAAGCATTGGTGTTGTTCATAACAGGTCGCATTTTCAAATTAAAACTCGATCAAAATGTGTTGTTGACTTTTAGTTTGGCGCAGGTTGGTGAATTTGCTTTTGTATTACTATCGTTTGCCTTTCAGCTTAATATATTAGAGCAAGAACAAATGGATATGATGTTGGTGGTTACCGCAGTATCCATGTCTTTAACACCAATTTTAGCTGTGGTAAACGAACGTTTAATTCTTCCGAAGGTTGGTACTAAAGAATCTATAAAACGACCAATGGATCATATTGCTAAATCGCAAAAAGTCATTTTGGTTGGTTTTGGTCATTTCGGTAGTACCGTTGGCCGATTTTTACGTTCTCATGGTGTGGAAGCTACGATTTTAGATTTCGATTCTAATCGTGTTGATTTCCTTCGTAAAATGGGATTTGAGGTGTACTATGGTGATGCCACACGTGAAGATTTGTTGGAATCTGCAGGAATTGCCGAAGCTAAATTGCTCATTTGTGCCACTAACAAAGTGTCTGTTGCCAAAGCCATAAGTAAAATTGTGAAGGAAAAACATCCTCATGTAGAGCTTCTTGTGCGCACTAAAAACCGTTACGATGCTTATGAATTATTAAATCTTAACGTTACTAATATTTACCGCGAAACTTTAGATACCTCCTTGGCTTTAGCCAGTGAAGCACTTAATAAATTAGGCTTTAGAAAATACACCTTAAACCGTCAAGTTCAAAATTTTATAAAGTACGATGAAGCCAGTTTAAAACGATTAGCATCAGAACCCAAGCGAGATGAAGACTATGTATTTATGGCGCGAAAAGAAATAGAACAACAGGAAAAACTACTGAACGAAGATTTTAAACGAGGCATTGTAACCTTTGACAACCACTGGGACGGTGAACACATCAGGAATTTATTGAGCAAAGAAGCTAATTAATAAGCCTTAGTTTATGGATTTTGTTAAGTTTTCTCAAAAATTATTATCTAAAAATAATAATTTTGCCAAATGCAGGACCAATACGAACTCTTAAGGCAACATTTTGAAGAAATTGTAACGCTTACAGACGAAGAGTGGGAATTTATTGCGCCTCATTTTGAATATAAAAAACTAAAAAAACATCAGTTTTTAATTCAAACCGGGCAGCCCGTAGATTGCGAATTTTGGATTATAAACGGGCTCGTAAAATCGTATGCTGTAGACGACAAGGGAGACGAACACATACTGCAGTTCGCTATGGAAGAATATTGGGTAAGCGACTATTATGCGTTTCAAAATAAAGTACCAGCCACAACAGTGGTAGACTGCATTGAAGATTCCGAGTTCTTTTGTGTGTCATTCGAATCTAGAGAGCGTATTTGCCAAAACGTACCGGCCATAGCCAATTTTTTCAGAATAAAAGCGAATTACGGTTTTATTAATTTACAGCAACGCATTCTTTCCTTATTAACGCAAACAGCAGAAGAACGCTACGATAATTTGCTATTTAAACTACCTAAATTAGTGCAACGCATTCCAAAAAAATTAATAGCTGCTTATTTGGGTGTGTCCAGAGAAACCTTAAGCCGATTTAAGGGTTAAAAAAGTGATATAAATCACACTTTTATGTTGCGCTACATCACTTTAAAATCGTGATGTACATCCTCGCTCTCCCTCTTGTTTTTGCTGAAATTTGCATCAGAAATTTAAAGCAAAAAATGAGAACAATGAAAACACGGTTATACCCATTAGTATTCGCTTTACTGTTAAGTATTTCAGTTTTAGCACAAACGAAAAACGACGCTCCAAAAGTGTTAATGGTTTTATCCAGTCACCAAGAATTAGGTAAAACGGGTAAAGAAACAGGCTATTATTTAAGTGAAGTAACTCACGCTTACGAAGTGTTTCAAACAAACAACTACCAGATTACCTTAGTAAGCCCTAAAGGAGGAAACCCACCGGTAGATGGTTTTGATCTTACAGATGAAGTGAACAACAAATACTGGAATGATGCTACATTTCAAAATAAACTTCAAAATACTTTAAAACCTTCAAAAGTAAAAGCTAAAGATTACGATGTTATTTATTATGCTGGTGGACATGGAACCATGTGGGACTTTCCAAATAACAAAAAACTAGCCAAAATAGCCGCTCAAATTTACGAAAACCAAGGTATTGTAGCAGCCGTTTGCCATGGTCCTTCAGCTTTGGTAAACATTAAATTATCCAATGGAAATCATCTGGTAGATGGTAAAACGGTTAGCGTGTTTACCAACGAAGAAGAAACCAATGTAAAGTTAGAAAACGTGGTGCCATTTTTACTAGAAGATAAACTTATAGCACGAGGAGCCACCGTAAATAAAGCGGCAATGTGGCAAGAAAAAGTAAGTGTTGTTGAGCGTTTGGTAACGGGTCAAAATCCTGCTTCCGCAAAACTAGCTGCTGAAAAAATTGTAGAACTCATAGAGGCAAAACATTAAAAATGATATATTCTTAACTTACAAAAAAAATAATGACATGAAAGATTCAAAATACCCAAAAGCCTTTTCACACATAGGCATAACTGTTCCAGACATCCAAAAAGCAGTTGAATTTTACCAGAACGTAATGGGCTGGTACGTAATCATGCCACCTTCAACGGTAAAAAAAGAAACCGACACCGCTATTGGGCAAATGTGTATAGATGTGTTTGGAAACGATTGGGAAACCTTTGAAATTGCACATTTATCAACGTCTGACGGGATTGGAATTGAACTCTTCGCTTTTCCTCACGGCAAAAAAGGAGCTCCTGAATTTAATCCTTTCAACACGGGGCTGTTCCACTTTTGCGTTCAAGACCCAGACATTGAAACACTCACAGAAAAAATAGTTGAAGCCGGCGGAAAACAGCGAATGCCAATACGCGAGTATTACCCCAACGACAAGCCCTATAAAATGGTTTATGTTGAAGACCCTTTTGGGGTTGTTTTCGAAATTTACACGCATAGCTATGAGTTAACCTATTCGTCTGGTGCATATGCCCACAATCAATAGTATTTAGTCCATTATCTGCATGCAAAACCAATCCATAAAACTGGGTAAAAACACTAAAGTTGCAAAACAAAAAAAGGTTTAGCTTTCACTAAACCTTTTTTTATGCCTCTCAATTTTATACCATTAAATATATTGATTGATGATATTCTCAAACAACTCTTGTTTACCACTCTTTAAAGGTAATTCACCATTTTCTTGAGCTATTTGGTAAAGGTCTTGCAAGTTCAATTTCCCTGCCTCAAAATCCTTTCCTTTTCCAGAGTCGAAAGAGGCATAACGCTCTTTACGTAATTTTTCGTACGGTGAAGATGAAATGATTTTATCGGCAATCAATAAAGCTCTAGCGAACGTATCGGCACCACCAATATGGGCATGGAACACATCCTCCAAATCTGTAGAATTTCTTCTAATTTTAGCATCAAAATTTACACCTCCGCCTTGTAGGCCTCCTGCTTTTAAGAATACCAACATCGCCTCGGTTGTTTCCTGAATGTTATTGGGGAATTGATCGGTATCCCAACCATTTTGGTAATCACCACGGTTGGCATCAACGCTGCCCAACATACCGGCCTTAGCAGCCACCTCTAGTTCGTGTTGGAAAGTGTGCTGTGCTAAAGTGGCGTGGTTTACTTCAATATTAATTTTGAAATCCTTATCCAATCCGTATTCTTTAAGGAAACCAATAGCTGTAGCGGAATCAAAATCATATTGATGCTTGGTAGGTTCCATAGGTTTTGGCTCAATAAAGAAGTTTCCTTTAAAACCTTGTGCTCGGGCATAGTCTCTCGCCATGGTTAAAAATTGCCCCATGTGGTCTAGCTCACGCCCCATATCGGTATTAAGCAAACTCATGTAACCTTCGCGGCCACCCCAAAACACGTAGTTTTCACCGTTAAGGGCAATAGTAGCATCTAAGGCCAGTTTTACTTGACCACCAGCTCGAGCAACCACATTAAATTCTGGATTGGTTGCCGCTCCGTTCATATAACGAGGGTTAGAGAAGCAGTTGGCGGTTCCCCAAAGTAGTTTTACGCCAGAATCGGCTTGTTTTTGTTTTAAGTATTCTGTAATGGTTTTCAATCGGTCTTCAGATTCTGAAAACGTTGGAGCTTCCTGCACCAAATCAAAATCGTGGAAACAGTAATAACCAAATCCCATTTTTGTGATAAATTCGAATGCCGCATCGGCTTTATCTTTTGCAGCTTGAATAGGGTCTGATGATTTATCCCATTCAAAACTTTGCGTGCCCGGTCCGAAAGGATCGCTACCTTGCCCGCAGAATGTATGCCAATACGCTACAGAAAATTTAAACCATTCGCGCATGGTTCTTCCTGCAACCACTTGATCGGGGTTGTAGTATTTAAACGCTAACGGATTGTCTGATTCTTTACCTTCAAACTTAATCTCACCGATACCTTTATAGTACTCTTTGTTTCCTATTAATGCCATAATATATTGTTGTTTTTAATGTTTATTTATTGTTTTGTATTTAAAATAATTTCTAATTCGTTTTTCCAGCTGTTGTAAGCCTTTAAGTAAGCCGATCGGTCATTCAAAGGCTTATAGGTCATCACATAATCATTGTCGATTATATTTTTTCCAAAGCTCTCAAAATCCCCCTCATGTAAACCAGCTGCACGGGCCGCGCCAATAGCTCCTGTGGTATTATAGATTTCAATTTCCTGCTCAATTAGCGTTGCCACGGTATTGGCAAAAATTTCTGAACGGAATAAATTATCGTTGCCGGCACGGATAACGCTCGGTTTTATTCCATCGGATTTTAAGATTTCCATACCGTACACAAACGAAAAGGCTATGCCCTCTAAAGCGGCACGGCAAAGGTGGCCTTTATGGTGGTTATTTAGGTTGATATTGACCACGCGCGTGCCAATTTCTTTATTGTTAAGCATGCGTTCTGCGCCATTTCCGAAAGAAATCAATACGACGCCATCCGATCCCACGGGAATATTTTCGGCTAAGCTGTTCATTTCGTCATACGACTCTACGGCCAAATTATTTAACAACCAACGGTATTGAATTCCAGCTCCATTGATATTTAAAAGCTTTCCTATGTTTTTATTTTGTAAAGTGTAATTAACGTGGGCAAAATTATTTACACGAGTACTTTCCTTTCCGGACAAGTTATCGGTAACAGCATAAAACACTCCTGAAGTACCTCCGGTAGCAGCGACTTCACCTGGATTGAACACATTAAGCGACAAGGCATTGTTGGGCTGGTCTCCCGCACGGTAAAAAATAGGCGTGCCCACGGCCAAACCACTTTCGGCTGCCCCCTCACGGCTAACAGCAGATTGTTCCCCAAACGTATCAACGATATCTGGCATCAAACTTTTATTGATACCGTAATGCTGTAAAAGGAAATCGGCCACGTTGTTATTTTTGAAGTCCCAAAAAATACCTTCTGAAAGTCCAGAAATGGTGGTATTAATTGTGTTTGAAAATTTAAAAGCAATATAGTCCCCAGGCAACATGAACTTGTGTATTTTTTCAAAAACCTCTGGCTCGTTGTCCTTAACCCACTTAAGTTTTGAGGCGGTAAAGTTTGCCGGAGAGTTTAGCAAGCTTGTTGAGCATTTTTCTGTTCCTATTTCAGCGAATGCTTTATTACCGGTTTCTACCGCACGGCTATCGCACCAAATAATGCTTTTTCGCAGCGGCTGCCCAGATTTATCGACCACAACCAAGCCATGCATTTGGTACGAAATACCTATGCCCTGGATTTGTTCTGCTGAAATATTATAGGTCTGCTTCAGTTTTTTAATGGCATTGCAAACGTGCTGCCACCAATCGTTTGGGTCTTGCTCTGCCCATCCATTTTTAGGGGCGTGCATACTCATTTCTTTTTCTGGCTCTTGGGTTACGCCCACACTTTTACCTGTAGCCATTTCCACTATTGCAGCTTTAATTGACGAACTCCCTAAATCTAATCCTAAATAATACATGGTTTATAATGATTCTCTTAAAGTTAATGTTGTTTGTATATATTTTTGTAACGGTTTATTGCTTGTAACAAAGGATGCCGCCTGTGCACCCATGGCTTTAAAATCGGTTGAAACTACCGATATACCTTTGTAGATAAAGGGCTTCATTGGCGTTTCGTTGTAAGACAGAAAACCAACATCTTTACCCGGCTCGAAATTTTTATTTCTACACTGTTCTAAAAACGCCCCAAGAATTCGATCGCTAACGCTTATGTAGGCTTTTCCCTTGGAAACAACAAATGCCTCAGCATCGGTAACCACGTTGTATTTGAACTCATGCAATTCACAAAATTTTTTAAAATAAGAAAGTGATTCGGTGGGGTGCTTTGTAAACGTAGGATACACAAATACCAATTTTTTATACTTTCGAAATAGGGCGATAGCGTCTTCCAAAGCTTCAAAAAACGACTTTCCGAAATCTTGAAAAACGAAATTGTTACTTGCTTTTGAGTGCACTCCCCAATCTATCAATAACAAATTGTTATTTTCAATTTCAGCCAAAATGGAAGGCACTTCTTTGTGATTGAAAGTCATCACCACATACTTAAAGTATTTCCCTTTACTATTGTTTAGAATGGTTTTGAAATTGGAAATGTTATAATGATGAAACTGTACATCGACAATAATGTTTTTAGGCAGGTTATTGACGAAGGCATGATAGAGCACTTCTTTATAAGCCTTAAAGGTATCTAATACCAAAAGTACTTTTCGCGTGGTTTGCGCCACAAAATAGCCTTTATTGGGTACAGCCTCCACTACCCCATTATCCTTTAAAATAGTATAAGCCTTGAAAACCGTATCGCGTGATAAATTATAATCCTTACATATGGCATTTACCGAAGGTAACGGATCGCCACTGGAAATAGTGTTATTGGCCAAAGCAACATTAACAGCATTAATCAATTGCTGATATTTTGGAATTTCACTATTAAAATCGAAGTCGAAAACCATCAATCCGTTCTGTTCTGTTCTGGTATGCAAATATATGATTTTTTTTAATAAAAAAAGGGAAGCTTAAAACAGCTTCCCTCTAAATATCCTTTTATAATTTTATATGGTCAAGACAGGTAAATATATAATCCTATAACGGCTGCCACCACAGCATAACCAACTGGTTTCAAGAATTTCCAAGGTGTAATATCCACTTGCTTGGAATACTCTTGTAAATAATCGGTTTCTCTAGGATAAAACTTGCTTACCACAAACATGATAATTACTACAAGTACAAATAGAGCCCCCATTAAATGAAGGAAGTGCGGAAAATAGGCTCCAGACTCAATGCACATTGGACGAACTACGTACAACAACAACAAGTAAACAATGGCACTGAATAAAATCGCAATATTGGCTGCCTTACTAGATACGCGTTTTGTAAATATCCCCACAACCACAATCGCTAAAATAGGAACACTGTGCGTACCGTTAAGCTCCTGTAAATATGTAAACACACCACCTTGCACACCGTATAAAAGCGGTGCAATGGCCATGGAGAACAATGCCAAAACAATACCGAATGTTTTACCGGCTTTTACCACTTGCTTTTCGGTAGCATCTTTATTGATATATTCTTTGTAAAAATCCAGTCCGAATAATGTTACCGAACTGTTCAGGGCACTGTTGAAAGAACTTAAAATCGCTCCGAACAATACAGCAGCAAAAAAGCCTATGAATGCCAATGGCAATACAGCTTTTACCACCATCGGGTAAGCTTCATCGGCATTTGCCAAATCGCCATTAAAAAGATAAAATGCAATAATCCCGGGCAATACAACAATAAATGGTCCAAGAATTTTAACGAAAGCGGCCAAAAGTAATCCTTTTTGGCCTTCCTTTAAATTTTTCGCTCCAAGTGCTCTCTGGATAATCGCTTGGTTGGTCCCCCAATAATAAAAGTTAACGATTATCATTCCCGTAAACAGTGTTAAAAACGGCACATCAGAATCTGGTCCTCCAATAATATCGAATTTCTCGGGCAATGCGGTCGTTAAGGTTTTTAGGCCTTTAAATACGTTTCCGTCTCCTATTTTCATCAAACCGAAAATGGGAATCAATGAACCGCCCACAATTAAACCTACAGCATTAATGGAATCGGAAACGGCAACCGCCTTCAACCCACCAAAAATAGCGTAAATACTACCAATAATTCCAATGGCCCAAACCGTTATCCAAAGCGTTGCTTTTGGACCTGTGCCCAACATTTCCGGAATATCGAACATGGTATTAATCGCCAATGCCCCGGAGTATAAAACCGTCGGCAACATGGAAATGGCATATCCCAACAAGAATAGTAACGATACTATGGTTTTTGTTGATTTGCCGTATCTGTCTTCCAAAAACTGAGGAACGGTAGCAATACCACTCTTTAAATATTTTGGCAACAGTACAAATGCTGTAAACACCATGGCTATTGCCGCCAAAACCTCGTAGGCCATAATAGGTATTCCGTCTCTAAACGATACACCATTCATCCCTACAATCTGTTCGGTGGAGAGGTTAGTAAGCAACAAAGACCCTGCGATAACGGGGCCTGTTAAGCTTCTTCCTCCTAAAAAATAGCCATCGGAAGATGTTTCATCGGTCTTTCTTGTGGACCACCATGCTATTACGGCAACCAAAAGTGTAAAGGCTGCAAAAGATATCAATCCCATAATTTAAATAGTTTAGTTGGTAAATTTTAAAATCGGATCACAAGATACATTTATTCTTCTTTTTTCACAGAAAATTTGAATGAAGTTTTTGATGTATAGGTTTCTCCAGGATTTAAAACCACTGAAGGAAAGTCTTTTTGGTTTGGCGAATCTGGAAAATGCTGGGTTTCAAAACAAAACCCTGAACGCTTGGCATAAGTACCTCCGCTGGGAGCAGCCAAAGTTCCGTCCAAGAAATTCCCCGTGTAAAACTGCATACCCGGTTCGGTTGAAAAAACCTCCATAACACGTCCACTTTCTTTATCGAATGCTGATGCCGCCAAACGCAAGTTTCCGTTTTCACCATTTAACACCCAACAATGGTCGTAACCATTACCCAGTTCCAATTGCTTGTTTTCGGCGTTGATTTCTTTTCCAACGGTTTTTGCAGAAGTAAAATCGAAGGGCGTGCCTGCAACTTTTCTAATTTCTCCAGTAGGAATCAAAGTGCCATCAACCGGCAAAAACGCATCGGCATTAATAGCTACCTCATGGTTTAAAATATCTTTACTGAAATCTCCTGTAAGGTTGAAATAAGCATGCTGCGTTAAGTTGATTACCGTAGCCTTATCGGTTGTTGCGCTGTAATCCACTTCCAAAGTATTGTCGTTGGTCAAGGTATACACTACGGTAACGTTTAGGTTTCCGGGGTAGCCCTCTTCGCCTTCAGCACTTAAATAGGTTAATTTTAACGCTGGGCTTTCGCCATTTTCTATCGGTTCGGCCGACCAAACTACACGGTCGAAACCTTTTAATCCTCCGTGCAAATGGTTCGGTCCATTATTCGTTGCTAAACTGTATTCTTCACCATTTAATGAGAATTTACCTTTGGCTATACGGTTTCCAAAGCGGCCGATAAGCGCTCCAAAATAAGGATTGTCTCCTAAATAACCATCTAATTTATCAAAGCTCAAAACCACATTTTCAAATTCGCCATTTTTGTTGGGTACTTTTAAAGATGTAATTCTTCCGCCATAGGTAATCACGGCCATTTCAACGCCATTGGCATTTTTTAGCACATATTGTTCTACGATGGTGCCATCTGGCATTTTTCCGTATTCGGATTTGGTAATTGCTGATGTCTTTTCTGCTGGAACTTCCATAGTTTCGCTCTGATTTTCTTTTTTTAATGTTTTTACAATAGGTAGTTAGACCTATAAATGCGAGGAGCAAAATACTAAAAAAAGAACGTTTTAAAACTTTCATGACGGCTATTTGTTCTGTTTGATTTATTTAGGTTAAACTTATATCAAGTTGAGTCTTGTATCATTTATAACCATTCGCTTTTCTGACATAAGACCGAACTCATTGACGTACATCTTTGAAACATATAATAAGCTGCATAAGTAAGCCACCTACAATGCTCGCTTTTAAAATTAATTCGGTAAGAACCTTTTATTGAATATTATTTTCCAATCTGGGCACCTGTTCTTTTAGTTCTGTCTAAGTTAATTTGGCTACTTCGTGGCTCTCAATTTTGATAAATGGGTACTATCTGCTTTACCCCATCTTTATAATAGGAGTACTCACCATGGGTAAATGTAAGTGCAATTTTTTCGATTCTTCAGCACTATATCCGTAAGACATTGAAGCCCTTAAAAGGCACATCATATTTTAAAGTTACCAATATAACCTCCAATGAGTTACCGATATACATACTGCAAAATCCTAATTAAAGCGCTATATTCATGTAATCGATTACTAGCAATGTAACAGTTAAGTTTTATTCGCCATGCAAACCTTTTTTAAAAAAGCCTATTTTTGCAAAACGATTTGACTTCTTATGAGCAAAAAAACCACCATTTACGACATAGCAAAAAAACTAAATATTACTGCTGCAACCGTTTCCAGAGCATTAAACAACAACCCTAAAATAAGTGAAACCACAAGAGCACTGGTGTTAAAAACAGCGGCCAAGATGAACTACGAGCAAAATAAATTAGCTCTAGCTTTAAAAAGCGGTAAAAGTTTTAATGTGGGCGTAATTGTTCCGCGTATCGACTCTAATTTCTTTGCCTCGGTTATCCGTGGTATTGAGGAAGAGTTGCATCCTGAAGGATATCATGTTATAATTTGCCAAACCCACGATCAGAAAAGTCAGGAATTAACAAATGTTAACTCCCTGTTAAATGCTCAAGTTGATGGTATCCTTATGTCCATTTCTAACGCAAACGATCCTAATAAGCCAGAAAACAAAAAAGATATTAATTCAGCTGAAAATGATATTTTTAATAATATACTTAAAAAGAACGTTCCACTGATATTTTTTGATAGAAAAAAGGATATAAAAGGAGTAAGTTCTGTGATTATTGATGACTTTAAAGGCGCTTATGATGCCACACAACATTTAATAGACCAAGGAAAAAAGCGTATCGCTCACCTTTCCAACAACCGAGAAATTGCTATATTCAATAACCGATACTTAGGCTATAAACAAGCACTTTTGGATAATGACTTTGAATTTGACGAAAATTTGGTTATAAACTGTTTTAGTAAGGTTGATGAAGGCCGAAAAGTAGCCAAAAAGCTTTTAGAAATGAAAGAACCGCCCGATGCCATTTTCTCTGTAAGTGATTTTTCAGCGTTGGGAGCCATTCAGGAAATTTTGGAACAGGGCTATAAAATACCTGAAGATATAAGTGTGGTTGGTTTTAGTAACGAACCTTTCACCAAGTTTATGGAACTTTCCATTACATCCGTGGATCAATCGCCAACCGAAATGGGACGAATTGTCGCCAAAGTATTTTTAGAAGAAGTGAATAACGACAGTAAAATTAAATCTGAAAAGCATGTAGTACTGAGTCCAGAATTGATGATTAGGAAATCTTCCCTTTCACCGGCAGTAACAGCGTAAATCCCTATTCAATTACATATAAGCAAAAAACCAAGATCATTACTAATCTTGGTTTTATATTTACATTAGTTTTTTGTTTTTAAAACTATTAAAGCGATACGCCTCTTTTCCAAGGAATAAAGTCGTCCTGGCTCAACAGTTTGGCTTTGGTTTTTATTCTTCCGCTAGCCACCTCGATAATGAAATCCAGCATTTCTTCAGCCATTTCATCAATCGTTTTTTCACCTCGTATTACCCCACCGGTTTCAATATCTATAATATCAGACATTTTTTCCTTTAGTTCGGTATTAGATGACACCTTAATAATCGGTGCAATAGGATTTCCTGTTGGCGTTCCCAAACCTGTTGTAAACAACACTACGTTTGCACCAGAACCTACTAAACCTGTTGTACTTTCCACATCGTTACCAGGAGTACATAATAAGTTTAACCCAGGTTCGTGAATATATTCGGCGTAATCTAAAACACTAACAACGGGCGAAGTGCCTCCTTTTTTTGCTGCTCCGGCCGATTTCATGGCATCGGTAATCAATCCGTCCTTTATGTTTCCTGGCGACGGGTTCATATCGAAACCTGAACCTGCAGCGACAACCGATTTTTCATAAGACTTCATCAGTTCTAAAAACTTCTCGCCATCTTTCTCATCAACACATCGGTTAACCAATTCTTGCTCCACCCCGCATAATTCTGGGAATTCGGCTAAAACAGCTGTTCCTTTTAAAGCCACCAATAAGTCTGAAACCGCTCCCAAAGTCGGGTTTGCAGAAATACCTGAAAAACCATCAGAACCTCCACATTCCAAACCTACCTTTAATTTTGATAATGGTGCTGGTTTACGTTGTATGTTGTTGGCTTCTTTCATCGCTAGGAACGAATCTTTAACGATTATTGATAGCATTTCATCTACCGTCCCCATTTGTTGCTGTTCGTATATTAAAACAGGCTTATTCAGATTAGGGTTAATGGCATCTAAAGCATCTTTAAAAATACTTATTTGTAAATTTTGGCATCCTAAACTTAGTACTGTCGCACCCGCTACGTTAGGGTTGTTAACATAACCGGCCAAAAGTTTGGCCAACACTTCTGAATCTTGACGGATACCACCGCATCCTCCGGGGTGGGTAATAAATTTTACGTCCAGGTTTTCAAAAACGTCTTTCGATTCTTCAACAACCTCAACATCATCTCCGCCGCTTACCAATGAACGTAACAACATTTGATGCGGATTCACTTTTTTCTTTAAAAGCTCTCTTTCAAATATTTCCTTTAGTTTTTCAATATTCTTGTTTTCGCAGAATACCAATGGGAAAAACAACCAAACGTTCTCGGTTCCTACTTGTCCGTCTTCCCTATGGTAGCCCATAAAGGTACGGTCTTTCCACTTATCAACATTTGGTGGTGTCCAGCTAAAGGATTCGGTTTTTCCGAAAACCTTTTCACTTTGGTGCTTTACGTTTTCGGTAGTCAACACGTCGCCTTTTTCAATAACACCGTTTGCCGAACCAACCAACACACCGTACATGATAATACGGGCGCCCGATTCAGATTTTTCCAAAGCTATTTTGTGCTTCGATTTAACATCGGAAAGAATCTTTATATCCTCGCCCTCAAAGGGTATTACTTCACCAGCCTTCAAATTCACCAAAGCAACGGCAACGTTATCGGATGAATTTACTTTTATAAGTTTCTTTTGCATCCTGTAAATGGATTAAATTTATTTTTTAATATGTTTTACTATAGTTAGCAAAACCTTCCTCTACTCCATTAGCTTCAATTTCTTTTAAAGCTAAGGCTACTGCGCTGGTTAAATTTTTAACTTTTGTTAAATCTTCACCCCAGTATTCTTCTATGCTCAAGGCTTCTTTGGCTACTTTTTCGTAGTCGTTTGATCCCCAAATTTTTGCAAAATTGGCTACAATATCGTCGCCATCCTGTACTGGAAGGTTCCCTCCTTTCCAAGTCCCTTTATAAAATCTAATCAAGCAGGCAAACGCAAAGGTTAAGTTTGTTGGTAATTTACCGTGCACATCAATATAGCCCAATAAACTTGGCAACACTCTAACTTTGAATTTTGAAATGGAGTTTAAGGCAATACTTGATAAGTTATGAATAATAAATGGGTTTCTAAAACGGTCGAAA
Source organism: Tamlana crocina (assembly GCF_012037625.1). Taxonomy (NCBI): domain Bacteria; kingdom Pseudomonadati; phylum Bacteroidota; class Flavobacteriia; order Flavobacteriales; family Flavobacteriaceae; genus Tamlana; species Tamlana crocina. The sequence continues at coordinate 74,464 of NZ_JAAVJS010000011.1, forward strand.
ATTTCATCTGCGAAGCTGTTCAACTCCTCACGGTCCATTTCCAATGTATCGATAATTTCGTTAAAAACGGCTTCGTTGATAAACTTCCCTGTAAACTCATTATCAACAGATTGTTTTACCGTTTTGTTTCCGTAAAGCAACGAAAAAGGCACCATAGCGGTATGCGCTCCGTTAAGAATACGCACCTTTCTGGTACGGTACGGCTGCATGTCATCAACAATTTTAACGTCCAAATCGGTTTTATGGAATGGCAATTGGGCTTTCAGGTCGTCACCACCTTCAATAACCCATAAAAGGAATGCTTCGGCTGCTACTATTAAACTATCTTGATAATTTAACTGAGCATTGTAAGCTTCAATCTCGTCTTTTGGGTAGCCCGGTACAATTCTATCAACCAAAGTACTGTGGAAACTGTTGTGATCTAACAACCATGCTTTAAAGTCATTACTTAAATTGTAATCGATTACATGTTTTAATAAAATTTCTTTTAAAGTTTCCGAATTATGGTTAATTAATTCACATGGAATGATAGTTAATCCTTTGTTTGGATCGCCATTAAAATGTTTGAACCTTTCGTGCAAAAACAAAGTTAATTTTGCAGGAAAGGAACTTGGCGGTTGCATATCTAGCGTATCGGAAGCCACGTAAGCAATACCAGCTTCAGTAGTGTTCGAAATAACAAACTCCAAAGACTCTTCTTTTGCTAAACTTAAATAATCGTTAAAGTTGGCATAAGGATCTACTCCCTTCACAATATTGTCAATCAATTCAACTTCTTGTATTTCCTCCCCTTTTTTCACACCTTTCATAAAAAGGGTGTAAAGCCCGTCCTGATCGTTAAGCATTTTAACCAAACCCTTGCCTATGGGCTGTACTACGGCTATGCCGGCATTAAAATCGGCCTTGTTATTTAATTCGTGAAAGGCGTAACCTACAAACGCCCTTAAGAAATTACCCTCACCAAACTGCACTATTTTTATTGGACGTTTTTCTTCCAGTCCAACATTTGCTCTATTTAACTTTTTCATTTTAATTTATGTTGAAACATTTTTTTAGTCTATTAAACCAAATACTCTAGGTAACCATAAACTTAATTCTGGGAAATACGTTACCAAGAACAACGCCAGTACCATGGCCAAAAACAATGGTAAAAGCGGCTTTACTACTTTTTCTATCGTGGTATTGGCCACACCAACTCCAACAAATAATACCGAGCCTACCGGTGGTGTACAGAGGCCGATACATAGGTTGAGTACCATAATGATTCCGAAGTGGATGGGATCCATACCCAACTCGGTTACCACAGGTAGAAATATGGGGGTAAAAATTAATACGGCCGGCGTCATATCCATAAAGATACCAACGAACAGCAATAATAAGTTGATGATCAACAAAATCACTATTTCGTTTTCACTGATACCCAATAATACTGTACTGATACTTTGTGGAATACTTTCATAAGACATTACCCATGACATACTCATCGAGGCTCCAATCAACAGCATTACAATAGCAGTTGTAGCAGACGATTCCAGTAAAATTTCCGGCAATGTTTTAAAGGAAATTTCTTTGTAAACAAAACCGAGAACCAAAGTGTAAAGTACAGCGATGGCTGAAGCTTCGGTTGCGGTAAAAATTCCTGATACAATTCCTCCTATTACTACTACTAATAAAAATAAACTTGGTAAGGCATCGATAAAGGTTTTTACAACATCTTTAAATTTGCTGCGTTCGCCCAACTTATATTTTTTCTTTTTAGCCCAAAACATGGCCACAAGCATCAAAAACAATCCAGTTAAAATACCCGGAATGTAACCTGCCAAGAACAATGCTGCAATAGACACACCGCCACTAGCCAATGAATAAACAATCAATACGTTACTCGGCGGAATAATCAAACCTGTCGTTGCCGATGTAATATTTACGGCAGCTCCAAATTCCTTTGAATATCCTTCTTTTTCCATTTCTGGACCTAAAATACTTCCCATGGCCGATGCCGATGCCATAGCCGATCCTGCAATCGCACCCATTAACATGGCACCAATCACGTTGATTAGAGCCAAGCCTCCCGGTAATGAGCCAACCAATGTTTTAGCAAATGCAATGAGCCGGTGTGCAATCCCCCCCTTATTCATGAGCTGTCCAGAGAGGACGAAAAAGGGTATGGCGAGAAGCGCAAAACTGTCGAGCCCCGTTCCCATTCGCTGCGATACGGTTGTAAATGCTGCCAACGGCGATATACTCACCAACATGGTCAATACTGCAGAAATGGCGATACTCCATGCTACGGGTGTTCCTATAGCCAATAGGAATAAAAAACTAATTACTAATACAAGTACTGGTATATATTCCATAATTTATTTTTTTATAAGATCTAAAGTTTTGTAAAAAATGATTAATAGTCCACTAATGGGAATGGCTAAATACACCAATGCCATTGGGATTTGTAAAGCTGCTGAAGTTTGCCCCAGTAAATAACTGATATAAACCAGTCTGAATCCGCCAACAACCAATGCTAAAAATGAGAAGATGATAATAATGACATATACCAATTTTAAAATCTTCTTTTGCATAGGGCCACTTGCTTTTGATGGCAATACATCAATAGCCACATGCATATTGCGGCCCGATACATAAGCGGCCCCCAATACACCAATCCAAATCATTAAATACCTTGCCAATTCATCTGTAAATGAACTTGGCGTTCCCATTACAAACCTTGTAAATACTTGCCACAGTACATTAATAACCATAATGGCCATTATGACTACAAGTACTTTTCCCAAAATCTTGTCTACTTTTTCTCGAAGTTTCATTTATATTAATTTAATCTTGTAAAAGAAATGCTTACGGTCTTTCTTTATTTTAGTTGTTGGATGTCTTGAATTAATTTATTTATCACAGGGTTGTCCTTATACCCGTCATAAACACTCTGTACTCTTTCCTTAAATAAGGTTTTGTCAGGTCTAATAATTTCAACACCTGCCTTTTCTACCTCTGCTAAAGCTTCGGCTTCTGCCTCGGCCCAAAGTTTCCTTTGGAAAGTAACCGATTTATCTACCGATGCCTGCAACCACTCCCGCTCTTGTTTGGAAAGCTTGTTCCATGTACTGGTACCTATTACCAAAACGTCAGGTAAAACGGTATGTTCATCAAGGGTGTAAAATTTACAAACTTCGTAGTGTCTCGATAAATAAAAACTTGGCGGGTTATTTTCTGCACCATCAACCACACCTTGTTGTAAAGACGTGTACAATTCGCCCCAAGAAATAGGCGTTGGCGACCCACCTAAACTTTTAACCATATCAATAGCCGTTACACTTTCCATCACCCTAAGTTTTAGTCCTTTTAGGTCTTCGGGAGTATGTACCGCTCTATCCTTTGTATAAAAACTTCTACTGCCCGCATCATAATAGGCCATTCCCTTAAGCCAGTATTTTTCACCGTCGTCCAAAATTTCCTTTCCTATGTAACTGTCTAAAACATCAAACGAATGTTGCCTATCCCTAAACAAAAAGGGCACCCCAAATACTTTCATCTTAGGGGCGAAATTTTCCATTACCCCAACAGAAACCTTGGTCATATCCAAACTTCCTATTTGGAGCAATTCCAGGCATTCTCGTTCTGTTCCTAATTGCTGACTGGGGTAAATTTGAAGTTTCATTTTTCCGCCAGAGCGTTTTTCTAAATCCTTCCCCATTTCAACCATCGCTTGATGTACCGAGTGCTTGGTATCTAAACCGTGGGCAATTTTTATCACTCTGGTATTACTCATTTCGCCACAGCTGGACAACAATACGACGAGCAAAAGTGAAAAGACTTTTAGGTTTTTAATCATCTTATTTTAAAGTTTTTTAGGTTTAGTGGTCTGTCTTTATTAAAGAAGCAAACCTGCTATTGGACAAAAATAACAGGTTTACTGATAAAATTTAAAAATCGAAATAATTCTTGGCATTAAAATAACTGATATCCGAAACCATTTTTCCAATCCACTGCATTTCTTCTTTCGGCAGTTCCCCTCTTTGGATTTCATCGCCTAAAAGGTTACAAAGAATTCTTCGGAAATACTCATGCCTTGGGAACGACAGGAAACTTCTGGAATCGGTTAACATACCAACAAAACAACTGATAAGCCCCATGTTTGATAGGGCATTCATTTGTTTGGTCATTCCATCTTTTTGATCTAAAAACCACCATCCGGAACCCCACTGAACTTTTCCTTTTATGCTACCATCGTTAAAGTTTCCAATCATGGTGGCCATAACTTCGTTATCTGCTGGATTAAGGTTGTATATTATCGTTTTGCAAAGCTTATCGTTACTATCAAGAGCATTTAAAAAGGCTGAAAGCTTTTGTGCCTGCGGGTAGTCTCCAATAGAATCCCAACCTGTATCTGGCCCTAAAATGCGGTGCATACGGGCATTGTTATTTCTTAAAGCTCCAAGGTGGAATTGTTGCACCCAACCAAACTCATGGTAAGTTTCACATAAGAAAACCAATACGGCACTTTGGAATTTCTGGACTTCTTCATCAGAAACTTCTTTTCCTGAAAGCTTCTTTTTAATTATGGCATTCAATTCACTTTCGGTGTAGTCTTCAAAAAAGATATGCGATAATCCATGATCACACAAACGGCATCCGTTATCGTGGAAATGCTGTATACGATTTCTCAAAGCATCGCACAGGGTTGAAAACGAGCTCACTTCAATACCCGATACTTTGCCCAATGAAGCTAGATAATCGGTATAATCTTCAGCCGAAATCAAAATGGCCTTATCTGGTCTAAAAGCGGTACTCACTTTAACACCAAAATCTTCCTTGGCCAATTGTTGATGATATTCCAAAGTATCCAAAGGATCTTCAGTGGTACACACCAATTCGGCATTTACTTTTTTAAGCAAGCCCCTACAGCTATAGCTATCTGAATTCAATTTTTCTTGTGTAATATCCCAAATTTTTTCAGCCGATTTTTCATTCAACAGATCGGTGATTCCAAAATATCGGGTAAGCTCCATGTGAGTCCAATGATACAAAGGGTTACGCATAGTGTAAGGTACCGTTTTGGCCCAATTTAAAAACTTTTCCTTATCGGAAGCATTGCCTGTTATGAACCTTTCATTTACCCCTAAGGTTCGCATGGCTCGCCACTTGTAATGGTCGCCGTTGATCCAAACATCGGTAATATTGTTAAAAGCCTTGTCCTCTGCAATTTGCTGGGGCGGCAAATGGTTGTGGTAATCTATTATCGGTTGATTTTTAGAATAGTCGTGGTATAATTCTTCAGCGTATTTGCTTTCTAGCAAAAAATTATCGTGAATAAACGGCTTGCTCATTTTTTATATTAGTGTAATTAATTTGATTCTTTTATTTCGTATGTTCCATAGAAGCATTTGCTCCTAAGTGTTTCATTGTGCAACACTTAATTCGTTAACAACATTTTCTTTTCTAAACCTCCTTCATCAAATAGCCTGTTGATAATTTAAAAAAATTAATCGATTACGAAGAAAGTAAGTGATTCATATTTAAATATCTCAAATTTTTATATTTATCTTAGTTTGAACTATAGACAAATTAAAACCTCTTTATTTAAACGTTTAACCAGTTTTAAATAATCTCATTTCCGCAAAGATAAAAGCCTAAGTAATAATAGCAAAAACCTAACTGCCAATTACATTTTAAAAACTTCGAATATAAAGCATATTTTCCGATTTTAAACAGGAAAAGATAACCTTTTTCAATGAATGTGCCTGAAATTTTATCTAAATGGATAACCAATCATCTCACGCTTATAAATCCATCCTTGTTAAAAGACAAAAATACCGATTAATAATTTTCCCTAATTTAAAAAATTAACCCAACAATTATTTCACAAACTAAAAATTCGCCCCTTAAGCCCGATTTAAAGCATCTAAATTAACCTCTTCATTAGTCACAACATAAGCCACAAAACTCTTGTTACATTCCAAAAACATTGAAGCTACATTATTTTCATAATTCTTCCCTCAGTTTTTTTAGAATAATTGTAATCCTTAAAACTAAGCTATTTTAACAGTAGTGTAAAATTACTTTTAATGCGTTTTGTCGATTATTTTTGCGTTTCATAGAGTTTTAACATACATTTGACCATGAATATTTTAGCCCCAAACTAAAATTGATCAACCTAATTATGAAAGTGCCCAACTACCATTTGAAGGCAGCTGTATCTTTTTTGCTGTATTTATCTTTAGCATTTACACCGCTTAAAGGCTTTACTAGCTCTATATACAGGAATATTGCAATGGCCTTATCAAGCGCTCCCGAGATAAATATTACGGGAAACAGTAACACTATTATTGGCAACGGCAGCAACACCCCCATTTTAACGGACAATACCGATTTCGGAAAAGTTCAAATTGTATCTGAAACCGTTACGAAAACGTTCGTTATTGAAAATACCGGAGCGGCCAATCTAACTCTTGGCAATATATTACTTTCCGGCACTACAGATTTCTCAATAATCAGTAAACCGGCAAACGGTACTGTAATTTCGGCTGGCAACTCCGAAAGCATCACCATTTCCTTTGCTACATCAACCGAAGGCACACAAACCACGGTACTAAGTATCGCTTCCGATGATTCAGACGAGGCCACTTACCAAATAAATCTCACCGCGGAAGGCGATAAAGTATTTTTTGACAGTGATAATGACGGGGTTTATGACGACGTTGATATTGACGATGACAACGACGGCATCATGGATTCGGACGAAGAAAACGCCTGTAGATTATCCAACGGCGCATGGCAAGCAGACTATAAATTTCTGAACGAAACTTTCGGCACAGGCACTGGACGAGGCACCGGAATAAGCTCGCTTTATACCGTGTCTACTTCCTATTGTTTAGAAGATGGCTCACCAGGGTCAAGCTGTTCTGGCTCAAATGCCGGTGTAGGCGATGGCGAATACACCGTTACAAGCTTTATCACTTCTGGTGTTTCCGGCGAAACCGTTGGTCCTAACGATGCCATTGCTTCATGGGCATGGTATGCTTGGGCGCCCATTGAGGATCATACCCCTGGAGATACCGATGGCAGAATGGCTGTTTTTAACGCCGATTACGATCCCGGTATTTTTTATGAAACCCAAATTACAGGTACATTAGCCAATGTACCCGTAACTTATAGTTTCTGGGTAATCAATATTGATAACGACGATTCTCGGTTTTCGGCCGGCGAGCTACCTAGAGGTAATCCCAATGTAACCGTAAACTTCCTAACTTTAGACCGAAGCACTGTAATCGCCACTTTCGATACAGGCGACATTACACGTTGCTCTGGAGCAATAAACGATCCGAACGACCCCGCTTACGATCCGTCAGACCCGTCGTTCAACACTTGTACGACCTCAGAATGGAAACAATTCACGGAAACCTTTTCCACTTCCGAAACCGCTTTTATTGTTCAGTTCGTTAACAACGCACCTGGTGGCGCTGGAAACGATTTGGCTATTGATGATATTGAAGTAAGACAAACCCTTTGCGATATGGACAGCGACGGGGTTGCCGATGTTTTCGATTTGGATTCTGACAACGATGGTATTCCCGATGTGGTTGAAGGCAACCCAACAAGCGCCAGTTTAAGCGAAGGCAAAGCCAGCCTTACCGGTGTGTCCTCGTGGGTGGATGCCAATGGCAACGGTATGCATGATTTGGCAGAAGGCATTTCTCCAATAAATTCCGATACCGATTTAATTCCCGATTATTTGGATTTGGATTCCGATAACGACGGGCTATTCGATATAGATGAGTACGGCATTGTTAGTTCCAGCGCTCCGCTCCTTTTTCAAAATGGCGACGGAGACGTAACTGGTAATGGTGTTGGAGATGGAGCAGAAACCGAAGCCTTTAGGGAGAAAGATTCCGAAGGCGATGGTTCAATAGAATATTACGGTGACGGTATTTTAGACATTTTTGATTACCACAGCGACGCAGCTACCTATGCAGATGCTTATGGAAATATTGGGCAAGGCACCGGACCTTTGTATGCTTTGGATTCCGACGGAGATGGCACGCCAGACTACCGCGACCCCACAAATGGCACCACAAATGACATAGATACTGTTGAAATTTATGCGCACCTTCCCAACACGGCAGGGGTTTTAGATAACACCACCGATGCAGATGGTGATGGTATTGTAGCCTCGCGCGATGGCAACGATACTGTTTTTGGCTCACCTCGTAATTTAGATAACAGCTACAGCCTATATTTTGACGGTCGGAATGATTATGTTGAAGACACCAATGTCATTTCCTCAGGAAGTGCAACCATTATGGCTTTTATAAAATCTGATGGCACAAACACCGATGCTGACAACAGAGTTATTGCAGGGCAAAATGATTTTTACATCAGAATAAACGAGGCCGATAACTCGGTTACAGCAATTTCTGAAAGCGTTAGTTTATCCTCTACTACAAACATAACCGATGGTATTTGGACCCATGTGGCGGTGACTACCGAAACTGGTGGCGATGTAGTACTTTTTATCAATGGTATTGAAGAAGCCCGAGACACCTCAAGCTTAGGCGGAATTACAGATGCCTCCAGTTTTATGATTGGAAGAGCCACCACAGACAGCAATTATTTTAAAGGAGGAATTGACGAAGTTAGGGTTTTCAACAAAGCGTTGACCACTGAAGAACTTCAACGTATGGTTTACCAAGAACTTGACGATTCCAATAATTTCAACAGCGGAAAAATAATTCCAATCACTATTTGTGCTTCATTGGGCAGCAATCTTGTTAAATACTACAAAATGGATGGCTACCAAGATGACATTCTTGACGATAAAAAAACAGGGAGTATTGATGTTTCCGGAGCAAAAATGTACAATTTCAAAGACATTTATTTCCAAAAAGCACCGCTGCCTTATGAAACGGTGGCCGACGGAAATTGGACGGACAGCGCTAATTGGTTATATGGCAGCGAATGGGACATCACAACAAAGACTGACAACCCTAATGGCGCATCCATTGTTCATATAAAGAACAACATCACGCTTAACGGTGCATACAACGAACAGGGTATGACAGGCTTAATTGTAGATTCGGAAAAAGAATTTTCTATTGAAGGTGACAAAGGCCTATATAACACTTGGTATTTAAAACTGGACGGACTGATAGATTTAGAAGGCGAATCGCAATTAATACAAATCCAAGGCAGTGTTTTAGACCCCACGAGTTCTGGAAAAATTGAACGCGACCAACAAGGCACAAAAGATTTTTATACGTACAACTATTGGTCATCTCCTGTGGGGGTAAGCAATACCTCCAGCAACAACAATAGTTATAAAATGACCGACAATGTTTTTAAAAACGGCACACTGCCCACATCGCCAAGCAACATCACCTTTACCAGTTCTGGCTACAACGGCTGTGTTAACGGAAACGACATCACGGTTGCCGATTACTGGATTTGGAAATATTCCAACTCCACATACAACAGCTATTACGCATGGCAGCACGTTAGGCGAAATGGCACTATTTTACCCGGCGAAGGCTTCACCATGAAAGGTGTAGATAACACCAGCGGCAATATTTCGCTGACCCAAAATTATGTTTTCGACGGAAAACCCAATAACGACGAAATAACCCTGCCTTTAACAGTTAACAATGAATATTTAGTGGGCAACCCCTATCCTTCAGCATTAGATGCCGATGAATTTATTCGGGATAATATAAAAGATGGCGGAAACAACACCAAAAATGTTATAAACGGCGCTATATATTTTTGGGAACACTTTGCCAGCAACTCACACATATTAAAAGAATACCAAGGCGGCTATGGTGTTTACACCCTAATGGGCAGCACTCCCGCTATAAACAGTGATACCAGAATAAACTACACTGGTGGGTTGACTAGTACGAAGGGTGCGCCCGAGCGTTACATCCCGGTTGGGCAAGGCTTTTTTGTTAGGGCTATTTTAGACCCCGAGCTTACCGGCGAAAGTAACGACCCGAACTTAACAAGCTCCATCGACGGCGGAAATATTGTATTTAAAAATAGTCAACGGGTGTTTCAAACCGAAGCTTCAGGTTCGTCCATATTTTTAAAATCGAATGAACCAAAAAGCAAAAAGAAAATAAACAACACCAATTTAGACACACGACCTAAACTGAGATTGATGTTCGATTCACCGAAAGGGTACCACCGACAACTTTTAACCGGAGTTGATGAAAGTGCCACAAACCATTTCGATTTGGGCTACGATGCGCCATTAACCGAAGACAATGTTGAGGATATGTTTTGGTTGATTCACAATAAGGAATTTGTAATCCAAGCGGTAAATCATTTCGAAACTGACCAAAAATTACCGTTGGGTGTAAAAATCAAAAAAGCGGGAATGGCCACTATCAAAATCGAAGCTTTGGAAAATATTACCAACAGTTTGATTATTTATCTACACGACAAAGCTCTCGATGTGTACCACAATCTTAAAACGAATGATTACAGCATCCATTTAGACCCGGGTACTTATTTAGACCGTTTTGAAATCACGTTTGGAAAAGAAGAAAGTTTGAATACCGAACACAACATGAGCGAAAAAATCGGCGCTTATTTTTCAAACGAAAAGAACAGCATTATTGTAAACAACCCCGCTTCCATGTATATTGAATCTGTTGAACTACTCAACATCATTGGGCAGTCGGTATTTAAAACGTTGCCAAAAACTAACCAAAACAACTTAGAATATTATAACCATTTAAAGCCTGGAAACTATATTTTAAGAGTAAGAACCAAGCATCGTAGCATGTCTAAAAAAGTGCGCGTAAAATAAACAGGGTACATTAAGATTATTTGGAGTTAGTCACCTAAAAAACTTCTTTTACCCTTGTTTCAAGTCCTGAATTGACGTTCAGGACTTTTTTATGGTTGCAACCAAAGTTTCCAATGGTACTTTTTCCTGCTCGCCAGACACCATGTTTTTAAGTGCATACGTGTTCGAATTGATTTCCTCTTCGCCCACCAAAACCACAAACGGAATGTTTCGTTTGTTGGCATGGTTCATCTGCTTTTTCATTTTGGCTGAATCGGGGTACAATTCAGCATTAATGCCCTGTTGGCGCAATTGTTTGATGGCCTTTAAACTGAATAACGCTTCCTTGTCACCAAAATTGATGAACAAGACCTCAACGTTTTTGTTTACGGTTTCTGGGAAAAGCCCCAGTTCTTCCAATACCAAATAAATGCGGTCCAAACCAAAACTAATGCCCACTCCACTTACGTTTTTCATTCCGAAAATACCGGTTAAGTCATCGTAGCGTCCACCGCCACCAATCGACCCCATTTTTACGGATTTTGGTGCGGCCACCTCAAAAATGGCTCCTGTGTAATAATTCAATCCGCGGGCCAGAGTGACATCCAGTTGCAACGCTGCGGTTTTTAAACCCAATTCGGTAATCGCTTTATTGATAAAATCGAGTTCGTCGATGCCCTTTTTTCCTTCTTCGGAAGTATTTAAAATATCTTTTAAACTCTCGATTTGCGATTCAAAAGAACCCGACAACGTAAATAATGGTTGCAATTTAGAAATCCCTTCTTCTGAAATCCCTTTAGCAAGCATTTCTTCTTTCACCTTTTCTTCGCCAATTTTATCGAGCTTATCCAAAGCCACGGTAAAATCAATCAACTTATCGGAAGCACCAATCACTTCGGCTATGCCCGAAAGTATTTTTCGGTTATTGATTTTTATGGTAACACCTTCCAGTTTTAAGGCCGAAAAAACGGTGTCGTACAATTGAATGAATTCCACTTCCTGCCACAACGAATCGCTACCCACCACATCTGCATCGCATTGGTAAAATTCTCTAAAACGCCCTTTTTGAGGTCTATCGGCGCGCCAAACTGGTTGAATTTGGTAGCGTTTAAAAGGAAATTCAATCTCGTTTTGATGCTGCACCACGTAACGGGCGAAAGGCACGGTAAGGTCGTAACGGAGGGCTTTTTCGGAGATTGAAGCTGTCAATTTATTGAAATCTCTTTTTTCATAGGCCTCCTTATTGGCTTTAGCCAAGTAATCTCCTGAATTCAAAATCTTAAAAATCAAGCGATCGCCTTCGTCACCATATTTTCCCATTAGGGTATCAGAGTTTTCAAAACTTGGGGTTTCAATGGGTTGAAATCCGAAGGTTTCAAACGCAGCGCGAATGGTATTGAAAATATAGTTTCGTTTGGCAACTTGCTCAGGGTTAAAATCCCTTGTGCCTTTTGGAATGCTTGGTTTTTGGGCCATTTGATAGTTTTAGTTTATATGCGCTTCAACTGTGCTCAGCGTAACAACGTAATAAAAGTGGATTCCTGTTTAAATTAGAAACGACAAAAATAACAGATTAATTTGAAAAAGATTCACGCTTGCACGGGAATGACAAAATAATAACGGGATTTAAAAGTAATATAATATATTACTTTTTATACCCTAATTTGAGTTAGAAAAAAACACCTCGTCACTTCGTGACACCCCTCCTACAAAAGGAGGAGAACTCCTTCCCTTAAAAGGGAAGGTGGATTTCGGTTTCAAAAAACCGAAATCCGGAAGGGTTAAATTCCTAGTTTATCAACTTATTAAAATAATGGTACAGTTCGCCTTTGGTAATTACTGCGCCCTGCTCAATCATTTTGAATTTATCGGCGTTTTTATCGTCGGTGTACTCTTTATCGGCTTGTAAAAACTCTACGCTTTCATCCAAAAGATTTTCGCGTAGCCAGTCATAGCCTTCTTGTGTGGTGATATCGACGCCATCTTTTGTAACGTTTACCACAATAGCGTGCATTTTATCTTCACCTAAACGGAACAAATACATATGCTGTGGGGCAAAATGCTCTAAATATTCGGCTTGGTTCAAAACACCTTCCCAAATTAAGTCGCTAAACACATCCAATTCGGTTTCGGCCAGTTCGGGTTTGTTGGCTTTAAGGTTGGTCCACTCGTCGTTGGTAATGGACTGTGTGGCCAAAAAATTGATGAACTCTTGGTGCAGTTCTTCAAATTGTTCTTTTGTAAGTCTTCTGTATTTCATTTTTAATATGTCATAAAAAAAGCCCCAACGATGTTGAGGCTCCTTATTTTATTTCAAAATGGATTAAGCTTGCGCTATAACCTCAAAAGGAAAATCGAAAACTACTTCTCTGTGTAAACGCACTACAGCAGTGTACTGCCCTAAACGCTTAATGTTTCCTCCTGTAATTGTAACAAATTTTTTGTCAACTGAATGTCCAGCTTTTTCAAAAGCCTCAACTAAATCGGCCTTAGTTACAGAACCGAATAATTTATCACCGGCACTAGCACCTTCAGTTGCTTTTGCAGTAATTTTAACATCCAATCCTTTAATAGCTTCAGCAGTTTTGTTTGCTTCCTCTATTACTTTCTTTTCTTTAAAAGCTCTTTGCTTCAAGTTTTCTGCCAATACTTTTTTAGCAGATGGCGTAGCTAAAATAGCTTGCCCTTGAGGAATTAAAAAGTTTCTACCATAACCGTTCTTAACTGTTACAACATCGTCTTTAAATCCTAAATTTTCAACGTCTTGTTTTAATATAAGTTCCATCGTTATGAGTATTTTATTTTAATAAATCTGCTACGTACGGCATTAAAGCTAAGTGACGTGCTCTTTTCACGGCCACAGATACTTTTCTTTGGTACTTTAATGAGGTTCCTGTTAAACGACGTGGTAAAATTTTACCTTGCTCGTTTACAAACTTCAATAAGAAATCTGGATCTTTGTAATCAATGTACTTGATTCCAGATTTTTTGAAACGACAGTATTTTTTTTGCTTATTAGTTTCAATGTTAAGCGGAGTTAAATATCTGATTTCTCCGTCTTTTTTACCTTTTGATTGTTGTTCTATTGATGACATAATTAAGCTTTTACTTTAAGTTTTTCTCTTCTTCTTTCTGCCCAAGCTACAGCGTGCTTATCTAACTTTACAGTTAGGTAACGCATAAAACGCTCATCACGTCTAAACTCTAGCTCTAACGCATTAATTACTTCACCATCTACGGTGTACTCAAATAAATGGTAAAAACCACTCTTTTTGTTCTGGATTGGGTAAGCTAATTTTTTTAGCCCCCAATCTTCTTTTGATACCATCTTTGCACCGTTAGAAACAAGAAAATCTTCGTATTTCTTTACTGTTTCCTTTATCTGCTCTTCAGATAAAACGGGATTCAAGATGAAAACAGTTTCATAATGATTCATAAAAATCGTTTTTATTGTTAAAAATTGGCTGCAAAAATAATTAAATTCTATATATTACACAACTATAAGTTATTCTATTTTGCACACACAAATCTCCCCCTAAAATAGTGTTAAAAAAAAATTAAAACATGTATTTTAACGATGTTTTTTGGTTTTTAACCGAATTATTCGTACTATTGTCGATATCTTAACCGAAATAATATAAAATGTTATGACTTTAAACTGTGTAGTAGTAGACGATTCAGCAATACAACGTCTCTCCATCGTTAAGTTGGTAGAAAATCATCCTTCACTTAACCTTATAGCAGAGTACAGTAGTGCCCTAGAAACAAAAAATGGTTTAAACACGCACCAAGTCGATCTTATCTTCTTAGACATTGAAATGCCAGTGCTTAATGGATTTGAACTTTTGGACGTTTTAAACAACAAGCCCCAAATTATTTTTGTAACCGGCAAAACCGAATACGCCTTTAAAGCGTTTAATTACGATGCCACCGATTATTTACACAAACCCATCACCAGAGAACGTTTTAATACTTCTGTTGAAAAAGCTTTGGAACAACATAGATTGACCCAAGACTTTAACGAAGAAGATGGCGAACATATTTTTGTCAAAAGTAATCTAAAAAAACGTAAAGTTTACATTAAAGATATTAAATGGATTGAAGCCCTAGGTGATTACGTAAAATTGGTTACCGAAGAAAACAGCCTAGTGGTTTTATCTACCATGAAAGCTTTTGAGGCCGAATTGCCAGAAGGTAAATTTTTAAGAATTCACAAATCCTATATCGTCAACTTGGATAAAATTGACCGATTTAATAGTAAAAATGTTGAAGTGGGTGCTTACGAAATTCCTTTAAGCCGAAACAAGAAAACCCAATTGGTTGACGCGTTGAATAATATTTAGAAGCGTAACCTCTGTAGGCTACCCCAATAGCTAACTGTGTGTTTTCAGCTTCCATATAATATTACAACAAAGACAAGAATGAGATTCCGACTTACGTGTGGACTAATTCAATCACGAAATTTGTTTTCAAATTTCTATTTCATTAGAAGTTATCGACATTTAGAATAACCCTAACCGACCGAAAATCTTTTATACTCTGGAAGCTATTATTAACCTTAATAATGGCTTCTTTTGTTTTTGATAACGATTGTTTTTTAGGAATCTTTACCAAAATATTTTTATGGAACTGATTTCGAATTCTGGCAATGGGCGGCGACTCGGGCCCCAAAACATGGTCGCCAAACAACTGTCTCAACGATTTGGCATACCAAATGGAAGCCGTTTCTACCCTGTTGTAATCTTTATGTTTTAGCGTAATTTTTATTTGTTTGTAAACTGGTGGGTACTTAAAATTATAACGGTCGTTCATTTGCTCGTTGAACATATCGATATAATTATTCGTGGATACCTGCTGCAAAATATTATGGTGCGGATTGTAGGTTTGAATCAACACCTTACCGCGCTCTTGCGTGCGTCCCGCCCTACCCGACACCTGAAGCATCAATTGGAAACTCCGCTCGTGTGCTCTAAAATCGGGGAAGTTCAGCATGTTATCAGCGTTCATAATACCCACTAATCGCACGTTCCTAAAATCCAACCCTTTGGTTAGCATTTGGGTCCCAACCAAAATATCGATTTCCTGCTGCTCTAAAGCCGTAATGATTTTTTCATAGCCATACTTTCCGCGCGTGGTATCTAAATCCATTCGCGCCACCTTATGGTTTGGAAACAGCACTTTCACCTCTTCCTCTATCTGTTCGGTACCAAAACCTTTACTGTCCAACTCTGGGCTTCCGCAAGCTGTACAGCCTTTAATCATAGCCATAACATAACCACAATAATGGCAACGCAGCTGGCTTCGGTATTGGTGGTAGGTTAAACTTACATCACAATTGGGACACTGAGGCGAATGCCCACAAGTGTTACACTCTACAATAGGCGAAAACCCTCTACGATTTTGAAACAGAATAACCTGTTGCCCAGCCTCCAATGTTTCGGTCATTTCTTCCATCAATCGGTCACTGAAATGCCCTTTCATCCGTTTCTTTTTCCGCTTTTCTTTAATATCCACCAATTCTATATCTGGCATCAGCACATCGTTGTGTCTGTACTTCAGCTCCACAAAACCATATTTGTTCTGCTTAGCGTTAAAGTAACTCTCTAAACTTGGTGTGGCAGACCCCATAAGCACATTTGCCTTGTGCATATAGCCCAGCACCACAGCGGTATCGCGTGCTTGGTAACGCGGCGCGGGATCAAACTGCTTGAACGATTGCTCGTGCTCTTCATCGACCACAATCAACCCCAAATCACTGAATGGCAAAAATATGGACGAACGTGCCCCAAGAATAATTTGCGCTTTCGCAGAATTTTGCAAAACATTGTTCCAAACCTCAACCCGCTCGTGCGATGAATATTTGCTATGGAACACCGATACTTTTTCTCCAAAATAATCCTGAAGCCTGTTAATCAACTGGGCTGTCAAGGCTATTTCGGGAAGCAAATACAATACCTGCCTTCCTTTGGCGATGACCGCTTCGATCAACTTCACATAAATTTCGGTCTTCCCTGAAGAGGTGACCCCGTGCAACAACGTAACTTGTTGATTTTGGAAAGCGGATTTTATTTCGGTCAATGCCGTTTCTTGATACTCATTAAGCTTCTTAGAAGCCTCGGCCTCTTCACCTTCAAATTGCACCCTATCCATTTGAATATGGTATTCTTCAAGAATTCCTTTATCAATTAGCGTTTTTATAATCGCTGAAGACCCGCCGCTCTGTTCGCTTAAATCAGAAACTTTTACTGGCTTTTTGGTTTTGGCCGAAATAGAAAACAAGGTGAGCACCACCTCACTTTGTTTGGGCGCTCGGCTTAATTCTTCCAACAGGTTTTGCAGCGCACTTTCTGAAGCATAATTATTGTGCAGCTTTACAAAACGCACCAATTTGGGCCTGTACTTTTCATAAACCTCCTCTTCAACCGAAACGGCATTCTTTTCAATGAGCCGTTTTATAACGGGTAGTACATTTTTCTTATCAAGAATGTTCGAAATATCATGAATTTTCAACGACGATTGATGCTGAAGTGCTTCATAAACCAAAAACTCATCATCCTTTAAATTGGATTCATCGATGGTTTTCAACTTGCTTTTGGTCACCACGGTTTCACTTTCCAAAATAAAGGCATTGGGCAGTGCAGCCCGCATCACATCGCCCAAAGTACACATGTAGTAACTGGCTATCCATTCCCACAACTTCAACTGCGGCGGGTTAACAATAGGTGCTTCGTCTAAAATCTGCTGAATATCTTTGGCTTCATACGCTGTTGGTTCGTTATTATGCACTTTAAACACAATACCCGTATATATTTTTGATTTTCCGAAGGGCACGGCAACGCGCATACCTGGCTTTAAAAACTGGGATTCGGCCTCAGTAACGCTATACGTGAATAGCTTTTGAAGAGGAACGGGTATAATGACATCTATAAAATGTGGCATAAATTAATCGGAAATTTTTAGAGTCATTGGTCTTCTTCTCTTTTTGGATATTTTTTCAAAAACTGAATGGAAGCATTAAGCTCGTAGCCCAAAAGTAAAATATTTGCATTGAGCCAGAGGTAAAATAGCAGTATCAATAGTGCGCCAATGGAGCCATATAGTTTGTTGTATTGACTGAAATTTTCAATGTAAAGTCCGAACAAAAACGAGGTTAACATGATTAACAATGTCGTAAAAATAGCCCCGACCGAAAAGAACCGCGATTGACGCCCTTCACGCGTTCCAAAATAATATAATGTGGCCGTTGCCAAATAAACCATGAGAACGAAAAACAAGTATTTTACCACACTAGTCCAAAACACGCCGCTCGACTCCACTTGGTAACCTCGGTTTTCGAGTGCTTGCAGCAGCCCCTGAACCACATAAATTTGAATATACCCCAAAACGGCAATGGCTACAATAAGCAAAAAAGCCAAAATGAGCGCAATACCTAAAGCAAACAAATACTGTCTTACCACATTACGGGAAAGCTGTTCATGATATGAATTTTCAAAACCCGAAAACACCGCATTAACCCCGTTTGCCATCAAAAGCAACGATAGCACAAATACCGAAGATAACAACCCACCGCGTTGCGATTGGTCTATATTTTCAAAAATATTCTCGAAGAAAAAATCAGAGGTCGTTGGAGGTAAAAATGACTCTAGAAATCTTAAAAATTCAATTTTAAAATCGTCGATGGGCACATACGGAATGATAATAAGGACGAACAACAAAAAAGGAAAAATGGCCGTAAAAAAACTAAATGCAATGGCACTCGCCCTTGTGGTTAGAGCTCCACGAACAATGCCCGTTAAATAGAGTTCCAACAAATCGTAAAACGACAAACCTTCAAGACCGGGCAGTTTCAATTGCTTAAAAAACCGCACCACAACATTAACTACAGGAATTTTATCGAGTTTTTCTTCCAGGGCTTTTGCCATTAATTATTTGCTTTTACCAGTATAAGCAAAGTTATTAAAATTAACCTTGCTTTATAAAGCTTTGTAAAGCAATTTTTGGATTACCGTTTCCTTAAAGCAACCTACTTTACAGCCTTTAAACTTAAATCCATGTTGTGTACCGAGTGGGTTAAAGCACCGCAAGAAATAAAATTAACTCCACATTCTGCGTAGTGGCGAATGGTGGCTTCGTTAATATTTCCAGAAGACTCTGTTAGGCATTTATCACCAATTAATTTTACCGCTTTTCGGGTGTCTTCATAATCAAAATTATCCAAAAGAATTCTGTAAACGCCGTCGTTCTGCAGGATTTCTTCAACCTCAGAAAGATTTCGCGCTTCAACCATAATCAATAACTTCTTGCCCGTTTCATCCAAATATTGCTTGGTCATTTCAATAGCTTTTGTAATTCCGCCGGCAAAATCTATATGGTTATCCTTTAGCATAATCATGTCGTACAACGCGAACCTGTGGTTTTCACCACCACCTATTTTAACCGCCCATTTTTCCAATACACGAATACCGGGAGTGGTTTTTCGGGTATCTAGAATTTTGGTTTTGGTGCCTTCAACCAAGTTTACAAACATTCTGGTTTTGGTGGCAATGGCACTCATGCGCTGCATAGCGTTCAACACGGTACGCTCTGCTTTTAAAATAGACTGAGACGCCCCTTCAATGTACATGACCACATCGCCGTAAGTTACTTCAGTGCCATCCTCAATTCGAACATCGAGCTTCAAGTTCTTATCAACATAGGCAAACACTTTTTTTGCAAAATTAACACCGCCAATCACCCCTTTATCCTTCACTAAAATTTTTGCTTTTCCTCTGGCATTTTCAGGTATACAGGCCAGTGAACTGTGGTCGCCATCACCAACATCTTCCCTGATGGCATTGGCTATTATACCTTTAACTTCGCTATCAAACTGTTCTTGTGTAATCATTATTTGTTGATTAGTTTTTGAGCAAAAATAAGAAATTGATTCACTTAATTAAACTTAAATTTTATCAAATCTGTATTTTTTCCGTTATTTAGATGCGTTTTTCATAAACAGATAGCACTAATATTGTTTTTATGACCATTAAACTTTTAGCCATTGGCAAAACGGACAGCAAGCCACTTAACTTACTTATAGAGGAATACAAAAAAAGATTGGGCTTTTACGTTAAGTTTAATTTGGAAATCATTCCAGATATAAAAAACGCCAAAAACCTTAGCGAATCCCTTCAAAAACAAAAAGAAGGCGAACTGATATTAAGCAAGACCAAACCAACCGATGCGCTAATACTTTTAGATGAAAACGGTAAACAGTTTACCTCGGTGGGGTTTTCAACCTATTTACAAAAACACATGAACTCTGGCATAAAACAATTGGTTTTTGTTATTGGCGGTCCGTATGGTTTTTCAGATGACGTTTACCAAAAAGCAAATGGGAAAATATCATTGTCTAAAATGACATTTTCCCATCAAATGATTCGTTTATTTTTTATCGAGCAGCTGTATCGCGGGTTCACCATTTTAAGAAACGAACCCTACCACCACCGCTAATACGTTTTGTAAACCTCTTTGCGCTTTTTTAGCTGCCGCTCTAAGTCGCTAATGGTTTCACGAACGGCGACTTCAAAATTGTGCTCTTCGGAAGTGGCAAATATCCTTGGGCCGGGCAAACTCAGCTCCATATTACAAATTTTACCGGCATCGTGGTGGTTTTCATCCTTTTTAAAATGCACCGTAGCACCAATTAAAAATTCATATCTATTAAACAGTTTTTCTAACTTTTCTTTAGTAAAAGCCGAAAGGGTTTCACTTACATCTACACCTACATACTGAATATTTACTACCATAACTATTTGGTTTTTGTTAATTGATTTCATGTGAAAGATACGAGTTTTTTATTCAACTAAGGCTGACCAAAATCATAAAATTATCCGAAAAGAATACAGTTTAAAGACTTGTAAAAAATCACTTTTAAACCTTACTTTTGATGCCCAAAACCATATAAAATATGAAAATTGTATTTGCCACCGGAAACCAAAATAAAGTCAAAGAGGTGCAAGCATTAATGCCCAGCCACATTACTTTATTGAGCTTAAAAGATATTGATTGCCACGAAGACGTCCCAGAAACCCAAAACACCATTGAAGGCAACGCGATACAAAAAGCCGAATATATAAAAACACAATATGGTTACGATTGCTTTGCAGACGATACGGGCTTGGAGGTTGAAGCCCTGAACGGGGCACCCGGAGTTTACTCTGCCAGATATGCCGGTGAGCAAAAAAATGCGGAAGACAACATGCAAAAACTCCTTTCTGAACTAACAACAACAAAAAACAGAAACGCACAATTCAAAACCGTTATCGCCCTACACTTAAACGGAAAGCTGCACACATTTACAGGCATTTGCAAAGGAGAAATAACGGAAAAGAAACACGGCGAAAAAGGTTTTGGGTACGACCCCATTTTTAAACCCGAAGGCCACGAACAAACCTTTGCGGAAATGGATTTAAAACTCAAAAACAGAATTGGCCACCGCGGAAAAGCCGTAGAACAACTTGTTAAATTTTTAAACCAACTATAAATAGCAATAAAAACAAGAACGCCTGTTGCCTGTTAATTATCTTTATGTTATTTTTAATTTATGATGACGAATATTGACATTGAAAAAGAAAATGCCGCGATTACCAAAGCGTACAAAGAGCTTTTAAAAGTTAGCTACACCACATTGACCGATGACGACAAAAAGCTAATTAGAAAAGCCTTTGAAGTAGCTATGGACGGCCATAAAGACCAACGCCGAAAATCAGGCGAAGCCTATATATTTCACCCGTTGGCAGTAGCCAAAATTGTAGCTCAGGAAATTGGGCTAGACGGCACCTCTATCGCTGCTGCCCTGTTGCACGATGTGGTTGAAGACAGCCCCGATTACACCATTGAAGACATAAAAAAACTGTTCGGGCAAACCATCGCTACTATAGTTGATGGGCTCACCAAAATATCGTCGTTGAGTAAAGAAAAGGACATGGACGTGTCCTTACAGGCCGAAAATTTCCGAAAAATGTTGCTCACGCTTAATGATGATGTTAGGGTGATCATCATTAAAATTGCCGACCGTTTGCACAACATGCAAACTATGGACTCGATGCGAACCGATAAGCAGGAAAAAATTGCTTCGGAAACACTTTATATTTACGCACCGTTGGCACACAGAATAGGCCTGTACAACATTAAAACCGAACTCGAGGATTTGGGGCTAAAATACACCGAGCCCGAGGTGTACAACGACATCCTAAGTAAAATAAAGGAAAGTAAGACCGAACAAGATGCCTATATTGAAAAGTTTAGTGCAGTAATAAAAAATTCCCTCGACAGGGAAAACCTTAGCTATACTATTAAAGGGCGTCCAAAATCCATCTTTTCCATCAGAAGGAAAATGATAAACCAAGGCGTATCGTTCGATGAAGTTTACGATAAGTTTGCCATTAGAATCATCTACAAATGTGATGCCGACCCACAAAACGAAAAGTTTTTGGCTTGGAAAATCTATTCGATTGTTACCGATCATTTTAGGCCCAACCCCATCCGTTTGCGCGATTGGATATCCTCACCAAAGTCAACAGGTTACGAAGCCCTACACATTACCGTTATGGGACCCAAAGGCCGATGGGTAGAAGTGCAGATTCGAAGCGAACGCATGAACGAAATCGCCGAAAAAGGCTATGCTGCCCATTACAAATACAAACAAGGTAACGAAAAAGAGGATAATCTAGAAAGTTGGATCAACAGATTACAGGAGGCCTTAGAAAACCCTGAAACCAACGCCGTAGATTTTGTAGAACAGTTCAAACTCAATTTATATTCAAAAGAGATTTTCGTCTTCACCCCAGCCGGCGATTTAAAATCCTTACCCAAAGGTGCTACAGCGCTTGATTTTGCATTCCACATCCATACCGAAATCGGTATGAAAACCCGTGGAGCAAAAGTAAACAGCAAATTGGTCCCGCTTAGCCATGAGCTAAAAAGCGGTGACCAAGTGGAAATTTTAACTGCAGATAACGCCAAACCCAACCCCAACTGGTTAGATTATGCAACTACGGCTCGGTCGCGAAGCAAGATAAAATCGGCGTTACGCGAAAACAAAAAACTAATTGGAGAAGACGGCAAAGAACTCTTACGCCGAAAACTAAAACAGTTAAAAATCACTTTAGACGAAGAATCCGTCAATGACATGGTGCGGTTCTTCAAACTAAAAACCAGTCTCGATTTATTCTATCGTGTTGGCGTGGGCACCATAGACAACTACATGCTTAAAAGCTATGCTTCATCGAGAAGCAATGCTTTTATGAGTTTCATTAAAAACCGAATTTCCAAAAAAACGCCGATTAAAAAAGAGGAGTTGGAAAAAGAGGAAATCACCTTAAAATACGATTCACTCGTTTTCGGCAGAGAAGAAGAAAAACTGGACTACAAATTGGCCAATTGCTGCAATCCCATTCCTGGTGACCCGGTTTTTGGGTTTCTAACGGTAAATGAAGGCATAAAAGTTCACAAAAAAAATTGTCCTAATGCCGTGAGTTTACAATCCAATTATGCTTACCGTATCATGCAAGCCAAATGGATCGATTCTACCCAACAGGAATTTTTGGTAAAAATCGTCCTTGCCGGTATCGACCACATCGGCCTTGTTAACGACATTACCAAGGTCGTTTCTGAAAACATGCACGTTAACATGAAAAGCATTAGCTTTGAAAGCCACGACGGTTTGTTTTCCGGAAAAATCAACGTTGTTGTTAAAAACAATACCATTATTAGAAAACTTTTGGAAAAACTTAAAAAAATTAATGGTATAGATAAGGTTACTAGAGTGTAAAAAAAGTGTAAATTTGCCACGAAAATTATGGATGCTAAACCCGAAAACAAAAACCAAGAGATTGTAAAAAACGTTTTTACAACGTTTCTAGAAGCTAACGGACACCGCAAGACGCCCGAACGCTACGCCATACTTCAAGAAATTTACAACAACAACGAACATTTCGACATAGAATCACTGTACCTCAACATGAAAAATAAGAAGTACAGGGTATCGCGTGCTACACTTTACAACACTATTGAATTGCTCTTGGAATGTGGATTGGTAAGAAAGCATCAGTTTGGCCAAAACCAAGCTCACTACGAAAAATCGTATTTCGATAGGCAGCACGACCACGTAATTCTTACCGACACTGGCGAGGTTATCGAGTTTTGCGACCCAAGAATTCAATCCATAAAAAAAACTATCGAAGAAGTTTTCGACATCAAGATCAACAACCATTCACTCTATTTCTACGGAAACAGAAAATCAACAAACAAATAACTATCTTTTTACAATGGCAGTAGATTTACTACTAGGACTACAATGGGGAGACGAAGGCAAAGGAAAAATTGTTGACGTACTAACATCAAACTACAATATAATAGCCCGTTTTCAAGGCGGCCCAAATGCTGGGCACACTTTGGTTTTCAACGGAAAAAAACATGTATTGCACACCATACCGTCTGGAATTTTTCACGACAATGCTACCAATCTAGTAGGCAACGGTGTAGTAATAGACCCCGTAATCTTTAAAGGCGAACTCGACAAACTGGAAGAGCAAAATGTAGATTACAGAAAATCGTTGCTCATTTCGCGCAAAGCACACATTATTTTGCCAACACACCGTTTGTTGGATGCTGCCAGCGAAGCCTCAAAAGGCAAAGCAAAAATTGGATCGACACTTAAAGGTATTGGTCCAACTTATATGGACAAAACCGGAAGAAACGGTATTCGTGTGGGTGATTTGGAGCTTAGCGATTGGAAAGAGCGCTACAGAAATTTGGCCGACAAGCACGAAAAAATGATTGCCTTTTACAATGTAGATATTGAATACGACTTAAAGGAATTGGAAACCGAATTCTTCAAGGCTATTGAAACGTTGAAATCTTTGACTTTTATTGATTCGGAAGAATACATCTATAAAGCACAAAAATCGAACAAAACCATTTTGGCCGAAGGCGCTCAAGGTTCTTTGTTGGATATAGACTTTGGTACTTATCCGTTTGTAACCTCAAGTAACACGACTGCTGCCGGTGCTTGTACTGGGTTGGGCGTTGCTCCAAACCAAATAAAAGAAGTATTCGGTATTTTTAAAGCCTATACTACCCGGGTGGGTTCTGGCCCATTCCCAACCGAATTGTTCGATAAAGACGGTGCTACCATGGCTAAAGTTGGCCATGAATTTGGCGCCACTACAGGTCGTCCACGCCGTTGCGGATGGTTAGATTTGGTGGCTTTAAAGTATGCTTGCCAAGTTAATGGCGTTACCCAACTCATGATGATGAAGGCCGATGTGCTTTCTGGTTTTGAAACTTTAAAAGTTTGCACCGAATACAAATATAAAGGTGAAACCATTTCACATTTACCATACAATATTGAGCCAGAAAATGTAGAACCCGTTTACACGGAGTTTAGCGGTTGGGCAGAAGATTTAACGGGCATGTCTGAAGCTTCAGAATTACCAAAAGCACTTAACGATTACATTGCTTTTTTAGAAAAAGAATTGGAAACACCAATCACTATCGTTTCGGTGGGACCAGACAGAAAGCAAACTATTTTCAGAAAATAGAATCTTATTCAGAATTTGAGTCGTCCTAAAATAGGTTGACGGCTTATAAATGGCATAAAAAAACCTGTGAAGCTAGTTTCACGGGTTTTTTGTTGTTTATAAAATTATCCTAAATTGTAGTCTTTGGTTCATTCCATTCTAAGCCATCATATTTTCTTAACCATACCAAAACGGTATTTCTACCCTGGGTACTATAGACCTTTTGAATCTGCAGTTGGCTTTTCGAAACTCTGACTCGACAGCTAATCTAAAGCCTAAATTGTAATCGCACTCCGCAGGATGGATCACATGGTGAGAACAAAAAAAGCCTTTCATCGTAAAATGAAAGGCTTTTTAATGTATTTAAAATATAAGGACTATCTCGAATAATTAGGCGACTCATTAGTAATCGCAACATCATGTGGGTGGCTTTCATTAATACCACTTGACGTGATTTTAACAAACTGCCCTGTTTCCTTTAAAGTTTCAATGTCTTTGGCACCACAGTAACCCATTCCGGCACGTAAACCGCCAATAAACTGGTGAATACTTTCAAACAACTCACCTTTGTATGGCACTCGGCCCACAATACCTTCGGGTACTAATTTTTTAATATCATCCTCTACATCTTGGAAATAACGGTCTTTACTACCTTCTTTCATCGCTTCAACAGACCCCATACCTCGATATGACTTGAATTTTCTTCCTTCGTAAATAATGGTTTCACCTGGCGATTCTTTGGTTCCCGCCAAAAGCGACCCCAACATTACCGTATCGGCTCCTGCTGCAATGGCTTTGGGGATATCGCCCGTATAACGGATACCACCATCAGCAATTACAGGAACTCCCGAACCTTTTATAGCTGCCGAAACTTCCAACACCGCAGAAAACTGAGGAAAACCAACACCAGCAACCACACGCGTAGTACAGATGGATCCGGGACCAATACCTACTTTTACCGCATCGGCACCGGCTTCAACCAAATATTTGGCTGCAGCGGCAGTAGCAATATTCCCTACAATAACATCTAATTCCGGGAATTTAGCTTTTACTTCTTTTAACACTTTAACTACACCTTGAGTATGCCCGTGAGCGGTATCAATCACCACAGCATCAACACCTGCATTTACCAAAGCTTCAGCCCTTTCAATAGCATCGGCCGTAACACCCAAAGCCGCGGCCACACGCAGGCGTCCGAATTCATCTTTGTTGGCGTTTGGCTTTTGACTTACTTTAGTAATATCTCTAAACGTAATTAATCCCGATAATTTATAATTGTCGTCTACAATAAGTAGCTTTTCAATTTTATGTTCCTGAAGAATAATCTCTGCATCCCTTAGCGATGTCCCGATAGGAGCAGTCACTAAGTTTTCACCAGTCATCACTTCTGCGATCGGCTTTTTATTTTGGTGCTCAAAACGTAAATCGCGATTGGTAACAATACCTTTCAGTTTTCCGTTTTCATCCACAATAGGAATTCCACCAATACTATGCTCGGCCATAGAGTGTTTAGCATCGCGTACTGTGGCGGTTAGAGGTAAAGTAACTGGATCGATAATCATACCACTTTCTGCACGTTTTACTTTACGCACCTTAAGCGCTTGTTGCTCGATGGTCATGTTTTTGTGTAACACACCAATACCACCTTCTTGCGCCATGGCAATGGCCATTTTACTCTCGGTAACGGTATCCATAGCTGCCGAAATAATGGGCACATTGATGGTAATGTTACGCGTAAGTTTGGATTTAATACTCACTTCTCTAGGAAGTACTTCGGAATAAGCGGGAACCAAAAGGACGTCAT
Organism: Tamlana crocina; assembly: GCF_012037625.1. Classification (NCBI taxonomy): domain Bacteria; kingdom Pseudomonadati; phylum Bacteroidota; class Flavobacteriia; order Flavobacteriales; family Flavobacteriaceae; genus Tamlana; species Tamlana crocina. The sequence continues at coordinate 101,618 of NZ_JAAVJS010000011.1, forward strand.
CGTAGGTCAAACCTTCTCCTACTATTTTGTTTTGATGTGCAGTCATGATGCAATTACGATTATAATTGCGTGCAAATATACAACTAAAATTTAAGATAATGTGTTAACTTTTATATCTGTTTTCACAATACAGTTTTAGGGTTTTAATAGCATAATCAAATCTATTTTGTGCATTTACCAATTCTCCTTTGTACCTAATGGGTTTGGGCACCATTATTTTGTAAAAACATTTTCCTTTAGCAACTCTTCTTAAAGTTTTCAAACTTTTGGAATCCATAGTTTTATAAATGGGTTCTATCCATTTAAATTGTTCTAGCTTTAAAATGGCTGAATCCCAAGTATCCGCTTCTTTTCCTTTTAATATTTTCTTTGAAAAATACAGCGTGTTAAGTTCAGCAAAAGCATTATTGAAAACAGTTGTGTTACCCATTTGCCCATAGTTTTTTATTTTTTTTCCTATTAACAGCGAAAACGGAAACTGTTCCATGACATGGATTTTTTTGGAAATGAAATGTCATTTTAATCCAAATAACTTCGTGCCCTCCCCTCTCTAGGGTTTTGCAAAGCCATTTATAAAAATCTCGACGCTCAACAATTTTATGATATTGACCATAAAAATTGTTTTTTAGATTGTAGGCATTGGCAGCTCATGCTTCTATAACCTTCTTGGTTTTCCCATACGTACTTTTCCTCTACCTCCTCTACCATCACTCATATTCTGACCTGCAAACTTTCCAAACTTATACACAAAGGTTAGCATAAAGTACTGTTCTAAAATTTGGTTTTCCACGTCGCGAATGGCCGTTTCTGTTACCGATCGGCTAAACCCGTTGTTCATCCCCAACATATCGTAGCCCACCAAAGTAAGCGTGCCTTTTTGTTTGAAAATCTGTACGCCCAAACCGGCATTCCAAAACACGGCATCGCCATCAAAATCGTCGCCCACTCTACTGTTATATCGATATGACAGTTTGTTGTTGAAAAACACATTTTTCAAGAAAAATAACGTAGACTCGAACCGCACATTTTGAACAAAATAGTCGTTATCGTTAAATGCATCGGTATTGTATTCTGTGCTGGTAGTGCTGTAACTGTACGAAGTATTGATTTCTATTTTTTTATCGTAGGAATAGCTCAACGAAACCGACGGGCTTAACGTATTGGTTTTTGCCGTAAATTTCACCCCATTCTGAATAGATCTGATATTATTATAATTTCCCGATAGCCGAACGCCTAAATTGTAATTTGTCTTTTGGTTTAAAAACGACTTGTTCACTCCTAAATTTCCAGATAATCTATAATCGCCATCAATATTTTCGTAGGTGGTGTAACGGATTAAATCCTCATCAGTAATGGTTGAATTTATAATCTTATCGTTTACAAAATCGGCATTGGCACTTCCATTAAAACTAAGTTTATTGGCGGCCAAATTGTTTTGGTACCTAAAACGGAAGTTGTGGCTAACGCCTGGTTCCAAATCGGGGTTACCTGTAACAATATGCGTAATATTGCTCACATTGGGTACGGGTTGCAACTGACTAATTGACGGCAAATCAACATTCTGCCTATAATCCAACGAAATATTTTTATACCCGTTTTCGTCTCGGTAGCGAATTCTACCCGAATAGGTTAAATATTTAAAATCATTTTTAAAATTTCTGTCCTCAATAATGTCGTCAACATATTTTCTGAACGTGTTGGTGTAAGCCCCCTCCAGCTCAAAACGGATATCTTTGTACTGATAACGCAAACGTAACGACGGACGTACCGTAGTAGAGATATAACGGCTATCTGTACTTATTAGGGTATTGAAATTATCGTATTCTTCGGTGTCCTCATTGTAATCATAAATACTTTTTTTATTAATATCTGTATTCACCGTGGCACTGTAGCCCGGCATAATTCTGAAATTTTCCAAAATTTCCTTGCTTAACCTTCCAAAGAAATTAATTCTTGAAGAATTGTTTCGAGTGCTCGAAATTTGATCCTGCACCACCACATTGCCTCTGTTTGCCAGTTCGTTTCTGGAATAATTGGCACTCTCGCCGTCCTCTTTATCAAAAGAGGTATTGACGCCCATAAACAAAAAGTCTCTTCGGCCACCAAGCCGTGCAGCAACACGGAATTCATTGTCAAAAGAATAATTTGAATTTGAAGATTCGTTGGTTGAAAAATATTGACTCACCAAATCACCATTAGTAAGCTCTGAAATACGATCTGAGGTTGAGTAGGCATCGTTGTACCTCGCATCAAAATCCATTTCATTGGAGATTCTTACTTGCCTATTGGAAGTTTTGTTTTTGGGATCGGTTAAAAACTTCACTTCGGCCCCAGCATCGTGGCGTTCAGAATTGTTAAAGCTGCTACTGTTGGAGTTGGTAATATAATGTCTGTCTGGCAGAAAGTTTTCGGCATAACTTTTCTGTCCCCTTTCAGTGTCTTGAGCACTGTATCGGTAATCGGCCTTAATTTGGGTTTCGTCCCATTTTCCTTTTGAAAAATTAGTACCTACAAAATCAGATTCAATCAATCCATTACTCGATGTGGCATCCGGCAAGGCATTAAACCCACGCCCCATATTAATGTTGTTGCTTCCCATAATAACGCCAAGCTGTTTCCCTTCTATGATTTGGAACAGATTGGCATTGGCCTGATACCGATCATCGGTACCGTAGCCCACATTAACATCACCGAAGTAAGCCTTATTTCTACCTTTTTTAATTTTCAGGTTGATTTCTTTGGTACCCGAATCAGATTCCTCGCCCGTAAATTTTTGGTTTTCGGTTTTAAAATCGGTTACCTGCACTTTGCTCACCGCGCTACTGGGGATGTTTTTTAAAGCTACTTCCCCTTTTTGGTCGCCAAAAAACTCCATACCATCCACATTAATCGCCTCAACCTCAACGCCGTTTACGGTAATACCGCCATCAACATCAATTTCAATACCCGGAATTTTCCGCAGTAAATCTTCCACCATATCGTTGGGCATGGTTTTAAAACTATCAGCATTATATTCAATGGTGTCCTTTTTAATCACCACGGGCGGTGCTTTCCCAACAATTGAAACGGCATTCAAGGATTCCATTTGGTCTTCCAAAAAAATGGTGCCCAGATTTAATAATTTACCCTCGGGAACGGCAACATCCTTTTTAAAAGGCTTATACCCTAAATAGGCAATGTTAAAAATAGCCTGCTTGTCGTCCTCTGCATTCACTTGTAATGAAAATTCACCGTTTTTATTGGTAATGCCGTAGGACATCGGAACGCTATCGGCAACGCTTTGCAGGTACACCGTTGCGCCTTCCAACACCAACGAATCTTTATCTTTTACAATGCCTTCTAATGAAAAACGCTGAGCAAACAACGCTGTACTAAACAATACGAAAATTAATGTTGAAATGCCTTTTAAACTATTCAAAACTATCGGTGGTTAAATGATTGGTTTGTTAGACCACTAAATTTTGATAAGGTTTAATTTAAAAAGCAGAAAAAACACACTTTTTTTTCTGAACACCGTTATATTTTAATTTGAAGCGTGGCGTACCAATTTCGAGGTGCTGATGGAATGATGCCCGGCCCGGGATACCCCGTTGCACGGCGTGTAAAATAGGCATTATCCAAAAGGTTATTGATGCCCGTTTCCAGTTTGAAGTTTTTGTAACTGTAGGATAGCGATACATCCAGAATATCGTATGCCGGAATTTCGCCCACAATACCACTCACATCAACGTTGTTTGAGTTTTCAGCATCTGTGAATTGTCTATCCAAATAGGTGTACTGAATACTTGATTTCAAATTTTTATAAGCAAAATGTACTCCTGTTTTTAAATTCACATCCGGAATAAATTCAACTTTATTTCCCTTTATACCGCTCGTAACAGCCCTTGTATATTCTGATGTAATAAAGGATGTGTTTATAAAATAATTGAAACTAAATTTTCTTGGTAGGTTAAAGGCTTTAATAAAATTGAAATCCAACAGGGATTCCACACCTAAAATTCTGGCATCACCTATATTGGTTCTTAATTGCCCTACATTGTTTACGGGTGGAATTGTAGTCACCAAAAAACCTATGCGATCTTTATAAAATAATCCAAAAGCACTCATATCGTAAGACAGCCAATTATTCCAATTCCCTCTAAGTCCCAAGTCTACAGTAAAGCCATTTTCATCCTCTAAACTGGAATCTACGGCGTTGGAAGGATTTACAATATTAACGTCTGAAAATGTAATTGAACGATAATTTTGGGAAATGTTACTATACATCTCTACGGAAGGACTGGGTTTGTAGCTCGCCCCAACACCAAGCAACACAAACGACCGCTCCTTTAATTCATTGGTGATTTTGTCTTCATTACCTATTGGATTGCCTGCCGCGTCAAAATTAGTTCTTCTCGACAGTCCATTACTTTCAGTTTGTATATACTCAAATCGCATTCCTGGCGTTACCGAAAATTTATCTGAAAAATAAAATATATGCTCACCAAATAAAGCTATGTTTTCATTAGGGTTATTAAAATCACCTTGAAATCTATAGTCTGGATATTGGCCTAACGCCGAATTAAAATTAGCATTAGTGCCATCGGTTCCTGGACCTTGCGACTCCGAGTTATTGGCTTTATAAAATTTTGCCCCTAGTATATAGGTAGCTTTTTTACCAAACAGTTCGTACTTGCTTAATAGTCGCCCCTCAAAGCCAAAATTTTTAAAATCACCTACCAACAGTTCCCTTTCTTCTCCGGTATCCTCAAGGTCAACCCTTCTAATTCTAAAGCCTATTGCCTTCCGAGAAGCGTTCAATCCGAAAAAATTAAAAGTAAAATTGGTGTTTTCCGAAAACTCATGTGCAAATTTGAGATTATACAGCAGCCAATTCACCTTAAACCAGTTACGAGCCCGATTGCTTTGGTACGGGTCGCTGTAAAACATATTATCGGTCAATCCGCCAGCTTGTTGCGCCAAATAATGCAAGTGGGTAAAATTACCCGTCAACGATGTTTTTTCACTGAACTGATACCCCAAATGGGCAAACACGTTTTTCGATTCGAACTCAGAATTGGGGCGAAAACCATCCCCTTTTTTATAGTTGAAATAGCCGTAATAGCTAAATTTATCCTTCGTTCCGCTTAAACTGGTAAAATTGGTGTAAAGCCCGTAACTGCCCAACGTGTTTCTTGTGATAACTTCTAAAGATTTGTTAGGGTTGGGCTCTTTCATTTTAAAATTTATCAATCCGCCAAACTGCGTACCGTACTGCAACGAAGCCGCGCCACGAATCACTTGAATTTCAGAAATACCTTCGGAAGCCGGAGTATAATAGCTTTCGGGATAACCCAACACATCGGCACTGATGTCGTAACCGTTTTGGCGGGTATTGAAATTGGCTGTTCGGTTAGGGTCCAAGCCTCGGCCACCGATATTCAACTGCAAACCGGCATCGTCGTTTTGGTAGATATTCAAACCGGCTACCTGGCTGTAAATTTGCCGAGCGTTGTTGGTTGCTAAATTTGCCATCGACTCATCCAGCAGCACCACTTCGGTTTTCTTTCCGGCGTAAATGGCTGTGCCTTCCACATCGTTCAATCGGCGTAAATCAAAAACGCGGCGTTTTCTGGCTGTGATTTCAACCTCACTCAATGTGGTTGTTAAATCCTTTAAAGTGATATTTAAATTCTGGGATTCTTCTGTATTTATCGCGATTTCTTCAACTTCGTATTCAAAGGAAAAGAATACCAAGGTGAGGTGCTTTTTTATGGTTTCGAACTGAAATTCCCCCAAACTATTGGTCGTGGCCACCAAGCCGGATGTTTTGTCGTAAACCTCAACCCCTGCTATGGGCTTGTTATTTTTTAAAAGATAAACCGAACCATTTACGCTATTTTGCGCATAAAACGACAAGCTAAAAAGTAGTGCGGCGATAAGTTTAAAGGCCTTTAATGTCATCAGTAAAAGGTAAAATCCAGGTTTTGTGTTTAAACGATTCTTTTTCGGCGTACAAATCTACGGTTTTATCAATAAACGGCGCACTCAATCGGCTATTTAATGCCACGTAACTTTCTACAAAAACCTGAACATTTTTATGACCTTGCGATGTAAAGTGGTCGCCCAGAAAATGGGCATATTCCAAAATGAAATCGGGCTGAAAACTCATTTGTTTCTCCTGAAAGGATGTTAAAAAATCGGCGTTGTTCACGTAAAAGGAGTCGCCCGTTTCGGCATTGACAATCTTAAAGGTTGAGATTCCCATTTTTTCCATGAGCATCACGCGCCATGAAAAGCGGTAGCCTTCTTCGGTCCAAAACAATTCGCCGGGATATAGCAAATAACGAAACGGAAATAATAATTGGATAACAAAAAATACGCCAACGATTGGCAACACTAGTTTTTTTCGTTTGATGTTGAAATTTTCTTTGACAGTGATTGATTTGAGACTTCTCGACTCCGCTCGAAGTGACCATTTTTTCAGAATTTTTCTTAAAAAACCGATAATTTTTTCATGGAAGCCAGCATCAAAAAATATCAATGCGGAAACAATCATAATGAACGGAAACATGCCGATGGGGAACAACACCCGTGTAAATACATGAAAAAACACCACCAGAACAAAGGCAAACATTCGGGTGCGTTTGTAAAGCAGTAAAAACGGAATGGCCAAATCGTAAAGCATGCCACTCCAGCTCATCGCATAATGGAACCAATTTTGATGCATCAAAGTATCACCGAGTAACGGCAAATCGTATTTTGAGGGCAGCCATATTTTTAAGGGCTGGGCACGGCAGAGCCAATCGGAATTTATTTTGGCCAAGCCGGCGTAAAAATATACAATGGCTAATAGAAATTTTATGCTATCGATGCTCCATTTCGGAACGTTTCTATAGCTTTGCTTTTTGATTAAATTATCAACGGCAAAATAAGCGTTAGCCGGCAAAAAAATCATCAAAAAACTGAGCAGACTGATAAAATAATAGTGGTTTAGGTAAGTGGTTTTATCCATCAATTCGATGTAAGTAAAACTTAAAAAGAAGGTGATGATGGCTAAACGATATTTGAGCCCCATGGCAATCAAAAGGGCAGATATTCCGCAGATAACAAAAAGTAAATAGGTATAATTGCCCAAAGGTTTTACCCACTCGAAACCGTAATACGAAAAATGGAATTTGGGCTGAAGATATAAAGTTTCAATCCACCCATGGTACCAAAACCGAACAATACTCAAACACATCATAACCCCAAAAGCCATCCTAAAAACAGCCAAAGGTGCCGCATGCGTATTTTGGTTTAGGTATATTTTGACGTTAAAACTCATTTTTGAATTTTCACCTGCTTATAGTAGAAATAGCGATTTTAACAATCCGTTGTGCATTTGGAAAATTCGTCAATTCGAGTGGATTTTTCGATTGAAACAAGAAAAATCTGCACTTCAGCTGCGCTCAGCATAGCTGTCGATAATTAGAACTTTAGCAACCAAAAAGTTCTCGATATGATTTTTTAAGCTTCGCTTAGGTATCTTCAATCAAAATATATTTTGATTTCGATAATCTCAAAATCACTCGAACTGACGACTAACTAAATTTTATGTTCAAAATATACAACGGTCTTTTATGTTACTCATGTGATTGATTGCCTTAATACATCCAAACAAAAACGGCAGCCAATGGCTGCCATTTTTTTATTAATCGTTGCTGTTTCTTATTTTAATGGTATCGTCAAGATAATCCCATTTATCATCACCATTAGAATCAACCAGTTTCTTAGTTTTTATGGTAATAACACCATTAGATTCTGTTCGACTCTGCACAAACTCTATTGCATTACCTTCAAAATTTGGCTCCTCTTCTCCAATATTAGTGTTAATCGTGTAGGTTATTGACTCCAATTCATCTCGGGTTGGGATGCCATCGTTGTCGTCGTCGGTATCAAAGTAATCTAACAAAGGAGCTATAAATCCAGAAGAATTCCTGAATGTATCATCATCTGTATTATCGTCTAGTATGCCATTTTTATCAACATCTTCTATATAAGACGGAATACCATCTCCATCATGGTCATTTACAAATGTTTGATACAACTCAAACTTAAAGCAAATCGGGTGGTAAGAAGGAATTCCTGGTCTAGATTGAGAAAAGTAAGCCAATCCAGAAGGCAAAAACATGACACCTACTCCTGGATCAACATAACTCACTGTACCATCGTTATTAATTTCAAAGTTAGATGCAGCTTTAAAAAACGGCATTGCCTTTCCCCAACCACTAATTAAACTTCTATTTTGAACCCCAGGGGCAAGGTCGCTCTCTACGGGAGAAGAGGTTTCATCAAAAATCGCGTTATCTAAAGTGAACCCTTCATAAATGTATCGAATATTGTCAGCAAAAGTTGGTGTTTTGCCCCCGCCTTTGTTTATTTCTAAAATATAAAACTGATAATCAACACCTTCGTAAACCGTGCTTTTTGGATCTCCGACAGCATTAATAAGCAATGAGTCGGCTTCTGGTGGAATAACTTCATTGGTGATTTCGGTAATAACCAAATCGGCAATTCTTGGATCACTATTTCCTGTAAAATAGCTTTTGTTATAATAATGGTTTCTTAGATATTTATTAATAGAATCCATATCGGCTGCTTGTTGCTCGGCACGGTCTCTAATTTCAATTACCGGAACATCTGAAGCATCATCATCTTTTTTACAGGCCGTAAAAACCAAAAGGGCAGCAACAACAAGTAGGCTAAATTTCTTTATATTCATTTTGAAACAATTATTTTTTTGATGGAATACGTGCAAAACCAGAAACTGAATTTTGAAACCTTTTTCGGCAAAAAGAGTCTTTTATATTCCTTATTTTTGAGGTCGCAAGATACAATTTTAATGGCATCTTGCGCAATAACATTAACGTAGTTTTATTAATTATTGTATGCGTATAGATAAGTATTTATGGTGTATTAGGTATTACAAAACCCGAAGTATTGCCACTACGGCCTGTAAAAAAGGCCATGTAAAAGTGAATGGCGATACGGCAAAGCCCAGTAGGGAAGTTTACCCACAAGACCATATTGAATTGCGAAAGGACCAAATAAACTACCAACTGAAAGTTAATGACATTCCCGAAAGCCGTGTAGGTGCCAAATTGGTAGACATTTACCGTACCGATACCACCCCAAAAGAGCAGTTTGAAGCCCGCGAGCTTTTAAAATATTCGAAAGATTACTATCGAAAAAAAGGCACTGGCCGCCCTACCAAAAAAGATAGGCGCGACATTGATGATTATACTAACGAAAATGAGTAATTTTATACCTTAATTTTACAAAAAATATGGCCGTTAACAGCAACGTGATTTTAAACCACACCGAAATAACCAATAAAATAAGGCGTATTGCTTTTCAGATATACGAAAGTAACGTTAACGAAACCGAAATCGTTTTGGCGGGAATTGACAAGAACGGCTATGTTTTTGCAAAAAAAATAAAATCTGTACTACAGAATATTTCAGACATGAATGTGGTACTCTGCAAGGTTAGCATGGACAAAAAAAATCCGTGGAAAGCCATTAGCACTTCCATTCCTGAAAAGGATTACGAAAACAAATCGTTAGTGTTGGTTGATGATGTTTTAAATTCCGGAACCACATTAATTTATGGCGTTAAACACTTTTTGAATGTGCCATTAAAACAGTTTAAAACGGCTGTATTGGTAAACCGAAACCACAAAAAATACCCTATTAAAGCAGATTTTAAGGGTATTTCGTTATCTACGTCGTTGCACGAACATGTGCATGTGGTTTTGGAAGGTAAAACCTTTGAGGCTGTTTTAGAGTAATTTTTCTGCGACTTCTTCAGTTACTTCATCTTTATCTTTACCATCAATGGATACATGCGTTTCTGCCTGCTCGTAAAATGGCATACGCTCAAACAGGTGTTTCCCGATAAATTCCGTCATGGCTTCCAGAGTTTCAATATGGGCAATTAGCGGTCGCTTGGCTTTTTTCTCCATCAATTTATTGGCCAAAGTAGGCAACGAAGCTTTTAAATAAATGCTTTTTACCTCATCGGCTCCCAAAATAAGTTTCATGTTATCGCTGTAGCAAGGTGTACCTCCACCAACGGCCAATATCATGTTTTTGTCCTTTTTAAGCAGTTTCTTTAAATAATGGCTTTCCTGCTTCCTAAAATATACCTCTCCTTTTTTCTTGAATATTTTTGAAACGGACAAATTTTCTTTGTCTTCGATGTAATCATCCAAATCAACAAACTTATAATTTAGCTTTTTGGCCAATCTTTTGCCTATTGACGACTTTCCTGAAGCCATATATCCAATTAATATGATAATCATTTTTTGTGTTATATATTGATTATTAAAACCCTAACTATTTGCAGGGCAAAAAAACGAAAATTTATTCGAAAAAAGGCTTGTTTAATTAAAAATAGGTTTTATATTTGCACCCGCAAACAGCAATACAATTGCTCTAGCAAAATCAAGACCGGGTAGCTCAGTTGGTAGAGCATCTCCCTTTTAAGGAGAGGGTCCTGGGTTCGAGCCCCAGCCCGGTCACAAAAAAAGTTAAGCATATTTGCTTAACTTTTTTTATTTTTAGTGGGATTTTTTAATTGAAGGCGCACGTGGCGGAATTGGTAGACGCGCTGGCTTGAGGGGCCAGTATCCGTTTAGGATGTGGAAGTTCGAATCTTCTCGTGCGCACTTTAAATCACTTCAAAGAAACACCTACCTCCCTATACCTCAACTCTTTTTATCCCTATTTACTATATTATTTTGATAATTATGCTTATTTTTGTTTAACGAAATTAAATTATCAATGAACAATATAAAAGTTAATTTCAGCATAAAGGACTTAGAGAACCTCAGTGGAATAAAAGCGCACACCATCCGAATTTGGGAAAAACGCTACCAACTTTTAAGCCCAAACCGAACGGACACGAATATTCGAAACTACAATTTGGCCAGCTTGCAAAAGTTGCTCAACATCTCCTATTTAAACAACAACGGGATAAAAATCTCTAAAATTGCAAAACTAGATGAAAACGAAATCCCGATAAAAGTTAGAGAAATTGCTTCGCGCTCCAAAGTTGAAGACCATGCCATCAACGCCCTAAAGCTAGCGATGATCAATTTCGATCAAACTTTATTTTACAACACTTATAACAATCTACTGGAAACTAAAAGTTTCAATGACATTTTTTACAGCGTGTTCCTTCCGCTACTAGAGGAAATTGGTCTTTTATGGCAAACCAATACCATAACACCCGCACACGAACATTTTTTGTCCATACACATAAAACAAAAGATTCTCCTTAATATTGAAAGGCTTCAGATTTTAGAGCCGCGACCAGATTCTAAAACTTTTGTACTGTTCTTGCCCGAAAATGAAATCCATGATATTGGTCTCCTTTTTATAAACTATCAATTGCGCAGTAAAGGTTACCATACCATATTTTTGGGAGAAAGCGTACCTATGGACAGCTTGTTGGGCGTATTGGAATTCTTCAGCATTGTCACTTTCATTTCCTATTTTACCATTTACCCCGAAACCCAAGATATTCAGGACTACCTTCTCCAGTTTAACGAATTATTACTCAAACAAGAAAACACCAATCTTCTTATACTTGGAAAAAAATTCAAAGAAACTAATATAAATAGCATTCCTGAAAAAATTACTATTTTTAATTCCATTGAAGATTTAGTTAAAACAATTTAAAATTTCATTTTTGTTTAACTTTTACATATATTTATTGAACAATGAAATTAAAAGCAAACATTATCGGGTCTGGATTTTCGGCATTGGCAGCCTCCTGCTATTTGGCGCAATCGGGGTACGATGTTACCATTTTTGAAAAGAACCCCACTATTGGCGGACGAGCCAGACAATTAAAAAAAGATGGATTTACATTTGATATTGGCCCCACTTGGTATTGGATGCCTGATGTGTTTGAGCGCTTTTTTGCAGATTTCGACAAAAAACCTTCTGATTTTTATACTTTAGAAAAACTCAACCCGGCCTATAGTGTTTACTTCGGAAAGAACGATTATGTCACTATCGAGGACACTCTCGATAAAATAGCTATTGCCTTTGAAAAAGAAGAACCCGGAAGCTCAAAACAACTTTACAAATTCATTAGCGAAGCTAAAAGCAATTATAAGATTGCGATAAAAGACTTGGTTTACAATCCTGGCGTTTCACCTTTAGAATTAATAACACCAGCAACCATTAAAAAGCTGAACCAATTTTTCAGCACCATCAAAAAAGACGTTCGAAAAGAATTTAAAAACGAGCGTTTAGTTAAAATATTGGAATTCCCAGTTTTATTCTTGGGCGCTAAACCCAGCGACACCCCTTCCTTTTACAATTTTATGAATTATGCCGATTTTGGACTCGGCACCTTTCACCCTAAAAAGGGGATGTACCAAGTTATTTTGGCACTTGAAAAGCTAGCATTGAAACTCGGTGTAAAAATAAAAACCCAAAACCCCATCGATAAAATTATCGTAGATAATGGCAAAGCTATTGGAGTGATGTCTAACGGAAAAACATATCTTTCGGATATTGTGGTGAGCGGTGCCGATTACCATCACAGCGAAACCCTTTTGGATAAAGCCCACAGACAGTATTCTGAAGGCTATTGGGAAAGAAAAACGTTCGCTCCCTCTTCTCTGCTGTTTTATGTTGGTTTCAACAAAAAACTAAAGAACGTTAACCATCATACTTTATTTTTTGATGTGGATTTTGACACCCATGCCGAAGCTATTTACGACCATCCAAAATGGCCTGAAAACCCATTGTTCTATGCCAGTTTCCCGAGTATTACCGACCAAAATGCTGCACCTGATGGCAAGGAAGCCGGAATTTTTTTAATTCCGCTCGCCCCAGGCTTAAAAGACACGCCGGAATTACGCGAAGAATATTTCAATAAAATCATTACACGATTTGAAAACCTCACTTCTCAAACCGTAGAAAACGATATTATTTTCAAGGAAAGCTTTTGCGTTAATGATTTTATAAAAGATTACAACTCATACAAAGGCAATGCCTATGGTATGGCCAACACCCTATTGCAAACCGCATTTTTAAGACCAAAACTGAAAAGCAAAAAAGTAAAGAACTTATTTTTTACCGGACAATTAACGGTTCCCGGCCCAGGAGTTCCCCCTTCTTTGATTTCAGGCAAATTAGTAGCCGATTTAATAACCAAACACCATCCCGTTTTAGTATGAAAGCTTTATTCGACACCATATCGTACCGCTCCAGTAAATTGGTAACGCAAACTTACAGCACATCGTTTTCTTTGGCTACTAAAATGCTGTACAAAACCCTTAGAAACGATATTTACAACATTTACGGTTTTGTGAGATTTGCAGATGAAATTGTAGACTCGTTTCATGACTACCCTAAAGAGATGCTTTTCAACAGGTTTTCGGAAGATTTGGAATTGGCATTAGACAACAAAATCAGTTTAAACCCTATCTTAAACGCCTTTCAGCATACGTACCATAAATACAACATCGACAAAAGTTTAGTGGATGCCTTTATGAAAAGCATGCGTCAAGATTTACATAAATCGACTTACCTTTCTGAAGAAGAATTCAAAGCTTATATTTATGGATCGGCCGATGTGGTTGGGCTTATGTGCCTAAAAGTATTTGTAAAAGGAGACCAGCAAAAATATGACGAACTTAAAAAAACAGCTATGGCTTTGGGCTCGGCTTTTCAAAAAGTGAATTTTCTACGAGATTTAAAAGCCGATTTTGAGGGCCTGGACCGCACATACTTTCCCAATACCGATTTAAAAAACCTTGACGAAGCTAGTAAAAAAGAAATCATTGATGACATTGAGTCCGATTTCAGGAAAGGCTTAAGCGGTATAAAAAAACTGCCAATTGAAGCTAAGTTTGGCGTATTTATGGCGTATCGCTATTACAACCAATTGCTCAAAAAATTGAAACGTACACCCGCTCTTAAAATCAAAGATTCCCGAATACGCGTTTCAAATCCCAAAAAAATCGAACTGTTAATGCGTAGTTACGTAAAATATCAATTAAATTTATTGTAAATTATAGCTATGCAAATCGTTTATTGGATATTGATTTTTTTAGGAACCTTTTGTTTTATGGAGTTTATGGCATGGTTTACCCATAAATACATCATGCACGGATTTTTATGGCATCTGCACAAAGACCACCATAAAAAAGACCACGATAGTTGGTTTGAGCGCAACGATGCTTTTTTTCTTTTCTATGCAGCTGTAAGTATTGTTTGCTTCTACATTTGGGGCTACGAAAACGTTTGGTTTTGTCTTCCCATAGGTTTGGGCATTTTCGCCTACGGAGCCACCTATTTTTTGGTTCATGATATATTTATCCATCAACGCTTTAAATTATTTAGAAACGCCAACAACTGGTACGCCCGTGGTGTTAGGCGCGCGCACAAAATGCACCATAAACATTTAGGAAAAAAAGATGGTGAATGTTTCGGGATGCTTTTTGTGCCTTTTAAATATTTCAAAAAATAATTCCTAGAATGGAGCAGCACGCCCATTTCGATTATATTATTATTGGCTGCGGATTGGCCGGACTGCAACTGGCATTAAAAATGAGCGAAGATGTTTTTTTTTCTGAAAAGCGAATCGCACTGATTGACCCTTCTGAAAAAAACAACAACGACAAAACCTGGAGCTTTTGGGAAATCGAACCATCACATTGGAACAATATCGTTTCTAAATCTTGGGGAAAAGCTTCGGCAGTCACTTCAACAGAAAACATTTCTTTTTCGTTAAAACCCTATAAATACAAATCTGTTCGAGCTATTGATTTTTACAATGAAGCTAAAAAGCAACTCGCCAAGCATCCCCATTTTCAATTTATAACTGAAACCGTAACATCTGTCCAAGCCATAACAAAACCAACCGTTACAACAGAAAACAACACCTATTCGGCTAACCATATTTTCGATAGCCGAATTCCTGAATCGTTTTATAAAAATTCAAAAAAACACATTTCGTTAACCCAGCATTTTAAAGGGTGGGTAATCAAAACTGAAAAAGATTGTTTTGATGAAGAAACATTTACCATGATGGATTTTAGGCTGAAAGACGACGAGCAAACCACCTTCACTTACGTTTTGCCATTTTCTAAAAATGAAGCCTTAATAGAGTTCACTTATTTTACCGAGCACCTAGTTTCTGAAGACACTTACGATGGTTTTATTGAAAATTATATACGCAACTATTTGAAAGTTGACCACTACTCCATTACCGAAACCGAAACAGGGCAAATCCCCATGACCACTTTTCCGTTTTACAAATTCAACACCAACCATGTTACAAAAATTGGCACTGGTGGTGGTTGGGTAAAACCCTCAACCGGTTATTCTTTTAAACATACCGAAAAGAAAGTTTCCATCATTATTGAAAATTTAAAGTTGAACAGCACGCCCTCAAAAGGGCTTTTTAAAAGGCGTTTTTGGTTTTACGATAAAGTATTTTTAAAAGTACTGAAAGACGATAACCACAAAGGCGAATGGCTGTTCGGCCAATTTTATAAAAAAAATCATCCAAAAATCATTTTTAAATTTTTGGATGAAGAATCTAACTTTTGGGAAGAACTCAAAATTATGCAATCGCTTTTTTCGTGGCGATTCATAAAAGCTTTTTTAAAAACGCTTTAAAAAACAAAACAAGAGAAATTTTAACAAATCTCCCTTGTTTTTTTACTAATTATCAACACTACTTACCGGCTAACCATTCCTTCAAGATACATCACAGGCCCAGCTCCCATATCAATGGTAAAATGGTGGTCTGCACTGGCAGGTACCATATGCGCCAAAGGTTTGAGAGTAAATGGGGCAGGGCTATTATCTGGGTAAGGCTCAACCGAAATCACTACTGTAGCCCCACGCAAATCGGTTGGAAAAGTCAGCCCCGACGGTGCATTTTGCAAATAATCTTCTCCCGGATATGGTGGTCCATCATTTAAATCACCCTTAAACGGTGTAGTCATCGCATTATCATCAAAATCAGCAACATCAGTAAAAGTTCCAGAACTTACGGGCACACCATCGATTACCGCCCAGCCTTCGTACTTCCAACCATCAGACAATGTAGGCAAATCCAATCCAACTGCTGGAGAACCGCTGGTTAAATCCAAAAACCAAACACCACTAAATTCATTGTTATCTTCTCCATCGGTTGGCGTGGCCAAAATATATTTTCCGGAAGCGTCTCCAAAATCAGCGACTATTCCAGCTGAACTCACATTAGCTTGATTTCCTGAAAAATCTCCAGCCAATATTTTAGTATCTGCTGGAGCTGGATCTGGGTCAATGGCTGGCTCAATAGACAATACAAAGGTTGTGGCTTTTTCCAATTGATCTGCATCAACATTAAAAGATTGCGGAAACACTACCGAAGAAAATGTTCCCGTTGAAACGGGGCTACCGTCAACAATTATCCATCCTTCGTAAACAAAATCATCACCTAATTCTTCAAGTCCGTTCAAATTCAAAGTTAAACGTGCAGTAGTTTGCCCATCGTCACTTTTACTACAGGACGTTACAAACACCAACAATGCCGTAAAGGCAAAAATCATTTTTTTAATCATAGCTTTTGGTTTTAATGTTTAATATACTCCAAAACTAAAGCATGATTTTATCTCAAAATGTTAGCCAGCTAACATTAAGCATTATTTTTTATAAATCTTTATCTGTTTTCTTGAAAATTCCAACTTGTTTTCTTCTTGAAGTTCTTTAAGTAAAATATTAAGTGTTGGCCTTGAGGTACCTATTAGCGAAGCGATATCTTTTTGGGTATAGGGGTGTTGAATAACTTTATCTCCTGTTTTTTCGCAATCATAGCCATAATCCAGACAAAGTTCTTCAAGGAATTCCAAAAGTCTTGTTTTGGCATCTTTAAAAAGTAAAATCTGCAATCGTCTTTCGAGCCTTTTTAGCTTGACCCCGATAAACTTGTAAATCTTAAAACTAAAGGTTTGGTTTTCTCGCATTAAATTGTACATGGTATCGACGCCTACCGGACAAATGCTTGTGTTGTTATCTATGGATTGTGCAAACTCCTCGCGTTTGGATTCGCCCAAAATGGCCGTTTCGCCAAACAACTCTCCACGGGTTAAAATGGCTTTTATCACTTCATTAACATCTTCACTATAGTATCCCAACTTTACCTTTCCTTTTTCAATGAGATATACCTTGTTAGCCGAGTCTTCCTGAAAATAAATGTAGTCCTTCTTTTTGTAGGAATCTAAAGTATGAGCGGATTTGAAGGTTTTGAATTTATGGGGGCACAGTATTTTAAAAAGATTTACATCATCAAAAAACCACAACGATTTCATAAGGCTTGATTCTTAATTAAAACTTGTGGTCGTAATTTATCAGCAAAACTTACACCTAAAAAAACAAAACCTCCTTTTTCAAGGAGGTTTTCAGTCTATCATTTTCTATTCTTCTTCGTCTGCCGACTCACTTACTGTTTCTTTTTCGCTTAAATCGTTAAGCATATCGTGTTTTTGCAACAAATTGTACCATTGCAGCACTTTCTTAATGTCGCTGGCATATACCCGGTCTTCATCGTACTCTGGCAACACTTCAAAAAAGTACTCTTCCAACTTATCTTTGCTATCCTTTGGGCTAACGCTTGATGGTTGCCCATTTTCTTTTTCTTTTATTTTTTCAAAAACTTCCCTAAGCGGCACCTCTTCGGTCAATGTGTAAATGGCTATTTCGCTTAACACGCTAACGTTGTTTTGTACGCTTACCGAAATGCGTTTTTTGTCCAATAAAGATTCGGCTACAAAACCAGCTCGCGTTTGGGTTATTAATTTGTATAGTCCAGGTTTTCCTGAAATTGAAATGACTTTTTCTAAACTCATATTTTATTTTTTGAAAGGCACAAATATCAACTGTTTATTGATGTTTTGCAAATGTTATCTTTTCTTTTTAATGGCTGGAAAACGCATACGGTAATCCACCTTGATTTTACCTTTTGAAATGTTGCTCAATCGCCCTTTAATCAAACGTTTTTTAAGCGTTGAAAGCTTATCGGTAAACAAAACACCTTCAATATGATCGTACTCGTGCTGAATCACTCGGGCTATCAACCCATCAAAAGTTTCTTTTTTAGGCTCAAAATTTTCATCGAGATACTCGATAGTGATTTTCGGCTTTCTGAAAACATCTTCCCGAACATCCGGAATACTTAAACAGCCTTCATTGAACGCCCACTCCTCACCTTCTTCTTCAACAATTTCGGCATTTATAAACACACGCTTAAAACCATCGAGCGCTTTTTGATCTTCTTCCGATAAATCTTCGTCTTCAGAAAACGGTGTAGTATCGACCAAAAACAATCTAATAGGCAAGCCAATTTGCGGTGCCGCCAAGCCAACGCCATAGGCATTGTACATGGTTTCGAACATGTTATCTATTAACTCGTTAAGCTTTGGGTAATCTGAATCTATTTCGGTGGCCACCTTTTTTAAAACGGGGTCGCCGTAAGCAACTATGGGTAAAATCATTCTTTTTTTATTAGAATTGCAAAAATACAACTCTTATTATTTTGGCATCCTATTTAACGGAATTTTATTCATTGGGTTTATTTGGAGTACAGGTAGCTTTGCAGAATAAGCGTGGCACTAATTTCGTCTACCAGGGCTTTGTTTTGACGCTGCTTCTTCTTAAGTCCGCTATCAATCATAGTCTGTACCGCCATTTTTGAAGTGAAGCGTTCATCCACCCTCTGTATTGGAATTTTCGGAAATTCTTTTTGAAGCTTTTCTATAAATGGTTTTATGTACTTTTCGCTTTCAGATTCGGTATTATCCATTTGCTTGGGCTCTCCAATTAAAAATAGTTCAACCTGTTCTTTTGAAAGATAATCTTTTAAAAAAGAAAGAAGTTCTTTAGTGTTTACCGTGGTTAATCCGGAGGCGATAATTTGCAGTTCGTCGGTTACCGCGATACCCGTTCGTTTGGTACCAAAATCTAGTGCTAAAATACGTGCCATAGTTTCTTTTTGCAAAGATAACATTATATAGTGCAACAAAAAAGGCTGCCTTTGCAGACAACCTTTTCCTCACAAAATTTAACCTTAAATATTAATTTGAATTTGAATTCCTTTTATTAAGCCTTTACCGCTTTGTTGATTTTAGGAAACACTAAAGTAATGTTACTTACCTTTCTTTCTTTGTTCAAATAGATTCTGATATCGCTAGATGAACGCGCTACAGTTTCTTTAAGCTCGGCAGCATCAATCAACAAAGTATCGTTGTTTACAGTTTCGTTAGCTTCAACAGTAACAGTCTTAGCCGTTTCTACAGTGGCAACCTTCTCGGCATCTTGAGCGTTTCCTAAAGTAACTGTCAGTAAAAAAACGATTAGTATGTAAAGATTGGTTTTCATTGTTCTTTGTTGTTTGATGATTCAAATATATATCCACAACAAGCCCTGAGCACAAAAAATTAGTTGTACAAACCCGTATTTTCGTTTATAAGAACAATGACTTTTTTCACCGATAAACCGTTTAAAAACACCGTTTTCCCGATTAAAAACAACAATTTGCGCATTTCATCCAGAACGTCCACGGACGAAAAGACAAAGTGCATATTTCACCCTTTTAAATGCACCTCGAAAAAGTCGTTTTTTTGCATTTAATCGAGCTGTTCAACTCCTAAAATTTTAGCCATTAAAAGGCTGCCTTTGCAGACAACCTTTTCCTCACAAAATTTAACCTTAAATATTAATTTGAATTTGAATTCCTTTTATTAAGCCTTTACCGCTTTGTTGATTTTAGGAAACACTAAAGTAATGTTACCTACTTTTCTTTGACGGTTTAAATAGATTCTGATATCGCTAGATGAACGCGCTACAGTTTCCTTAAGCTCGGCTGCATCAATCAACAAAGTATCGTTGTTTACAGTTTCGTTAGCTTCAACAGTAACAGTTTTAGCTGTTTCTACAGTGGCAACCTTCTCGGCATCTTGAGCGTTTCCTAAAGTAACTGTCAGTAAAAAAACGATTAGTATGTAAAGATTGGTTTTCATTGTTCCTTGTTGTTTGATGATTCAAATATATATCCACAACAAGCCCTGAGCACAAAAAATTAGTTGTACAAACCCGTATTTTCGTTTATAAGAACAATGACTTTTTTCACCGACAAACCGTTTAAAAACACGGTTTTACCGATTAAAAACATCGTTTTTTGCATTTCATCCAGACAGACAACAGACGAAAAGACAAAGTGCGTATTTCGCCCTTTAAAAAGCAGTCCAAAAAAGTGTAGTTTTTCGAATAATATTCTGGTTATTATGCCCTGTTATTTTCCCTTTTTAAATGATACCTCTTATATTTGCTGAAAATTTATTTTAGATGACAGAGTTAAAGCAAATCATAGAAAAAGCGTGGGACAATAGAGACCTACTGAAAGAAGAAAGTACCGTAGCGGCCATTAGAAAAGTGGTAGACCTTTTAGACAAAGGCGAATTACGTGTTGCCGAACCAACCAACGACGGATGGCAGGTTAACGAATGGGTAAAAAAAGGTGTAGTCCTTTATTTCCCTATCCAAAAAATGGAAACCATTGAGTGCGGGCCATTGGAATTCCACGATAAAATTCCATTAAAAACGGGCTACCAAGAAAAAGGCATCCGTGTGGTGCCACATGCTGTTGCTCGACATGGCGCTTACATTTCGGCAGGAACCATTTTAATGCCTAGCTACGTAAACATCGGCGCTTATGTTGATGAAGGCACTATGGTTGATACTTGGGCCACTGTTGGTAGTTGTGCGCAAATTGGTAAAAACGTACACCTTTCTGGTGGTGTTGGCATTGGTGGTGTGTTAGAGCCATTACAAGCCGCTCCTGTAATTATTGAAGATAACGTATTTGTTGGTAGCCGTTGTATTGTGGTGGAAGGCGTTCGCGTTGAAAAAGAAGCCGTTTTGGGTGCTAACGTGGTATTGACCATGAGTACTAAAATTATCGATGTTACTGGTGATGAACCAATTGAAATGAAAGGTCGCGTGCCAGCCCGCTCGGTAGTTATTCCCGGTAGCTACACTAAAAAATTCCCAGCTGGCGAATACCAAGTACCTTGTGCGTTAATCATTGGAAAACGAAAAGAAAGCACCGACAAGAAAACCTCACTGAACGATGCGCTTCGTGATAACGATGTGGCGGTTTAATTGAATATAAGAGGCTGTCTAAAAAGTCGTCATTCCGAACAACGTGAAGGAATCTCAAAACAATCAAGTTACTGATAAAGAGATTGCTTCGAAATAAAATTTCTCGCAATGACGTTAATTAATTACTTTTTAGACAGCCTCTACTCTTAATCTCGATTATTGGGTGAAGATTTTAGTGATACAACAAAAAATGATTGGCGATGTGCTAACCAGCAGCATTCTGTTTGAAGCCCTTCGCCGTAAATACCCCAATGCCCAGTTACATTACTTAATTAACGAGCACACCTTCCCTGTTGTACAAAACCACCCTTTTATAGATCAATTTATCTTTTTCACCAAAGCGGCCAAAAACAGTAAAAAAGAACTCCTTAAACTAGCTCTATCGGTAAAAGCATCAAAATACGACGTGGTTATTGATGTTTACAGTAAACTATCCAGCAATATCATTACGTTGTTTTCAGCCGCTAAAACCAAAATTTCTTATCACAAAACCTACACCACTTTCGTTTACACCCATAATGTAAAACGAAAAAAGGCTTCCGAAAGCAAAAGCTTAGCCATTGAAAACAGACTGCAACTTTTAGAGCCTTTGGATATTGATACACAGTTGATAAAACCGAAGATTTATCTATCGGACGACGAAATTGAGCAAAGTAAAGTTTTTTTAAAAGCGCATGGCATCAACCTCGAAAAACCGATTGTTATGATTGGCGTTTTGGGCAGTGGCGCTAACAAAACCTATCCGCATCAATATATAGCCGAGGTTATCGATACCGTTTTCACGGAAACCAATGCGCAAATACTGTTCAATTATATTCCGAAGCAAAAAGAATTGGCCGAGGACATTTATAACAATTGCAATAAGGAAACCCAACAAGCTATTTTTTTTAATGTTTTTGGCAACAGTCTCCGAGAGTTTTTATCCATCACCCACCATTGCAATGCTTTAATTGGTAATGAAGGCGGCGCTGTAAATATGGCTAAAGCTTTAAGCGTACCAACGTTCAGCATTTTTTCTCCATGGATCGATAAAGCCACGTGGAGTTTGTTTGAAGATGAAAAAAATATCAGTGTTCACTTAAAGGACTTCAAACCTGAAATTTACACCAAACCCGAAAAAACTTTTAAAAACGACGCCGATAAACTTTACAAAAAATTCACCCCCAACTTGTTTAAAGAAAAATTGGTGTGTTTCTTAAAAAACATCAAAAACTAACCTGATTTTACAATGCCATAAGACGTATAAACCGATTTTCTTTTTTTCGTTTCCTCTCTTATTGTTTTGTTTTTCGCTAAAGCCTTTTCATTTTTATAAGGGCGCTCGTGGTACAAATGCAAGCAAATGGTACTGTACCGTACCTGTATAAATTTAATGCCACTGTTCATCAAGCGTTCGCCCAACTCACGGTCTTCACCACCGTACTGCATCCGTTCGTCAAATCCGTTAACAGCAATTATATCACTTTTCCAGCCCGAAACATTCATGCCGTCGAATGTCGCTTTTGTTGGCGTAAACGTGTTTAAAAACCAAGCCCTCAGTCCAAATGCTGTCAGTTTATTGGTTTTAAATGTTTTTTTTATTCCGTGTTTCAGCAACCAATCCAAATTAAAACACTCTTGATTTTCAATCACTTCTTTTGAAATGATATTCGAAATATCTTCGGGAAGTTTAAAATAGCCTCCGGAAAGAAAACAGTTTTTCCGACTCAATTTTAAATGGGTAGCCACAAAATCGCTCCTTGGAATGCAATCGCCATCGGTAAAAATTAAGTATTCCGACGAGGACGCTTCAATGGCTTTATTTAAAATTTTTGTTTTTTGAAATCCGTTATCCTCCTGCCAAACATGTACAATTTCTAATGCTGAATCCTTTTTAAAACGTTCAACTACTTGTTCGGTATCTTCACCAGAACCATCATCGGCTATAATGATTTCAAAACTTTTTTCGGTTTGCACCGTATAACCCCACAGCACTTTCTCCAACCATTCGGGCTGGTTGTAAGTGCTTATAATTACCGAGGTCTTTAAGGCTTCCATTGTAACAAAAATAGCTATTTTTGCTTTACCAAAACAGCAATATGATCAAACTATCGGGCGTTATTATCACCTTTAACGAAGAAAGAAACATTGAAAAATGCTTACAATCCTTGGTGCCTGTGGTTGATGAAATTGTGGTGGTCGACTCGTTTTCAACCGACAACACCAAAGCTATTTGCGAAAAGTACA
The DNA here is from genome assembly GCF_012037625.1 of Tamlana crocina. Lineage (NCBI taxonomy): Bacteria > Pseudomonadati > Bacteroidota > Flavobacteriia > Flavobacteriales > Flavobacteriaceae > Tamlana > Tamlana crocina. The sequence continues at coordinate 125,038 of NZ_JAAVJS010000011.1, forward strand.
AAGTTAACTTTATTGAACAAGAATTTTTAGGCTATATCGAGCAGAAAAACTTTGCCGTAAATCAAGCAAAATACGACTTTGTAGTATCGCTCGACGGCGACGAAGCGCTTTCTGAACGTTTACAACAATCCATCATAAAACTAAAAAGCAATTGGAAATTTGATGGCTATTACGCCAACCGATTCAATAATTTTTGCGGACAGTGGATAAAATATTCTGATTGGTACCCCAACAAAAAATTGCGTGTTTTCGATAGGCGAAAAGCGCAGTGGAAAGGCAATAAAGTTCACGAAACCGTACAAATGAATAGTCCATCAGCTTCAGTAGGGCAACTTAAAGGAGACATTCTACATTACACCTATCAGAGCTACTCAGAATTCAACTTAAAAACCGAACATTTTTCAACGCTCTCTGCACAGGCCTATTTTGAATTGGGCAAAAAAGCGCCGATTTGGAAAATCATTTTCAACCCCACTTGGGCATTTATAAAATCGTACGTTTTACGATTGGGGTTTTTGGACGGATTGAACGGCTTTATTATTTGTGTGCAAACTGCCAATATCACATTTTTAAAATATACTAAACTGCGGGAGTTGCAGCGAAAAGAAACCTTAATTCAAAAATAAGTTATCTATAGTTTTGGCGCAGTTCTCCCAAGTATAAGGTATAACAGTTTCCCGTATATTTGCTTTAAGCTGAAAGGCCTTTTCAATTAATGGAATGACATCCTTATAAGTTGCATCCACATCAAATAAAAATCCGTTCTCACCGTGGTTAATCAAATCGGTGCAATAACCTGTTTTTGAAGCCACAGGCACACAATTAGACATCATGGCTTCAAGTACCGGAACCGGGCCGCCTTCCAGCAATGAAGGTGAAACGAACACATCTAATTTACTATACATTTCTGGATATTTTTCATACGGAATCTCTTCGTGATATGTGAAATTCGGTAAATTTAAAATCTCCTGAAACCCATCATAATTATCCCAATTTTGCCCAATAAGATGAAACGTTCTATTCGGCATGTGCTTCACAATATTATAAAGCAGTTTTGGGTTTTTCCTAGCATGAAAACTGGAACAGAACCCAATATCACCAGTTCCGCGCTCGTGGCTGTAAAAAAACTTCGAAGAAGTCCCGATATGCAGCACTTTTAACAATTCGGGCCTCACCCCTATTTCAGTCAAATAGTTTTTAATTTCAGAATTCAAACAAATAATATAATCGGCCTTATTCAGGCACCACACCACATGTGTTTTTGAGTATTTTTTATCCCAATTGGGGTGAGTGAACATGACAATGTTTTTTTTATTCAAAATACTGGGTTTACTCCTTATGCATCGGCAAAAATAATTTTGATAAATAAAAAAATAGCCATCGGCATCGGGCAAATCGCGTAATTTATTATGGTAATGTGTTGTGGCATTAAGTGAAGAATTTCTTGAAAGCCTACGTACTTTGGCTCCAAAAATCCATTCTTTATCCAACTCGCGCGCTACGAAAACGACATCCTTTATTTTTTTTGAGGCCGATGCTGAAAATTTAGCCACTAACATGGCCCATAAATATTTCCATTTATGTACCAATGTGAAGTAAACCTGCTCTCCCAAATTGCCTTTCATTCTCAATTTAAAGTTTTACTGAATGGGCGACCTGCTTGGACGCGATTTATATTTTTTCTTCCAAAAGAAAACACGCTTTTTTAACCGTATTTTTTTATAAAACTGGTCTTGAAAATCGACCGTAGCTTGCCACATGACATCGAAAATCCGTTGTTCGTCCTCGCCTGAACATTTAGTATATTCATTGCTCATTACCTCAATCATCGGCTTATGGATGGTGAGTTTGGCAAAATTTTTAATTCGCGTTTCAAAATCCATCTTACCGAATTCCATTCGGTTTAAATCGACCAGATAAAATTCGTAACCATCCCCCGTTCTTTTTATCAAAGTATTTCCTGGTGAATGATCTAAAAAATTAACGCCATTTTCGTGCAGCTTATAGGTAAATCTTGTAAACGCCCGCAATATTGCCTCATGGTCTTCAATGCTGAAATCGGTTGTGAGTTCTCGATAGGTTAAGTCGCAATCTACCAACTCACTTACATAATAGCTTTTTTTGAATAATAACGACGTGGTTTCCAATTTATAAGCTACTGGATGTGGTGTTTTTATGCCTAAACCCAATAATTTTTCGGCATACTCAAATGAACGCTGCGCCTTACTTTTTCTAAAAAAGCGATACACCAATTGGTTAATCGCATTGGGTATTTTAAAAGATTTTATAGTGAGCTTTTCTTCCCCAATGTCAACAATTTTAATGACGTTGCGTTCGGCATCACCCAATATTTCTTTGTGGGTTTCAAAATTGTTGATTACTGCTTTTACAGCTTCAGATTTTGATCTATATTTTTGGGAAATAATAAATTTAACAGCCACTATTCTATTATTTTTTATCGAATTGAGCTACCGTAGCATATTGGGGATATCTTATATCCAATTGCGAAAACAATAATGGAATATTGTACAAATAAGGCTTTATGGATTTGCTGCGGTTTATCCCCTCATGGGTTATTACAGAATATCCTAAATCTAAGTACATTCTCAAAATACTCTTTTTTGTAAAAAAACGCAGGTGGGTTCTGTCCATCACTCCAAAATCTTCATATTTCCAGTCTTTATTTACCAAAAGCCGCATAAAAGTATTGTGGTATCTTACATTTGGTATCGAACTAATTATACGTCCGTTTTTAGATAATTTCGACTGGATTTTTTTCAAAACCTCATAAGGATCCACTAAATGTTCTAAAACATCATTAAAATAAATAACATCAAAATAACCATCTGGCAAATCGTCAATATAATCTTCGCAACGCCCCGAAAATACTTTGTGCAATTTTTCTTTTGCCACCATAGCCTCTTTGTCCATATATTCAATACCCCAAACTTCGGCTCCGGTTTGTTCCTGTAAAACTACTGCAAATGCACCATTGCCGCAGCCAATATCAATTATGGTTTTTGGAGATTCCGGCAGATATTTAATCATTTCGTCCCTAACATTGTCATAATATCCTTCGGGCTTGGTTTCGTAATCCATGGTCGTGTATTTCGCCCAAATATATAAATAAAACTCAAACAGCATGTCTTACAATTCACATAACAACCAATTATATTATTTGTTTTATCTGCCCTCAACTTGTATTTTTGGCCGATAACCTTACATGCTCATGAAAGACATTTCTGCAATAGTTATAAATTACAATTCTTCCAGTTTTACCATAAATTGCATTAAGTCTATTTTAGAAAAAACTTCGGAAAACGTTTCATACGAAATTATTGTAGTTGACAATGCTTCAAAAGCTGAAGATTTCGAAACACTGAAGCTTGGCATTGAAGCCCTCAAAAAAACACACATAAAATTAGTACGAAGCCGATACAACACAGGGTTTGGCGGCGGAAACATGTATGGCGTACAATTTGCCAACGGAAAACATTATGCTTTTATAAACAACGATACCGTTTTAAAGAACGACTGTTTAGATATTGTCCTTAAGTTTCTTGAAAGCCACGCAAACGCAGCGGTTTGTTGTCCGCAACAATACAATGAAAAAGGCGAGGTTCAAAAATCCTTCGACCATTTTTTAACTTTGAAGCGCGAACTTTTTGGCAGGAAAATATTGGAAAAAACCAACCCGAAAAAATATCCCCAGCGCCAAAAAGTTTACAACGCACCTTTAAAAGTGCAAAGTGTGCCGGGGTCGTTTTTGGTGGTCAAGGCCGAAAACTTTCATAAAGTGGGCGGTTTCGACACCAATATTTTTCTCTATTACGAAGAAACCGATTTATGCTACCGCATAGCAAAAAACTCAAACAACGGTGACTGCTATTTGGTTCCTGAAGGGCAATTTATTCATTACAAAGGGCAAAGCACAGCAAAGAGTATGGCCATAAAAAAAGAGTTAAAAATTTCATTGCTATACGTGTTGCGTAAAAACTCGGGCTATTGGCCTTACCAAATTTTAAGATGGTGGCTAACAGTAAAATTCTTTTTTAAGATGCTTATAAAACCTAAAAGCTTCCCGCTATTCATGTCGTTTTTAAAAGGTGCGCCCATAAGCGATTCGTTAAAACAGAAACAAACCATTGCATAATTAAAAGATGAACATTTTACACTTATCGGCTGTTTCAAACTGGGGCGGTGGCGAAAACCATATTGAAAACTTATGCACCGAATTGGCCACTACCCACCCCGAAATAAACAACACTGTTTTTTGTGTAAAAAACGGGCCGTTTCATGAGCGTTTAAAAAAAACGTCAATAGAGCACATTGCCGCTCCTTTGGCCATAAAAATCGATTTAAGGTTTTCACTCAAACTCGGCAGAATATGCAAGTCCAAAAAAATCGATTTAATCCACATACACGATACCACAGCTATTCAATTGGCTATTATTGCCGATAAATTTTACAATTTACCGCCGTTCGTTTTCAGCAAAAAAACATCATTCGACATTAAACAACGCAAAAAAACACTTTACAAATACAACTATCCAAAAATTAAAAAGATACTTTGTGTTTCGGAAGAAACAAAAAGGGTTTCTAAAAAAGCCATTGAAGACCATAGCAAATTGGTTACCATATACCACGGCACCAACTTGAAAACCAAAAGTGACGAAACACCATTTAAGCTTCGCGAAAAATTCGAAATAGGCAATGATAAAGTGATTATTGGCAACGTGGCCAACCATATTCGAGCTAAACATTTGGATACTTGGGTAAACGTAGCCAACCGAATTATTAACGAAGAAAAGAAAACTAATTTCTTTTTTGTACAAATAGGCACTTTTACCGAGCGCACCCAACCTTTGTTAGATCGCGTTAAAGCACTGGGACTAAACGAACAGATGGTATTTTTAGGCTACACGCCCAACGCTTCAAATTTCATCCCACAGTTTAACATGTCGTTGATGACGTCTCAAAGCGAAGGGGTTCCGCAATTTATTTATGAATCGATGTACCACAAAGTCCCGGTGGTTAGCACCAATGTTGGAGGTATTCCTGAAATTATTGAAAACGAAGAAAATGGACTGCTTGCGCCTATGCATGACGATAAAAAACTAACTGAGTTTGTTTTGAAACTTGCCAATGATTCCGATTTAAAAGATAAATTTGTAACACAAGCGCACAAAAAACTCATCGAGAATTTTACAACAAGCCAAATGGCTCAAAATACGGTTAAAGTTTATAAAGAAATTTTAAATCATGCCTGATCAAAATACCGAAATAAAAAACGCACTGCAAGTTTTAAAAAACGGAGGCCTAATCCTCTACCCCACCGATACCGTTTGGGGCATAGGTTGTGATGCTAGTAACCCTGAGGCCGTTAAAAAAGTGTACAATTTAAAACAGCGAAAAGATAGCAAAGCCCTAATTTGTTTGGTGGCCGACGATAGGATGTTGAAAAAATACGTAAAACAAGTTCCGGCAGCAGCACAAAACATCATTGATGTAACCGACAAACCCACCACCATTATTTACGATGAAGCCCAAAATTTAGCCGAAAATTTAATTGCCGACGATGGCAGCATCGCCATTCGCATCCCCGATGATGACTTCTGTTTTTGGCTATCCAGAAAATTTAATGGTGCCATTGTTTCCACTTCAGCCAATATTAGCGGAGCCCCCACTCCAAAGTCATTCAAAGAAATAGCACCCGAGGTTTTAAAAGGTGTGGACTATGTTGTAAATTTGCAGCGCGAAAAAATTTGCGACAAACCATCCTCAATTATTAAGCTGAGTAACAATGGTGTTGTAAAGATTATTCGGGAATAAAACTAGAATTGTCAAAACCTAAATTCCAAGTGCCTATTTGGAATTTGGAATTTGGAATTTCAATATTTGGAATTTGACATCATACCAATGAATTACAAAGGAGCACTTGACCACCCTATTTTTAAAGTTATATCTAAATCTGCTTCAGAGTTAAATCTGGAAAGCTACGTAATAGGCGGTTATGTTCGCGATTATTTTTTAAAGCGTGGCACGGCGAAAGATATTGATGTTGTTGCGGTTGGCGACGGCATTAAACTTGCCAAACAAGTCGCCAAAAATTTACCCAACACGCCCAAAGTTCAGGTGTTTAAAACCTACGGCACGGCCATGCTCCGCCATGATGATATTGAAATTGAATTTGTGGGCGCACGAAAGGAATCCTATACCGAAGACAGTCGCAACCCTGCCGTTGAAAATGGCACGCTACAAGACGACCAAAACCGACGCGATTTCAGTATAAATGCGTTGGCTCTAAGTTTAAATGAAAATACGTTTGGGGATTTACTAGATCCGTTTGAAGGGATGGCCGATTTAGATAAAAAAATAATCCGCACGCCATTAAACCCAGACATCACTTACAGTGACGACCCATTGCGCATGCTCCGAGCTATTCGATTTGCATCGCAACTCAATTTTAAAATTGAAGACCAATCGCTTAAGGCAATTACCAAAAATGCGAAACGTATTAAAATCATTACCAACGAACGCATTGTTACAGAACTGCATAAAATTCTGGAAAGTGAAAAACCGTCCATCGGGTTTTTATTGTTGGAAAAAACAGGTCTGTTAAAATACATTTTACCGGAACTCACTGCTTTAAAAGGCATTGATGAAATTGAAGGCCAACGCCATAAAGATAACTTTTACCACACCTTGGAGGTGGTGGATAACATCTCTGAAAACACCGATAATTTATGGCTACGTTGGGCTGCTTTGTTACACGATATTGGCAAAGCTCCCACAAAAAAATTCAGTAAAAAAGTGGGTTGGACCTTCCATGGTCACGAATTTGAAGGTTCAAAAATGGTGTATCGTTTATTCAAACGCTTAAAAATGCCTTTGAATGACAAAATGAAGTTCGTTCAAAAAATGGTATTGATGAGCTCGCGCCCCATTGTTTTGGCTCAGGATATTGTTACCGATTCGGCCGTGCGCCGTTTGGTTTTTGATGCCGGCGATTATGTGGAAGATTTAATGACCCTTTGCGAGGCCGACATCACTACAAAAAATCCAAAACGCTTCAGAAAATACCATAACAACTTCAAAATTGTTCGTGAAAAAATTGTGGAGGTAGAAGAGCGCGATCATGTTAGAAATTTCCAACCGCCAATTTCGGGCGAGGAAATCATGGAAACCTTCAATTTGCAGCCTTCCAAAGAAATAGGCATCATCAAAGAAGCGATAAAGGAAGCTATTTTAGAGGGCGAAATACCCAATGAATACGAAGCAGCCCATCAATTGATGTTGGAAAAAGGTAAAAAAATGGGACTAAATGTGGCTAGTAAAAAATAAATTCGTGCGCTCATGGTAAATTCAAAAAAAGACAATAAAAAGGTTATATATTGGTTGTTAACCGGCTGTCTGCTAATTTTTATAATGGTCTTTGTTGGTGGCATTACCCGTTTAACCGATTCTGGGCTATCCATTTCCAATTACAAATTGATAACCGGCACCATTCCGCCACTTAACGAGGCCGAGTGGCAAGAAGCCTTTAACCTTTACAAACAATACCCAGAATACCAAAAACTAAACTACCACTTTGAGCTCGACGATTTCAAGGAAATTTATTTCTGGGAGTGGCTGCACAGAGTTATTGGTCGGTTAATTGGCATAGTGTTTTTCATTCCGTTTTTGTATTTCTTAATAACAAAACAACTTAGCAAAAGCACCATTAAGAAAAGTTTGGTTTTAATGGTACTTGGTGCGTTTCAAGGCTTTTTAGGATGGTACATGGTTAAAAGTGGTTTGGTAGACCAGCCCGATGTTAGCCACTTTAGGCTCGCAGCTCACTTAGTTACTGCCTTTTTAACGTTTGCTGCGACACTATGGGTGGCGCTAGACTTAATTTACCCAGACAGAAAACCTATTGCGTTTCCTAAATTTAGAAAGTGGATTATTTTTAGTTTTTTCATTTTAATCATACAAATTATTTACGGTGCTTTTGTGGCCGGTTTAAAAGCAGGATTGCTACACAACCATTGGCCTTTAATGAACGAGGGGGAGTTTATTCACCATACGGTTTATGTGCTGCAACCGTTCTATAAGAATTTATTTGAAAACCCAAGCGGCATTCAATTTGTACATAGAACTTTGGCATATTTAGTTGTTGCGGCATTAATATGGCTCTGGATAAAATCGAAAAAATTACCACTCTCCAGTATTCAGCAAAAAAGTGTTCTCAGCTTAGTGGTTATCGTGTTTGTTCAGTTTATTTTGGGGGTTTTCACTATTCTATTGAGCGTGCCCCTATGGTTAGGTCTAGCTCATCAAATTGGTGCATTTTTATTGTTGAGTGCCATGACATTTACCCTGCACCGTTTTTCGAAATAACATAAATAACCTACCTTTGCAGTTCAACTTTTTTATCCCATGATTTACAGATTTAGAGTTATTTTAGACAACGACACCACAGACGAGGACGTTTTTCGCGATTTGGAGATTCGTGAAACCGACACCTTAGAAGACTTGCACAACATTATTACGCAATCGTTTGGATTTGATGGTACTGAAATGGCTTCGTTTTACATAAGCAATGATCAATGGGATCAAGGTGAAGAAATTTCATTATTCGATTTGAGCGACAATAATTCGGCGCGTTTAATGAACGAAACAGCTTTGGACAGCGTGGTACACGAAGCCCAGACCAAGTTGATATACGTGTACGATTTTTTGAGCATGTGGACTTTTTACGTTGAATTGGCCGAGATTGTTGAAGAGGCCGAAGGCCAAGACTACCCCAACCTCATGTTTGTACAAGGGCAAGTACCAGACACCGCTCCAGACCGTGTTTTCGAAGCCGATGAAGATGATGATTTCAATGAATTTGAAGATGGCCTAGACCTCGACGATTACGACAACCTCGACTTTGAAGAAAACTGGAATTAATCCTTTAGGCACCCCAACTGTTTCTGCCAATTCAAAAGATAACAATTTGGCGAACGGAGTCGAGCAGCCTTTAAGGCGAATCCTATTCAACCTTACTTCTGCTTCAACTTATCCAAACTTACGTTTTCGTAATTATGGGTTAAAAACTCCAAAGAACGCTTAAGGATTTCACCCATATTTTTACATCTTTTGAACTTCACATCTTGGGTGTATTCAAAAATCTTCATCTTTAAAAGATGGATGTGTTCATCGGTAGAAATCACATCATTTTGCATGCAATCCAACAACATATCGATACGATCGTGAAAACTTTTCAAACGTTTTACCAAAATGGAACGCTCTTCGGTTTTGTATTGGTTAATGGATAGTTTTTGCATACCTTCGGAAACCAATTCCACCATTTTCAAATTCTCTTTAAAAAACTGCGGACGGTAAATATTGAATTTCCCCTCGTAGGACTGCTGATCAAAATCGATGGCACGAATTTTATACACCACGTGATCAAAATCGTGTGTGGGTACAATAACATAATTATACGAACGCATGTCGCCCAAAAGCCGAATCATACAGCGTTCATTAAATTTCACAAACTCTTTGGCTATTTGAGATTTTTCAGATTTGTCGCACTTTGGTAAAAAATCCTTAATAAACTCATCGCCCGGAATACCAGCAATGTGCTCCTCGATCAAAGTATCTTTGTAAACCAAAAAGTTCAAATTATACGGCGACAGCATGTGTTCCAACTCCAAACCATAAACCCGAGAAGCATCGGCCGTTTTTACGTAAAAGTATGTATAGTTGTCATTTAAAATATTCCGAACTTTAATCCTAAAAGGCTTAGAATTTCCGAAGGTGCAATAGTCAATAGCATCAACGCTTAAAAATGGTAATACGCTTTCATTACCATCGGAATGCAAAATGGTGTACACTTTTTTTAATGACAGCTCTATTTCCTCGCGCTCAAAATCGTTGTAATACACCCTGATCCAAAGCGTATCGTTATCATCTTTATCATATACCACAATAGAGCCCTGAAACCGCAACAAATCATCATAAAAAATAGGGATTTTCATGTCGCGATTATACTCTGAAAGATAATCGTGCAGTTTAGGCGTTATGGGAAACGAAGGCTTTTTCTTCGAAATTTTTAAATCTTGCATAGCGTAAAGTTATTCGAAAAAAGCAATTTCTGTTGCAATTTGCTTTTAAACTTGAAAATAATAAAACTTTATGACTTTATGTTGTTGTGCTGTAAAAAGCCAAAAGAAATTGCTGTAACAAAAACGTTGAAGCATCGTCGAACATAAAAGTCCAGCAAAAACAATACAACTTGGAACCGATACTTACCATTAACAACCTCACCAAAAAATTTGGCTATTTAACAGCCGTAAAAGACTTATCGTTCACCATTAACAAAGGCAATGTTTACGGTATTTTAGGGCCGAACGGCAGCGGAAAATCTACCACTTTGGGTATCGTTTTAAATGTAGTAAACAAAACGCACGGCAACTTCCATTGGTTTGACGGCAATACCTCCACGCACGATGCCCTAAAAAAAGTAGGCGCCATTATTGAACGCCCCAACTTTTACCCCTACATGACCGCTTTACAAAATCTAAAATTGGTGTGCAAAATAAAGGGTGTGCCATACCATAAAATAGACGAAAAATTAGAAATTGTTGGGCTTTCTGAACGTAAGAATAGTGAATTCAGCACATATTCTTTGGGAATGAAACAACGCTTGGCCATAGCTTCAGCGCTACTTAACGACCCTGAAATTTTAATCCTGGACGAACCCACCAACGGATTGGATCCGCAGGGCATACACCAAATACGCGAAATCATCAAACAAATTGCCGCCAATGGCACCACTATTTTACTGGCCTCGCATTTATTGGACGAAGTTGAAAAAGTGTGTTCACACGTAGTGGTACTGCGTAAAGGCGAAAAACTGTACTCGGGTCGTGTGGACGAAATGATTTCAAGTCACGGTTTTTTCGAACTAAAATCCAACCATCAAAACGAACTGATTCAGCTTTTGGAAAACCATCCCACATTTGGAAAAATAAAAATCAACAACGACTTAGTCACCGCCTTTTTAAACGAACCCCTAGAGGCCGAAAATTTCAATAAGCTCCTTTTTGAAAATAACATTGTACTCACCCATTTGGTAAAACGCAAGGAAAGCTTGGAAGAGCAATTTTTGCAATTGACCAATAACCACCAAAACGCCTAATAATGCTTCGACTTTTAAACTTGGAACTGCAAAAACTGCTGCTAAACCGCACCAGCAAAGTGCTTATTTTTATTTCGTTTGTATTACCATTTTTCATCATTTTATTATCATCGTTAAAAATTAACGTTTTTGGCTTTTTCACCCTCGAACTTGGCGAATTAGGCGTATTCAACTTCCCGATTATTTGGCATTTAACGACGTTTTTTTCATCGCAGTTTAAATTTTTCTTCGCCATTGTTGTGGTGAGCATGATTGGAAACGAATACAGCAACAAAACCTTAAAACAGAATTTAATTGATGGATTGAGCAAAAAGGAATTCATCCTTTCAAAATTCTACACCATAATTTTCTTTTCGTTGGTTTCAACAGTCTTAACAGCCTTTATTTCGCTTTGCATCGGGCTTTACTATTCCAGCTATACGGAAGTTGGAATTATTTTGATGGAAACCGAATTTCTGTTGGCCTATTTTGTAAAATTGGTCGCTTTTTTTAGCCTATGTTTATTTTTTGGTATGTTGGTAAAACGTTCGGCGTTTGCACTGGCTTTTTTGTTCATACTTTTTATTGTGGAGTGGATTGCTTTCGGACTCATGGCTTGGCAGTGGGATGCCAATGTTGCCGAAAAAATCCAGAATATTTTTCCGTTAAAATCGATGTACAAATTGATAGACCAACCTTTTCAGCGTATTGCCATGACGAAATTTCCAGACAAAGCCGAATTAGCTTACGATTACGCCGTGCATTGGCACGAAATGGCCTTGGTTTTGGGTTGGACTGCTCTATTTATCTTTTTATCGTATAGATTATTAAAAAAGCGCGATTTATAATATCTTTGATAGCATTGCTATTGAAAAAAGATGAAAAAAACCGCCCTCATTCTAATATACTTTGGCTTAGCCATTACCTGTGCTTTTGGTCAAGAGGAAGCTTCCAACTGGTATTTTGGCGAAAATGCTGGAATACGATTCAATCCAGACGGCACTGTTTCTCCACTCTCTAGCGGCAAACTTAACACTATAGAGGGCTGCGCAACAATATCAGATACCAACGGAAACCTGTTATTTTACACTGACGGCATTTCTGTTTGGAACAAAAACCACGACCGTATGCCTAACGGATTTGGTTTATACGGGGACCCCTCGAGCACCCAATCGGCAATAATTGTACCTCAACCAGAAGCCCCAAACATGTATTACATTTTCACAGTCGATACACAAATACATCAGAACGATTCAGATTTTGGCTTTAATTATTCAATTGTCGATATGAGTTTGGAAAACGGTTTGGGCGATGTAACCATTAAAAACTACAACTTGCTACCAACAACGTCTGAAAAAGTTACTGCCGTTGTAAAGGACTGCCAAACACAATCTATTTGGGTGATCACACTCGCACAAGGAGACTCCGGTTTTTTCGACACCTTTTATGCTTATGAAGTGAACACTTCAGGTCTAAACACCTTACCCGTAACCAGTTCCTTTTCAAATAACATCACCAACCGAAGGGGCTACCTAAAATTATCGCCCAATGGTTCAAAACTGGTCTGTGCGAATACCACTTCGGGTTTGTTTATTTATGATTTTGATAAAACTACCGGTAATATTAGTAACGAACAGGAAATTACAATTACTTTTTCTCTAAACGGCAAAAAACCACAAGTAGCCTATGGGGTGGAGTTTTCGCAAAACAACCAACTGCTTTACGTGTCATCCTTTTACCAAACCAATGAACAAGAAGGCAGTGCTCCCTCGGCGCAATACGGCGCTTTACTGCAATACAACATAACGGCCACCAACATTAGTAACACCGAATATGTTATAGACCACAGACAAATGTACAGAGGTGCACTGCAATTGGGTCCAGACGGAAAAATTTATCAGTCGATGAACCTCAGCTACGACCAAGGGCAACCCTTTCTGTCTACCATTAACACTCCTAACATTTCTGGTCCGGGCTGCAACTATGCCTATAACAGTTTGCAATTGGGATCGAACGGCAGGCAAGGTTTGCCCCCCTTTATAACGTCTTTTTTCTCTGAGAAAATAGATATTACAGGCAACAACTCAAGCTCTTCTGAACTATTTTTATGCGAAAATGACACTTACACGCTAACATCGCCTGATATTCAAGGCGCCACGTACAACTGGTTTAAAAACGGAATTCCTATTACAAATACCACTTATTTTCTTGATGTCGATGAAGAAGGCTTGTACAAAGTATTTATCGACCCAAATACTGGAGACTGTAGCCAAACTTTAGAGGGTTTGGCAAAAGTCACTTATTTTGAATCGCCCGTAACCAACAACCAAACGCTTACACAATGTGCCGCTAGCCCAAACCTTTCTGGAACAACAATCTTTAATTTAACCGAAGCCTACGAAGCTATTTTACCGACTTATAATCAAGATTATAGCATTTCATTCCATCAAACCGAAAATGATGCGCAGAATGGTGATAATGCCATTACTAATCCTGAATCTTATGAAAACACAGTGCCCAACGAAATATTATACACCCGTACTGTACATAACTTCAGTGGATGTTTTGATACAGGATCACTCAAACTGCAAATAGCAACCACCGAAGTCCCTGTTTATCGCGCCCCTCAACAATGCGATGAAGTAGCGTCTCCCGACGGCATAAACCTATTTAATCTCGAAGATTATAAGTTCGATATCGCAGCCCAACTGAACACCTCCCTTAACGACGTTTCCATTACATTTTACGAAACCCTAGAAGACGCACTCACTGAAAACAATAGTGTTTCTCAATACCAAAATAAAACACCTTACACCCAAAGCCTTTATTACCGGGTTGAAACCGTAAACAATAATACCTGCTTCGGGATTAACGAAATAATACTCAGTATAGCGGAGTTACCTCAAATAGAGAAAAACGAAAACGTACTTTATTGTGTGAATCACTTCCCTGCACCCATAAAAATCAATGCCGGTTTTTTGGTAGGTTCGCCCAACAACTACTCCTATATATGGAGTACTGGAGAAACCGCCTATGAAATCGATATTAATGAAATTGGCACCTATACTGTTGAAATCACGAATCAAGCAGGCTGCTCAGACCAGCGTACCGTCGTTGTTGAGCCCTCTAACATCGCCACTATAGAAAATGTAGAAGTTACCGATGCATCTACAAACAACACCATAAACATAATGGTTTCAGGCGAAGGCATTTACGAATATGCATTATTGGATATCAACATTCAAATTATTAGGCCCTACCAAACAACTACGTTATTCGATAACCTCTATCCCGGTTTGTACAGCATTCAAATTAGGGACACAAAAAATGACTGTGGTACAATTACCGAACCCGTTTCGGTAATTGGGTTTCCAAAATATTTCACCCCAAATAATGATGGCGTTAACGATACTTGGCAAGTGTACGGCGTATCCGAAATTTTTCAGCCAAATACTAAAATACAAATTTACAACCGCTATGGCAAACTCATAACAGAGCTTAATCCTTTAGGTGAAGGCTGGAACGGCATGTTAAATGGACAAAAATTACCAAATGACGATTATTGGTTTTCAGTAAAACTGGAAGACGGCAGAATATTTAAAAATCATTTTACGTTAAAGTATTAAAACCGATACCAAAACAGCAAAAACAAACATTTAATCGATTTATTTTGCATTTCATCTAAAAAACATCTACTTTTCGACATTAAATTGTCCTAAACAAAAAACTGTTCTTTAATCCGTTAACACAAACAGAAACCACCTACTTAGTATGAGATTATTTTATTTCATTTTACTTTTTCTTATTGGCGGAAACATGCTGTTGTTTTCACAACAAATCACGGTAGATGATTCTGTTGATTTACAATCCTTAATTCAAAACAACCTCGTTGATGGCTGTGTGGATATTTCTAACATCAGTTCTTCCGTTAACGGTGCAAATACAGGCTTAGCAAGTTATGGCTATTTTGAACGGGGCAGTTCCAATTTTCCTTTTGAAAGGGGTATTATGTTATCTACCGGAGGGGCTCGATCTGGGGGAAACTCTCCCATATCCCCAACATTGAGCGAAGGTTCCAACGCTTGGGGCACCGACCCTGATTTGGAGACTGCTTTGGGGATTACCAATACGGTAAATGCCACTTCCATCGAATTTGATTTTGTATCTATATCCAACCAATTTCAATTTAATTATCTATTGGCTTCTGAGGAGTACTTTGGCATCAACCCGTGTCAATTTTCCGATGGTTTCGTTTTTCTAATTAGAGAAGCGGGAAGCACGGGGCCCTACCAAAATATTGCTGTGGTTCCGGGCACAACCACACCAGTTAACACCAATACCATACACGATGAAATTTTTGGTGTTTGCCCTGCACAAAACGAACAATATTTTGAAGGCTACAACGTGGGCGACACCAACTATAACGGACGAACTATCGTTTTAACGGCATCGGGCACCATTCAGCCTAATGTTACCTATCATATAAAACTCATTATTGCCGACCAAACCGATAATACATTCGATTCGGCTGTTTTTATTGAAGGCGACAGTTTTAGGGTATTGGAATTGGGCGACAATATAACAACCTGTGCCAGTTCGGCCGTTCTAGATGCCGATTTGGAGAATCCTTTAGCTTCGTATGCTTGGTACCTCAACGGTAATTTAATACCTGGCGCTACAGGTTCTAGCTACACCGCTGTAGCAAACGGCACTTACCGGGTTGAAGTGTCTGTTCCGGTTAACGGCTCGGCATGTGTGGAGGAAGACGATATTGAAGTCGTCTTAAATACCGAAGAACCCATTGACCCCATTACCGATTACGAAATTTGCGATGATGCCAGCGGCGACGAAACAGAAGTGTTCAACCTATCCACCAAAAATGCAGAACTGGAACCCAACATTCCGTTTACCAACTACGATTACAGCTATCATTATTCAGAAGCTGAGGCTAGGGCAAACCTTAACCCGATAACCACCCCTATTTCAAACACCGTTAATCCGCAACCTATTTTTGTAAGAATTCAGGATTTAGACAGTCCTTGTTTTTCATACACCAGTTTTAACCTTATTGTACACAGTCTACCAGATATTGTTGCTCCCACTCCATTGGAAACCTGTGATGGCGATGACAACCCAGATGGATATGCCGTAATAGACCTTACCGAAAAAGATGATGAGATTACTCAAGGCAACGCTAATTTATTCGTCACTTATCACTACAACGCATTGGATGCCAGCACAGGCAACAACCCCATACCCAGCCCTTATATTAACACCAACACGCCAACAGATAATGTTTTTGTTAGAGTCGTTAATACCACAACCGGTTGCGTAAACAATACCACTTTGCAAGTAAATATTGAAGTTAGCCCCATTGTAAATAGAGACACCCAATACCTCGATGCTTGTGATCGCGATTTGGACGGTTCAGCAAACTTCGATTTAACCGAAGTCATCGCCCCTATTTTGGCCGGTTTAACCGATGTGACCACTACTTTTCATACCACTTTGGAAGACGCACAAACGAATACCAATATTATTGCAAACGAAACCAATTACGAATACAATAATGCCGTTACCGAACCTGGATCGGGAACCATATACTTAAGGATTGAAGATAACGACACGGGCTGTGCTACCATTGTTCCTTTTGAAATTCACACCAATCTATTGCTCACGGGCACCGACACTGGCGATTATGCGCTCTGCGACAACAATGCAGATGAAAACGACACCTTAGATTTTAATTTATTTACCGTTGAAAGCTATATTGCCAACGATTTACCCTACCCCATTACCGTTACCTTTTACGAAACAGAAGATGACAGGGACAACGACACAAACGCACTACCCAAAACACAACCCTATGAGGCAGCGAGTCCGCAAGTATTGTACATAACTATTGAAAACACTGACAGTGGCTGCATTGAAGACTCTGAAATCACACTGCTCATTAACCCGATATTGCTATTTGATAATGTTACCGTACCCTATTGCGATGATGATAACGATGGCTTTGCTAGCATAGACCTCGCTTCGCTTGATGATACCATCACAGGAGGAAACGATGATTTTACGGTACGCTATTACGCCACCCAAACCGATGCAGAAAACACGCAAAACCAACTGCCTCCGTTTTACAATAACACCAATTCCGTTGAAACACTTTATGCGCGTATTGAGGCCACCAACTCAGGATGCTCTACTGTAAATCCTTTTCAAATTGAGGTACTGGTTGCTCCGGCAACCAATCAGCCCACCGATATTATTATTTGCGATGATGACCAAGATGGATTTTCCATTATCGACCTCAACGCTAAAATTTCAGAAGTGGTTCCTAGCACCACAGGTTTGGATATTGACTTTTTCACCTCTTTTGAAGATGCCGATGCCAAAACCAACGAAATACCCGAAACCGATCGCGATGCCTACAACACCAACACCCAAACCATTTTTATTCGTGTGGAAGATGTGGTTAGCGGCACGGGCTGCTATGCGATAGAATCGTTTGAAGCCATTATTAATACATTGCCTGATTTTCCTAACATAAGCAACTATCAAATCTGTGAGGATGATAATGACCGTACCGCAGAATTTTTACTTTCTGAAAAAGACGACGAAATTTTAAACGGCCAAACCGGAAAAGAGGTTTTTTATTTTGAAGATGCTGCCTTTACAATTCCAATCGATAAAAACACGATTTATCAAAACACTAGCAGCCCACAAACCATTTATGTGCGTGTTGAAAATATTACAGACCCTAGTTGTTTTGGTACTTCGGCATTCATCCTGCAAGTATCTCCTGATCCCGTTTACAATCCAATTATTGATTATTTGATTTGTGATGACGATAGCAACGACGGTAGGCACGAATTTAACCTCGCCGAAAAAGCCAATCAAATTAGTCAAGGCACACCAGATGTACTAAATATTTCCTTCCACTTAACCCGAAACTTGGCCGAAGAAAACGTTAATCCGTTGCCTGCCACTTACACCAACGTGGTGAATCCGCAAAGTATTTATGTAAGGATTGAAAGCGACGATTCGCTCTGTTTCGTGGTTGAAGAATTAGGAATCAATATTATCGCCGCACCCGATATTTTAGTGGGCACACCGTCGTTGACCGAATGTGCTCCCGATTATAACGGGCAAGCCAATTTCGATTTAACCTTTTACAATATCGATACCCAAACCCAAGATTTTGAAGTTTTGGATCGTGTAAAAAGCAACTTGAGAATAGACTATTTTGAAAACGAAACCGACATAAACCCCAATGACGGATTAGACAATACAAATGCCATTGTTGATCCTGAAAATTTTGTTTCAGAAGCTAAAACCATTTACATCAAAGTGGCCAACACCTTAACCGGCTGTTATACGGTCGTGCCGCTTCAACTTAATGTAAATCCGCCGCCACCAACAAATACAGTGGGCACAGTTGAAATTTGCGACAACGACACCAACACCTACGATTTATCTTTAGTTGACAACATGATTGTTGATGATCCCTCAGTGGTAAATATATCCTATCACGACACCCAAACCGATGCCGAAGACAATACTGCGATTTTAAGCAACACTTATAATTACACCAATAACAACCATACTATTTACGTAAGGGCTTCAAACCCTACAACAGGCTGTTTTATTGTACAGGCTTTCATTTTACAGATCAATGAAAACCCTGTTGCCAATACCCCGCCGGATTTAATTGACTGTAACGATGATTATGATGACTTTTTAGTATTCGACCTCACACAAAACAATAGTGCTATTTTGGGTTCACAAAATGTTTCAAATTTCAATATTACTTTTTATAATACGGAAGAAAATGCCGAAAGCGGAACCAATAGAATAAACACTTCTTACCAAGCTACTAATGGCGAAACCATTTTCGTGCGCGTTCAAAATATAAGCACGGGGTGTTACAGCACTACTCAGTTCAATACGCGGATTAACCCGTTACCCGTTATCCCAATCAATGATATTGTGCCATTGTGCAATGACGTCCCCTTGGTAGTCAGTGCGGAAACTGGCGTTGCTGGCGACACCTATCTGTGGTCAACCGGTGCGACTTCTGCTGAAATTCTTCTCGGCCCAAACGATATTGGGAATTATAGCGTTACTGTAACCCGCCCCAATACCACGGCTCCAGACTGTTCGTACACCCATAATTTTAGCGTCGTGGAATCGGATAGCGCCATAATCAATTTCACCCAAACTGTCGATTTTGCCGATCCCAACAGCATTACCGTTGATGTATCCGGTATTGGCGATTATGTTTTTGTTTTAGATGATGGTGAGCCGCAAACCTCAAATGTGTTTGACAATGTGTCTTTTGGTTCGCACTTGGTCACGGTTCGAGATTTAAACGGTTGTTTGGATGTAACACGCGAAGTATTTGTAATTGACATTCCAAAGTTCGTTACTCCAAATAACGATGGGGCTTACGATACTTGGCACATTGTGGGTGCTAGTCAACTGCCCGGTACCATTGTTTACATATACAATCGCTACGGAAAACTGTTAAAAACACTGCCTCACACTTCAGTGGGCTGGGATGGTACTTTTAACGGACAAAACATGCCCTCTGATGATTATTGGTTTGTTGCCAAAATTATGCAGGATGGCGAATCGTTCGATATAAAAGGACACTTTGCTTTAAAACGATAAATAATAAATTTACATTTCAACTTATTTTTTAAACCTTTGAAGGTTTAATGAGTCAAATGACATTGATTAATCTATTTTAGTATAAATCATATTAAAGTAACTTTCATTTCATTCTATGCTTAAGGCTTTACCTCGAATTTGTTCTCTAAACATTTTCACCATTCTAATAATGCTTTTCTTTGGATATAATGGTTATTCTCAACTTAGTAAAAAGCACTATATCCCGCCATTAACCAATGCCTCATTTGGCAATGCAAACCCTGAAGACCAGTACATTTACCTTTCTACGCCGAGCAATTCAAACGTACCTTATACTATAATTCCCATTGGGCAACCAGCTACAAATTTTATTACAGGAACGGTATCGAACACTACCCCTAGAGAAATCGCTATTGGCTCTGGTTATGGACAGTTATTTATACTTTCAACACAAACCAGCTTGGTTTCAAACAACAAAGGTTACATTATTGAAGCCGAAGCGCCTATTTACGCATCTGTAAGAATGAATGCTGGTGGTGGAGCGCAAGCCGGTGCCTTGGTAAGCAAAGGGCTTTCGGCTTTGGGAACCACATTTAGAGTAGGTAGCTACACCAACCAAAACCCGCAAGATAATTATCTAAATTTTGTTTCGGTAATGGCTACGGAAGACAATACCACCGTAAACTTCAGTAACCTTCCCGCAGGTTTAATCATTAAAAATTATTCGGGTGCTACACCAATCAATACTATTTTAAACGAAGGGGAAAGCTATACCATTGCCACAAATAGTTTCGATTCGACCGTAAACAGAGATGGCTTGATTGGTTGTTTAGTCAATTCCGACAAACCTATTGTTGTTAACTGCGGGTCTGCTAACGGAAGTTTTGGTTCAGGTAACGGCAGGGATTATGGAATAGACCAAATTGTAGATTTAAGTAAAGTAGGCACTGAATATATTTTTGTACGAGGCGATGGCGATAATGCATGGGAAAATATTTTGATTGTTGCCCATACCGACAATACATCCATAAGTATTAATGGCAACGCACCCATTGCAAATATAAACTCAGGTGAATATTACGTTATTGAAGGCAACCAATACAGTTCCAATGGCAATATGTATGTTGAAACCTCTCGACCTGTTTTTGCCTACCAAGGTGTAGGAGGACTTGGAAACAACGGCTCACCAAACGAGGCCAACCAAGGTATGTTTTTTGTACCGCCATTAAGCTGTGAAACCCGCGGAAACCTAAATAATATTGCCAATATTAACGATATAGGGAGCACGAATTATTCTGGGGGTATATCCATTGTAACGAAAGTAGGTGCTACTGTAACCATAAACAACAATCCTATTTCGGTGAGTCCAAGCCCCGTAACCGGCAAGCCCGATTACATTACTTATAAGGTTAAGGGGTTAAACGGAAATATTTCAGTGGAAAGTGACGACGAGTTATATTGTGCCTATTTTAACTACAACGGTGCAGCAACTTCGGGCAGTTTTTACTCGGGATTTCCTTCGGCTCCCGAAATCAATTTTGATGCCCAGTTCACCACACTCGGAAACTGTATTCCCAACATTACATTACAAGCTGCCAACACCCAAAATTTTGATAGCTTTAAATGGATGTATGACGACGGATCGGGTAGCGGTTTTGTGGATTTAATGGTTTCAAACCCGAAAATCACTCCGGCACAACCGGGAAAATACAAACTTATTGGCGTTATTACCTGTACCGGCGAAGAATTGGAATCGGTAGAAATCCCGATAAGCATTTGTCCGGATGATGTGGATAACGACGGAATTATTGACAATTTGGATATCGACAACGATAACGATGGTATTTTAAATTGTACCGAATCCAAAGGGAATGCCGCCATTAACTTAAGCAATTTAAACACCCCCGAGTTAATTTTTGAAGATGGCTCTCGAAATAACACCATAGCCAGTGGTAACTTTACCCAAACAAACAACTCAGGAAACATGAATACCTTCAGCGGAAACAGTTCTGGAGGGTTTACCAGCACCCTGGGCAATGCCACAAGTGCTGAAAACAACTATGAAATCACATTTTCGGAATCTGTAAACATTAAACTCGAGGAAACCATTTCGCTTCCAAATACCGATATTGAAGACGAATACTATATTGTTAGTATTCAACCCATAAATAAAAACATCACCTTGGTCGACCCCAGCGACCATTTACTAATCGACACCAATTTCGATGGAATTTTTGAATCTGGTATTACACAAATTTCTGGCTCCGAAATCCATTTTAAAATCAACCCAAACCCAAACGGAGCCGAACCTTATCAGTTCTTAGCCAATCAAATTGACGGCTTCACTTTCATTCACAAACTAGAAAACGGAACGGTTTCTTCCATTTTTAACGGCGGGCTTTCAGTAACTTGTTTCAATAACGACCACGATTTTGATGGTATTCCAGACAGTTTGGACCTTGATAGTGACAACGATGGCATTCCTGATATTGTAGAAAACCAAGGCACCTTAGTAACTCTATCTGGAACGGATGCCGACAACAATGGTTTAGACGATATCTTCGATGCTACGATAATGCCCCTTGATACTGATAATGATACTATTTTTGATTTTTACGACCTCGATAGTGATAACGATGGCTTAACCGATTTGTATGAAACTGGGCAATTAGGCCTTTTATCAGATACAGATCTAAACGGGATTATTGACAGCGGCGGAAACTTTGGCTCCAACGGCTGGTTTGACCATGCAGAGACTTCTCCAGACAGCAATATTATTGGATACACGCTCGACGATACCGATAACGATGGCATCTTCAATTATATAGATTTCGATAGCGACGGCGACGGCTGTAGCGACGTCTTAGAAGCAGGGTTTTCAGATGACAATGGCGACAGCTACCTTGGCGACACTACCGTAATTGTTGATACTACTCCAGATTCGACAACCGGCACAGGGCTGGTCATTAATGCTTCAGATGGTTACACACTGCCAAACAGCGATTATTTAAATAATGCCCCCCTTTCCATAGCGTCCCAAACGGCTGTATTGGCCATTTGCGAAGAAACCGATACCACGCTATCCATATCCTCTCCCGAAGCCGAAACCATAAAATGGGAAGTCTCTAGCGACAATGGCACTAACTGGAATTTGGTATCCGATGACGCCATTTATAGCGGATCCAATTCATTCAACCTGAACATATCGAACACACCGCTTTCTTTTGATGGATACTTGTACCGCGCATTTATAAATAGAAACGGAAATAGTTGTGGCTTATATTCCGAAGATATCAACTTTACGGTCGCACCAAAACCAACAGTGTCCGCTTCTGTAACGCTTGTTCAGTGCGATGACGAAGACTCCGCAAATTTAGGTTACAGTGCCTTCAATTTAACTGAAGCCAACAACGAAATTTCCGCTAATGCGGCCAACGAAAACTTTAGCTACTATTTAACGGATGCCGCCGCAGCGTTGGGAGATGAAAACAGCAGCGATTTTATTGCAAACCCCACCACTTTTGAAAATAGAACCGTTAATAACGATGTAGTTTGGGCTCGCGTTGTAGGGCAGAATGGTTGTGCTTCAGTATCCGAAATTCAATTAAGCGTCTCTACCACATCGGTACCTTCAAGTTTTGTGGCTACGTTCAACCAATGTGATGACTTTTTGGATGCCAACGGAAACAACAACGCCAATAACGACAAGCGCGATGGTATTGCTGCGTTTGATTTTAGCAGTGTAACAGCTTCTATTATGAGTTTTATCCCAGCCGGACAAAACCCCATGCCACCGCGCTATTACCGAAATGAAGCTGATGCCTTGGCAGAAATTAATGAAATCACCGATATTTCTAACTACCGAAATATAGGCTACCCGAATTCACAATATATTTATGTTCGCATAGACAGCTCTATTTCGAATGACTGTTTAGGCTTGGGGCCACATGTTTTACTAACCGTTGAACCGCTACCTATTGCAAATCCTGTAATCATTGCACCAGAATGTGATGATGATTTTGACGGTGTTTTTGCTTTCGACACCTCTCAAATTGAAAACGAAATTTTAGGGGCACAAAACCCAGCAGATTTTACGGTGTTGTATTTTGACGAAACAGGTTCTGCTTTGCCCAGTCCGCTTCCAAATCCTTTTTTAACCCAAAGCCAAACCATTACCGTTCGTGTAGAAAACAATACTACTTCGGCACCCGAAGGCCCTTGTTACGATGAAACCACCGTTACTTTTACGGTTAACGAGCAACCCATAGCCAATCCTGTAGCAGACCAGGTATTTTGCGACGGTAGCGCTGGCGACATAGATAACGATGGCTATTATCCGTTCAACACCGCCACTTTTACAAGTACCCTTTTAGGTACTCAAACCAACATGGAAGTGTATTATGACTATGTTGACGAAAGCGGCAACCTAATCACTAATGCCACAAGCTTGCCCAATCCCCTTATTTCAGAAAATCAAACTATTACGGCCAGGATAGTGAATCCCAACAACATCAAGTGCATCGCTACAACCCTTATCGATTTAGTAGTTAACCCATTGCCTGTTTTTACCGTGGATACGCCTAGAATTGTTTGTTCTTCAGACCCGACATTCTCCATCCAACTTGAACCTTTTGAACAAAACACTTCTGAAACTTTCACCTACGAATGGCTATGGAGCAGTTTAGATGGTAGCGAAACCAACCAATTCATTTCAAACAACAGTACCATTACGGTTTCTACCCCGGGCACCTACACCATTACGCTAACCAAAACCGATGGCACAGGATGTTCAAAATCCGAAAACATTTATGTTGATGCATCAGAACTGGCCACCATCACGCCAGACGACGTTACCGTAATTGATATTTCAGAACGCAATTCAGTCAGTATAGATACCACAAACTTAGGTCGTGGCAATTATCAATTTGCCCTGCAAAGGGAAGACTCTAATATTGTCGAATATCAAGATGAGCCCTTTTTTGAAAATGTTGAAGCTGGTTTTTACACCATCCATGTTAAAGATGATATTTGTGGCGTGGCTACATTAAACATTTCGGTAATTGGCTATCCTAAATATTTCACGCCAAACGGCGACGGCATTAACGACCTTTGGCATATTAAAGGAATTGATGCAAATGTACAGGCCAACAGCACAGTTTACATTTACGACCGCTACGGTAAACTAATTAAACAGCTCGCAGTACAACAAGAAGGCTGGGATGGCACATTTCGCGGAAAAATATTGCCCACCAACGATTATTGGTTTAAAGTATTTTTAGAAGACGGACGCGTTTTTTCTGGTCATTTCACCTTAAAGCGATAGCCATTTATTTTGTTTAATTTTGTAGAATGAAATGAGCATACCCGCACCTCGGATATAATTTAAAGATTTAATATGCGAATTACATCTGACAAATAAATTGCAATAAAAACAACAGATGAAATTTAAAGTAGCTTCTGAATTTAAACCCACCGGCGACCAACCTCAAGCCATAAAAAAATTGGCCCAAGGCATTGAAACGAACGAAAAATACCAAACCCTACTTGGTGTTACCGGATCGGGCAAAACCTTTACCGTAGCAAACGTTATTGAAGAAGTGCAACGCCCTACTTTGGTATTGGCGCACAACAAAACTTTGGCCGCCCAGTTATATTCAGAGTTCAAACAGTTTTTTCCAGATAACGCGGTTGAATATTTTGTGTCATACTACGATTACTATCAGCCCGAGGCTTATATTCCTGTTTCTGGCGTTTATATTGAAAAGGATTTATCCATTAACGAGGAAATAGAAAAAATGCGCCTCAGCACAACGTCATCGTTACTAAGCGGGCGACGCGACGTTTTAGTGGTGGCTTCCGTTTCTTGCCTTTACGGTATCGGAAACCCTGTCGAGTTTCAAAAGAACGTGATTACCCTAAAACGCGATCAAGTAATTTCTCGAACCAAGTTGCTCCATCAGTTGGTGCAAAGTTTATATTCCAGAACCGAAAGTGATTTCCGCCACGGAAATTTCAGAATAAAAGGGGATACTGTGGATATTTTCCCTAGTTATGCCGATGATGCCTTCAGAATTCATTTTTTTGGTGATGAGGTTGAAGACATTGAATCGTTCAACATTCAAACTAATAAAATTGTTGAAAAATACGACCGATTGAATATCTACCCGGCCAACATGTTCGTGACGTCGCCCGAGGTGCTTCAAAATGCTATAAAGGCCATTCAGGACGATTTGGTT
This sequence comes from Tamlana crocina, assembly GCF_012037625.1. Taxonomy (NCBI): domain Bacteria; kingdom Pseudomonadati; phylum Bacteroidota; class Flavobacteriia; order Flavobacteriales; family Flavobacteriaceae; genus Tamlana; species Tamlana crocina. The sequence goes on from NZ_JAAVJS010000011.1 coordinate 151,078, forward strand.
AATCAATACGATTATTTCAAAGACATTGGAAAACATTTAGAGGCCAAAAGATTGAAAGAACGCACCGAATTCGATTTAGAAATGATTCGCGAATTAGGATATTGCTCAGGTATTGAAAACTATTCGAGATACTTGGACGGCCGCCAGCCCGGCACTCGCCCGTTCTGCCTATTGGATTATTTCCCGGATGATTATTTAATGGTAGTGGATGAAAGCCACGTAACCATTTCGCAAGTGCATGCCATGTACGGTGGCGACCGCAGCCGAAAGGAAAATTTGGTAGATTATGGGTTTAGATTACCTGCTGCGATGGACAACCGCCCCTTAAAATTTGAAGAGTTTGAAGCACTACAAAACCAAGTGATTTATGTGAGCGCTACCCCTGCCGATTATGAGCTGCAAAAAACAGATGGGGTTTATGTGGAACAAATTATCCGCCCCACCGGATTGTTAGACCCCATAATTGAAGTCCGCCCAAGCTTAAATCAAATCGATGATTTAATCGAGGAAATCCAGCAACGGGTTGAAAAAGACGAACGCACCTTGGTAACCACGCTTACAAAACGCATGGCAGAAGAGCTGACCAAATATTTAGACCGTATTCAAATTCGTTGCCGTTACATCCACAGTGATGTAGACACTTTGGAACGGGTTGAAATAATGCAAGATTTACGAAAAGGCCTATTTGATGTTTTAGTGGGCGTAAATTTATTACGCGAGGGCTTGGATTTACCCGAAGTATCGTTGGTAGCCATTTTAGATGCCGATAAAGAAGGCTTTTTACGCTCCACAAGATCTTTAACCCAAACCGTGGGGCGTGCCGCCAGAAACCTCAACGGAAAGGCCATAATGTATGCTGATAAGATTACCAACAGCATGCAAAAAACCATTGATGAAACCAATTACCGCCGCGAAAAGCAAATGGCCTACAATACTGCCAACAACATCACCCCAAAGGCATTGAACAAAAGTTTAGATAATGCTTTATCTAAAAACTCTGTGAGTACCTATAGCTATGAGCTGCAAGCAGCCAAAGCCGCCGAACCGGAAAGCGAGTACTTAAGCAAACCCGAGTTAGAGAAAAAAATACGCGAAAAGCGAAAAACTATGGAAGAAGCCGCCAAAGCTTTAGACTTTATTGTAGCTGCCCAGTTACGGGACGAAATTAAAGTATATCAAGAAAAACTAGAAAAGCTAAAAGTTTAACCTTTTAGCTTTTCATTTTTTACAACTATTGTTGCGCTATCAACACTATTAATTAGTACTTAGATAACATCTTAGTACAAAAGGGATTAATTATACTGTGTTTTAAAAATGTCTATTAAGACATCTGGTGGAACTATTTTATTCGGGAAGCTGTCCATCAAGTACAAAACCTTAGTAATGGACTCATGGCTCAACCCCATTCTCAATCCAAAATTATAAAGTTTGGTTACTCCCGCTTTTTCGTTTTCACCTTGGTATTCCTGTTCAATATTCATTAACAGCACCAATCTATGGAACTGAACTATACGCTCGCTGTGCGATTTTAAATGGGTATATGAAACGGGGTTTTCCAATAAATAATCGAAATCCTCGCGGGCTATATCAAGTTGTTTTGCCACTCCCAGCAAAAAATTATACTCTATTCTACGTATGTCTTTATCATATTTTGCAAAAGCAATCATTTCAGATAAAAGACTTAATTTTTCTACTCTATTAATCATGTTGTCGATGGATAAATCAATTTATCATAAAGTTACGCACCAGAGGCTCTTTTATAATCGTAGATATAATGTAGCTTATCGAAAAACAATACGTATTTAATCGTATATTTTATTTATTTCATCATTAGCGAATTTTATTCAGCTAATAAAATTGCATTTGGTCAATTCTAAAAAAATAACAAAAATGCAACATTTAATTATAAAATACTGACTCATAGCTTATTATTGTTTTTTTGAGTTGATTTTCAACACAAAACGTGGCAATACTAATTTTAAGGTATCTTTGCTACTGTTGAAAACGTCAATTCTTAGTGCCCTTCAGGTAAAAATCGATGAAATGCACTATCCACATAACATAAACTAGAGAGCACATGACAAATAATGATATTTTGAAAAAATTACGCGTGGCGTTAAAGTTGCGCGATGACGATATAGTAAAAATTTTGGCATTGGTTGATTTTAGGATTTCGAAAAGTGAACTCGGTGCGTTTTTTAGGCGGGAAGACCACCCCAAATATATGGAATGCGGTGACCAGATTTTACGAAACTTTTTAAACGGACTGGTAATACACCTACGCGGGCCAATGCCCAAAAAGGGCGAAAAGAAAGCACAAAAAAAGAGCAACTAATTTATAGTTGCTCTTTTTAATATTTTATTACCTAAAAGCTTAAGACAATACCTCCTGTACTTTATCGGCAGCTGCTTGGAATTCAGTGGCACTTAAAACGTCCAAACCTGAATTGTCAATCAATTCTTTTGCAACATCGGCATTGGTACCTTGCAAACGTACAATAATTGGCACGTTAATGTTACCCATATTTTTGTAAGCATCAATAACGCCTTGCGCTACTCTATCGCAACGTACAATACCTCCAAAAATGTTAATTAAAATCGCTTTTACAGCTGGATCTTTTAAAATAATTTTGAAAGCGGCTTCAACACGAGCTGCATCGGCAGTACCACCAACATCTAAAAAGTTTGCAGGCTCACCACCAGCTTGCTTAATTAAATCCATAGTTGCCATAGCTAAACCAGCACCATTTACCATACACCCAACGTTTCCGTCAAGGTCAACATAGTTAAGTCCTTTTTCTCCAGCCTCAACTTCAATGGCACTTTCTTCACGAATGTCTCTAAGGTTAACATAATCCTTGTGTCTGTAAAGGGCATTGTCATCAATAGTTACTTTGGCATCAACCGCCATAATCTTGTTATCGCTGGTTTTTAAAACCGGATTGATTTCAAACAACGAAGAATCAGACTTCACATAAGCCGTATACAAAGCTGTAACGAATTTGGTCATTTCCTTAAACGCCGTACCAGACAAGCCCAAATTAAAAGCTACACGTCTAGCTTGGAATGGCATAATGCCAACAGCAGGATCTATCTCTTCTGTAAATATTAAATGAGGCGTTTCTTCGGCTACGGTTTCAATATCCATACCTCCTTCGGTAGAATACATGATCATATTACGCCCAGTACTTCTGTTAAGTAAAACAGACATGTAAAACTCGCTGGTTTCGCTTTCGCCAGGGTAGTAAACATCTTCAGCCACTAAAACTTGGTGTACACGCTTACCCGCTGCAGAGGTTTGCGGGGTTACCAAGTCCATACCAATTATTTGGCCTGCTAGCTCTTCAACTTCCTTTAAGTTTTTGGCTAGTTTTACACCGCCACCTTTTCCACGACCACCTGCATGAACTTGTGCTTTTATAACATGCCAGCTGGTTCCAGTTTCATTTGTTAATTGTTTTGCTGCAGCTACGGCTTCTTGGGCATTTTGTGCCACAATACCACGCTGAATGCGTACGCCAAAACTGCTTAGTATTTCTTTACCTTGATATTCGTGTAAATTCATAATGTACTTGATAAGTTTTAAGAATCACAAATGTATATAATAGCAATAACTTACCCTAATAAATAATGCCGAAAACCGCTAATATCCAATCCTGAAATATTTCGAATTGTTAAATAATTAACTTTCTGTTTAATTATATAAATTTTTTAGATGAATTCTTTGTTATAAGGTTTTATGAAATATCTTTGGCGAAAATTTGAAATCATGACAGAAAATCAATTGCTGAAAATTGCACAGGAGTTTGGCAGTCCCGTTTACGTTTACGACGCCAACAAAATTGAAGCACAATACAAAAGACTTACCGGTGCTTTTAAAAATGTAAAGCACTTAAAATTAAACTATGCAGTTAAGGCATTATCGAACATTTCTGTTTTAAAACTATTGAAATCCCTTGGCTCTGGAATTGATACGGTTTCAATTCAAGAAGTAAAATTGGGATTGGCTGCTGGGTTTTCGCCCGATCAGATTATTTTCACACCAAACGGCGTGTCTTTAAACGAGATTGAAGAAGCCGCCAAATTGGGGGTTAAAATCAATATCGACAACCTTTCTATTTTAGAGCAGTTTGGTACCAAGCACCCAAAAACTCCGGTTTGTATCCGCATCAACCCGCATGTTATGGCTGGTGGAAATGCTAATATTTCAGTGGGGCACATCGATTCTAAATTCGGAATTTCCATTCACCAAATACCGCACATTTTGCGTATTGTTGAAAATACCAAAATGACCATTAATGGTATACACATGCATACGGGTAGTGATATTTTGGATATTGAAGTATTCCTGTACGCCAGCGAAATTTTGTTCGAAACGGCCAAGCAATTTAAAAACCTCGATTTTATCGATTTCGGTTCTGGTTTTAAAGTACCTTACAAAGAAGGCGATATTGAAACGAACATTGAAGAATTAGGTCAAAAATTAAGTGAACGATTCAATGAATTCTGCAAAAACTACGGAAAAGATTTAACCTTAGCATTCGAGCCCGGAAAATTCTTGGTAAGCGAATCGGGTTATTTTTTAACGCAAGTTAATGCCGTGAAGCAAACTACCTCAACAGTATTTGCGCAGGTAGATTCTGGCTTTAACCATTTAATCCGTCCTATGTTTTACGGGTCGCACCACGACATCAGCAATATTTCCAACCCTAATGGCCGTGAGCGTTTTTATACCGTAGTAGGTTATATTTGCGAAACCGATACTTTTGGCAGCAACCGAAGAATCAAAGAAATCACTGAAGGCGACGTACTTTGCTTTAAAAATGCGGGCGCTTATTGTTTCTCGATGGCCAGCAATTATAACTCGCGGTTCCGCCCTGCTGAAGTACTTTGGCATAACGATAAAGCCCATTTAATTAGAAAGCGCGAAACGTTTGAAGATATTATGAAAAATCAAATTGAAGTAGATTTTTCTAATAAAAAAGAAAAAGCCGTTTCGGCTAAATAAAACTTAAAAAATATGAAGTGATTTAAACTTTTTTTTGTATCGAAAGAAAGGGCTACGGACATTTGTGTCGCTGAACATAAATCCCATAGCTCATGTACAAAGTACTCGACAAAGATACAACAAAAATGGAAATAGTGCCCAACATCCCCTTTCCCAAACGAGGATTTCCCCCTACGGTTCTTTGCGAGATCGTCAATGCGATTCTCCACAAGATGAAACGGGCGTGCAATGGGAGTTTTTGCCCGTAAGGCCCTATGCTGGCAATCGGTCTATTACCATTACCGAAAGTGGTGCCTTGACGGAACGTTCCAAAACTGCTGGACAGCGATCCTACGGAGGTACAAGGGCGAACTCGACCTTTCATGGCGGCCACACCACGGCCATAAGGGGCGGCGAATCAGTGAACTATCAAGGCCGCAAGAAGCGCAAGACCACCAACGCCCTCTATCTAGCCGAAAGGCAGGGGCTGCCCTTGGCCATGTCCGAGCCTGTTTCGGGAAACCACAACGACCTGTTCGATACCGAAGTCCAGTTCGAGGTGGTCACATAACGCAGGAAAGGGCCGACATCAAAATCGAAGGCCTGTTCCTCAATGCCCATGCGGGCTTCGACTCCAAGGATTTCAGAGCGGCCTGTTCCAAAAAGGAAATCAACGCCAATATATGTTTCAATAAAAGGAACGGCAGCAGCGATAGGAACGAATATTTCGACAGGGATTTGTACGATGAGAGGTATGCCGTGGAACGGACAAACGCATGGATGGACAGTTTCCGCTCCCTGCTCAATAGGTTCGACACGACACTGGCCAGATGGAAGAGGGCCAACTATCTGTCATTCATCGTATTGACCCTAAATAAAATCAAAACAAAAAAGTTTAAATGAGTTCTATTACTAATCTGATTAAAAGATAAGAAAAAGTAATTATTTAAATTGGCAGTATCTCACTAAGTGTGTAAAGTTTAAATATCGAGGGTTGCAACCCTCGATATTTTTTTTTGTTTAATTTTAAATTTTATACACTTATGAAGAAAGAAGATTTTCTGAACGATGATTTTT